>JBEQSW010000431.1:0-70700 GCA_040348565.1 Myxococcales bacterium | reverse complement strand
CGAGCTGCTGCGCCGGATGCGCAGAGACACACGGCTGCGCTGGGCGTCGCTGCTGGTCGTGCGCTGGGACGAAATTTGGTCCGACACGCTGAGCGTGCCCGCGCTCGATCGCTTGGAAAATGCCCTGGCTGGCCTGGCCGAAGCCGATACCTCGCTGATCGAGCTCGCGCAGATCGGGGAAGCATTCGACACGCGCCTGGAGATCACCGGCCCCGCGCGGCTGTTGCGGGCGCTGGTCACGACTCCGCACGCGGTCCGCCTCACCGTCAGCAACCCGCGCCTGGCGGTCTCGGTCGATCTTTCCGAGGGGCTCGTGGTGGGCGCTTCGGCGCATGCGCCGCACGACCCGAGCGTGACCTACGACGGTGCGCTCGCCCTTTCCGGGCTGCTCGTGCTCAGCTCCGGTCGCGTCCACGTCGATCCGGTTCAGCAGCCGGCGGTGACCAACGTGATGTCGACCATCGACGTCGCGCTCAACATGGCCGACTCGGAGAAGGCGCCGATCGCGCCCTCTGTCCCGACACCGCACAGCCCGAGCTTGCCGCCGCCGCCACAGCCGTCGTTGACGCCACCGGGCGTGCCCGGCGACGAGCTGGCCGGCGCCGCGATGGCCGCGCCGCGTCCGAGCCCCGCGCCCGGATTTTCCACGCGCAAGCGGCTGGGTATCACCAAGCCGACCGCGGCGCTCTTGATCGGCTTGGCCTGCGCGCAGGGTCTGCTGGCAGCTTGGTTTCTCGGCTCACTGTCGAAGAAGTCGAAGGCCGAGGCGGCCACGGCTCCGAGCGCTCAGATCGCGTCCGCAGCCGCCGTCCCGGCACTCGCTCTGGCTGCCGCTGCGTCCGCCGTCGCCGCCACGCCTGCCGCCGCGCCGGCCGCATCCGCGACTCCCGCCGCGATGCCTCCGCCCCCGGAGACCGTGCGCAAGGCGCCCCTGGGCAAAGACGAGTCCGGCACGGTTGCGCCCACCTGCGCCTCGCTGCTCGACCCGCTCAGCCTGGACGAAGGCAACTTCCCCGGCGCGGCTTACGAGCAGCAAGTGGCCGGCTCGAAAGCGCTCGTGCAAGGTAAGGTCGACGACGCCCAAGTCGCGTACTGCAAAGCGGTGCGCTGGGACGCGAAGAACCCGCAAGCGCACATCGATTTGGCGCAGCTGTTCTTGATTCGCAAAGACGGCGCCGCCGCCGCCGAGGAGGCCCGCAACGCCATCGAGCTGGATCCGAACAGCGGACGCGCCCAGTCTCTGCTCGGCGACGGCCTGGTGCGCATCGGTGATCATGACGGCGCCAAGCAAGCCTGGCTGCTCGCCGCCGGCATCGACCCGAAAGACACGCCCAAGCTGAAGGCGCTGATCAACCGCAACCTGCACGAGGCCGAAGCGTCTCTGAAGAAGCGCGACGTCTCGCGCGCCGAGCGCTTCTTTCGTCGCGCCATCGTGATGGAGCCGGACAGCCTGGAGGCCAGCCGCGGCTTGGCGGCGGTGCTGAATCAGCTGGGTGACGGAAACGCCGCCGTGCGCTGGGTGCAACGCGCGTTGGCGCGCGAGCCGCGCGATCCGGATTCGCACGTGGTGCTGGGCGACGCCCTCTTGCTGTTGGCCGACAAAGCCGGCGCCGAACGCGAATGGCGCGAGGCCAACCGGCTCGACCCCAGCAACATCGAAGCCCAGCGCCGCATTCGCCGGTTGCGCACGCTGCAGTAGGCGCATCGCCCCCGCGACTGGCCGCACCCTCGCGATCCAGGCTACGCTTCGGCCGCCCATGGCCAGCACCCTGTTCGACGATCTCGGCGGTGAGCCCGCCCTGCGCCGGATCATCGACCGCTTCGTGGACCGCGTGTTCGACGACGTGATGATCGGCTTTTTCTTCCGCAACGCGCGCCGCGAACGGATCAAGCAGATGGAGTACGAGTTTGCCGCGCGCCACCTGGGCGCCGACGTGGAGTACACGGGTCGCCCCGTCGACGAAGCCCATCGCGCCCACCCCATCATGGGCGGGCAATTCGCGCGCCGCTTGATGATCTTGAAAGAGACCCTGGACGCCGCCGGTGTGCCGGAGCACGTGAAGCAGCACTGGCTGGCCCACACCGAGAGCTTGCGGCCGCTCGTGACGGCCGACACCGGCCGCGAATGCGATCCGGAGCTGGCCCGTCTACGCGCCGAGCACGCGCCCGGGGCTTCCTCCGCGCGCCGCAAGGAACCATGAGCCGCGCCCCGCTCACCTTCGCGATGGTTTGGCTGCTGCTGGTCGCGGGCTGCAACACCGCGGGCTCGGCCTGGATGGCCCAGCCGCTCGGCGGCGACCTCGCAAACCCTCCCCCGCCCGAAGGCGAAGGCGATGCGCCGCCGTCCTCGCCGCGCGGCCGCCGCACCCAAGTCATTGCCGACGAGCCGCCCCCCGACAGCATCAGCAGCATGGCCAGCACGCCGGGAGGTAGCGCGGGCGGTTTTGCGCAAGCCACCGCCCCCAGCCCCCAGCAGCTCGCCGGCAAGGTGCTGGGCACCTTCAAGAACACCTATTACGACTTCCCGAACGAGGGCGACTTCGAAGGCGAGACGCTGAGCTTGATGAACGGCTCGTGCAAGCCCATCGCCAGCGTGCCCCGCAGCTTTTACGAAAGCGTGTGCGTGCAGGGCAGCGGCACCTTGAAAGCCGGCGGCACCGTGAGCTTCGCCAAGCGTGACTGCAGCTGCGCCGCCGAGTGTCCACGCACGGGCCAGCACATCTGCTTCGATTTACTCGACAAGCAGCAGTTTCCGTGGGGCCGCGGCGCCACTGGTCGCGGCATCACCCCGCTCGTCACCGTCGCCGTCGACTCCAGCCTCATCCCGCTGGGCACCGCCCTCTACATTCCCGAATACGACGGCGTCGCGCGCGACGTCTCCGGCACCACCAAGCACGACGGCTGCTTTCTCGCCGAAGATCGCGGCCTCGCCGTCAAAGGCGCCCACGTCGACATCTTCACCGGCTACCGCGAAATCACCCAGCTATGGAACCGCCTCGTGCCCAGCAACCGCGGCGTCACCGTCGTCGTCGACAGCCCGCGCTGCAAGCGGGCGCCGTAACGGTCTTACTGCTGCGTGGGTGATCTGGCCAGCAAGAACGGCGCTTACTGCAAAAACCGAGCGATGCGGGCGGAGATTTCTTTCTCTTCGCAGCCGGTGGAGCGGTGGCCACAGTCACCCTTGAGAGTGAGCGTGGTGGCGTGGGCACGCCGGGCGAAATCCAGCGCCGGTCCGGGCGTTACCATGGCGTCGCGCTCGTTCACTACCACCAGCAGCTTGGCCTTCACCGCCGCGACGGCCGCGTCCAGCGAGCCGCCGAAGGCTCGAGTGACGTCGTGGCCAATCATCGCGCGCAGTTGGCGCAGCCGGTCGTTGGCGTCGAAGCGCGGCGGCGAAAGCTTGTCGTGTCCGGTCAACACTTGCTCGCGAGTCACCTCCCGATTGTAGTTGCCGGCGGTCGTGAGATGTAGATCGCCTAGCTGCTGAACCACGCTCAGAATGGGCTGCGTGCGGTAGTTGCCGCCGGCAAATTCGGGACTTTGCTCGATGGCGTCCACGTTGGCCTGCCACAGGAGCAAGTCGTACGGCGCCAGCCGAGGTGAGCCAACGATCGGGATGAGGCGGTCCATGAAGCTCGGATACGCGACGCCCCACTGGAAGGTTTGCATCCCACCCATCGAGATACCCATCACGGCGTGCACGCGGTTCAGGCCAAGCACCGTCGTCAGCAAGCGATGTTGGCTTTCGACCATGTCGCGCACGCCGATCGTGGGAAAACGAGCTCGCGGCTGCGCGAGACTGTTCGACGGAGAAGACGAAACACCGTTCGCCAGCGCCCCCACCAGCACCACCTGGTAACGCGTGCTGTCCACGAGCCGGCCCGGCCCGACGAGTTGTACGAGATCTTTCGTGATGCCGCTGAACCAGGTCGCCCACACCACCACGTTGGATTTGTCCGCGTTGGCCGCGCCCAGCACGCGGTATTCGACCTGACAATCCTTGAGTACTTCCCCGCTTTCGAGCGGTAGATCACCGATTTTTCCGAGCTGCGGCGGGTCGGGATCAGGCGATTGCGGCAAGAGCGGGGGTGGCGCCGCCTGAGCCGACAAAGCGGCCTCTGGCGCGCCAAAGGAGCTGGCGGGCGCTTCCGGGGTTGGCGCGAGCCTCTTTCCGGCTGTGGCCGATGCCTCTGCAGACGGGACCGTGGGCGGACACTTGGTGACGTCGAGCGGCGTTTTTTTTGGTGCGCAGGCGAGCGCGCACGCGAATACGAACGGCAACGTCGCCGCAATGCCTCGCCTGATAACCATGGGAAATCCCTAACACAGCGGGGTTCGAAACAGCGTGGTTAGAATTGGCGGCCGAACCAGGCGTCGTGACTGGCGCGGAGTGACACAGCACGCGCGACGCCTTCGGCGCCTTGGCGCTCATGCAGGCTGATGGTATGGGCCACGATTGGAGGCTGCTTTGGGGAGCGCTAGCGTCATGAAGTTGCTGGATTTCGAAGTCGGAAACGAGAAGCCTCTCTTCTTGATCGCGGGCCCCTGCGTGATCGAGACGCAAGAGCTGACTCTGCGCACCGCCCACACCCTCAAGGGTATCGCGGAGCGGCTCGGCATCCCCTTCATCTTCAAATCCAGCTTCGACAAGGCCAATCGCAAGTCGGGCAAGGCGTACCGCGGCCCCGGCATGGACAAGGGGCTTCGCATCCTCGATCTGGTCAAGAAAGAGCTGGGCGTGCCCGTCATCACCGACGTGCACGAAGACACTCCGGTGAGTGAAGTAGCCAGCGTCGTCGACGTGCTGCAAACACCGGCGTTTTTGGTGCGCCAGACCAGCTTCATGCAGCGCGTGGCGGCAGCGGGCAAGCCGGTGCACGTCAAGCGCGGCCAGTTCATGGCCCCGTGGGATCTACAAGACGTCGTCAACAAGCTGAAGGACGCCGGCAACGAACAGATCATGCTGTGCGAGCGCGGCGCCTGCTTCGGCTACGACGCCATCGTCTCCGACATGCGCGCGCTGGACGTCATGAAACAAACCGGCTGCCCCGTCGTCTTCGACGCCACCCACTCCGTCCAACAGCCCGGCGGCTTCGGCCCCGGCGGCCTGCAGCGCGCGCTCGTCCCCACCCTGGCCCGCGCCGCCGTCGCCGTCGGCGTCGCCGGCATCTTCCTCGAAACCCACCCCGACCCCGACAAAGCCCTCAGCGACGGCCCCAACATGTGGCCCCTCGATCAAATGGAAGATCTGCTGGGCGTCTTGCTGGAGCTGGACGGCGTCGTGAAGAAGAAGCGCTGAAGCGATTTACGGAGCCGGCGGCCAGGGTTTCCAAGTGTCGAGACGACCGCTTCTTCCGTCCGCGCGTGGTGTCTGCTTCTGGTATCAGGGGGTTCGAAGCGGTCGGGCGTACGCTTCATGCAGGTATCGGATTGGCCACTTTATCGAGCTCACTCGTGGTGCCGAAGCGGTCCTGTCGGATAGCTTGCCGCGCTCGGTCGCGAAACGGGCACACACTGTCGTGTGCGTCCGACCGTGCATGACGCCCTCATTCGAGCGGACGCTCGGGGCGCTGCGAGGTGCCGGAACACGACTGGTGGCCGACTTCGACGATCTCTTGTTTGCCGGAAATGTGAGCGGCCTGCCTGCGTCAGTACGACACAGCCACGGCGTTCCTCACCGATTGGCAGGCTATGCAGCAACGCTCGATGTGTTCGATCACTTCATCGTTTCGACACGAGCCCTGGCGACGCGCCTGCTCGAGCAACGCCCGCTGGCTCGAGTAACTGTCGTTCCCAACGGATTGTCACGAACCTGGGTCGAACAAGGTCGGGCGCTTTACCCGCGCTTCAGCATTGGAGATCGACTGGTGCTTCGCTACTTTTCCGGCTCGCCCAGCCACGATCTCGACTTCGCAAGCATCCTCGCTCCATTGAGTGAGTTCATGAAAAAATGCCCCGAGGTCACGCTCGAGCTTTTCGGCCCACTCCGACTAGCCATCCCTGGGCTGCCGCAGGCGCGTGTCCGCTGGCTGCCCAAGGTGAGCTACGACCACCTTCCGAAGCATCTCGGCAGTACTTGGGTGAATTTGGCTCCGCTCGTCCCGAACGACTTCAACGACTGCAAGTCGGCGATCAAATTTCTCGAATCCGCCGCGTTCGTCTGCCCGACGCTGGCTTCCAAGAATGACGACCTGTTGCGTCACCAAGAGCTGGGGGCGCCCGTCGTGCTCTGTGACGACGAACAAGATTGGTACCGACAGCTCCACCTCATGCTCGACCTAGATCGGCGCTGCGACATCGGAGGCAAAGCAATGAATCACGTTGCTGCGCACGGGATGGCCAGCTCCCACGTCACGAGTTGGCTGCACGCCCTCGACCTCGGCGAGAGCCCTTGACGAGGTACCATCTCACGCTCGAGCTGGTGGGACGAAGCGCTGCGCTTTTGCGCGCGGCGTGGCTATTGAGCCGAGATCGCCGACTTCGTCTCACCACGCGTATGGTGCGATCTGCGGATTTACCGCCCAGCGGGCGCGTGCTGCGACTCGAGCCGGGCTCGTGCGCGCTTCCCCTGCTCACCGTGCTGTGGGGGGAAGATCCAGTGACGCTCACGGGGAACGAACGCGAACAGGCAACACTCGGCGCAAACCGCGCTTGCTGGCCCACGAGCCACGAGGGTGATGATTGGCATCGCTTGGCACGTCCACTGCCCAGTTGGGCGCGGCTAGGAAGCCCCGCTGCTACCCGGCCGTGGGTGCTGGTAGCCCCCGAGTTACGAGTCGGGGCAAGGCGGCTGACAGAGATCACCGGCTTGCACCACCCTCAGCCACATTTCTTGCGCCCCACCGCGCGAGCCGGCGCACAAGGCGGCGTAGTGTGGCTGCCGACGAGCCGCGTCATCGAATCGCTACTGGGCCACGTCGATGCGGTTCTGGCACCCAACGGGCCCTTGGCTTGGGATGCGAAGCGCGCCGGTACGCCCGTATTCGAAATGGGCGACGGGGCTCCCCCTGACCTCGGTCTACGGCGGCTGGCGCGCGTGGTTCCTCAAGACCTGGTGGGTGACCCCAGCTTCTGGCGCACGCTCGTTTCAAACCTTTTGGACGGCTCCGGCACGTCCAGCTGGGGAACACTCCCATGGCTACGCCTTACCCGTGCCCACTGGCTGGGAAGAAGCGCGTCGCCAACGGCACGACTGGCTCGCAAGCTTCAGAAGCTCCGACAGGATCCTGCTGGCTTCTGGGCAGACTCGAAGCTCGCGAAACTCGTTGGCTTCAAGGGGGAATGATGTTGGTGGAAGCACCCTCATCGTCGACCGAAACGCCGTTGTCCTCGAAATGGTTCGAGAGCAGCTGCAGGGCGGTGGCTGAAGGCCGTACGCAGACTCCGCAAACGCGATTGTGCGCGAAGCTCGAGCTTTGCACGATTGCGTTGGCCCCTTCCAGCCATACCCCCGCTCGCCCAGAATCCCCGCTACACGAGACCAGGCGCGAATCACGAGCTTCGGTGGTGACCCTGAACGCGTAGCGCGCACCACGGACCGCTACGTCCTTGACGCGTGCCGACTTGCCCAGCATCACCACACCCGTGTCGGTGCCGACGACCACGCCGGAGTCTATCGACACGTCGTCAGCGGCGATCGCGACGCCGGAGCTACCCGCGTCCCCCTCCACCTTGAAACGCGACAAACGGGAATGATGTCCGCCAAGACCGGTATCCGGGCCATCCTCGCGAAAACGAATGCCGGTCGCGCCACTGCGCACACCGCTGACGAACACGTCGTCTAGCTGCGCTGGCCCGCGGATGTCGACGCCGGTCTGTTTGTCGGCAGTCTGACCCGGTCGCGAAATATGCACGTCGCGGATGACCAAGTCCCGGTTGTCGTTTTCGGTGTTCTTGAAATCGATGCCGTCGCCGCCGGTGTCGTCGATCCACACGTGCTCGATCCAGATCCGTTGCAACGTCCCCTGCTGCAAACCGATGCCGTAATGAGCCGTCGAATGGATTCGGAGAGTCGTCAACCGCACGTCCGAGCTGTCCGCTACCCTCAAGCCGTGGGTGTCCTTGCGCCCCTCGCGCCGACCGTCGAGCGTGAAGCCGCTGACGCTGACGTCGTGGCAGCTCGAAAGCGCGATCATGTGCGCGTCTCGTTCCGATCTCAGAACGAACACGGTCGCGTCGATGCCAGCCCCGCTGAAGGTCAAGCGTCGGGCTCCGTCGATCCGCAGCGAAACCGAATCCTCGGGAGCTCGATCGGCCAGGTAATACGTGCCGGCAGGTACTTGGACGACACTTCCCGGTTCGCGGACAGCAGCGTCGATCGCGCGCTGGACGGCCAGCGTGTCATCGAGATCGTCTTGACCATTGGCGCCGTAGGCTACGACGTCGAAGACGCCTCGGTCCGCCGCCGCCGTCGCCGTTTGCGGGCTCGGGCTCGAGGGTGCTCCAGTGGCGGCGGGCTTGGCACGCGGACGCTCCATCGTGGTGCAAGCCAGGCCCAACGTGACGACGAGGGCTGGCAGCCAGCCAGCAAGTCTACGCAGCTGGAAATACGCGACGCGCGACACGCGAGGCTCGTTCTATCTTTTCGAGGGGAATGCTGGCCCCCACTCTGATGATGATACAAACCTCGCGGTAGACGTTGGTCAAGGGGAAGATCTGCTTCGGGCCATGCTTGGCCTCGTCGTAAAAAAGCTCTTCGCTGCCCGTAGCGAGCGGGATCACCTGAGTGTCCTCCGTCGATTCGATGGGGATGGCGTAGTTGATGACGAAATCCTGCAGATATTGCTTCTCGGCCAGCTCACTGAGGATGGAATGAAACGCCAGCGTGGTCATCCGGTTGGCGTGCGTCCGCCACGTCGACCAGGCCAGCTTCAGACCTCGCTCCAACAGCTGTTCGTCCGCTCCAAAGAAAGGTTGCCGGATCAAGACGAAATCTCGTGCGGCCGTGCACGCCTGCATCATCACCTTGCGAGCGTCCGCCAGATTCTTCAGGTGCTCCAAGAAGTGGAACATGAAGCTGGCCGCCACGGCACCCTTTTTAACCCCGACCGTAGTCGCGTCAGCTTGCAGCACCTCGAGACCAGCGCTCCGAGCGACCTCGATCTTCTTGGGGTCTAGCTCGATGCCCGCGATGCGCTGGTACCCGAACTGCTTCTTGACGAAATCGGCGGAGCCGCCGTTGCCGCAACCAAAGTCGAGGGCGTCGAACTCGCCGGCGTTCACTCTCTTCAGCAGGTCCTGCCCCATTCTACGCTCCAATCGCGATTCGCTTGAGCTCGGCTAGTTGCGGATTGCGAGCATTGTGGTTGAGCAATCGATCGATGTAGGCGTTGGAGAACTTCATGCGCAATTTGTTCTGCGCATGGCTCTTTAGCGCGTCGCGCTCCTTCGTCGAGAAGCTTTGCGTCTTGAGGTGGGGTGCGAAAACGAACGGTACGATCGCGGCAAATCGACCCGTCTCCATCAGCCGTAGACAGGCGTCGTCTTCCTCGCCATAGCCCCGCGGGAACTCCTCGCCGTCGAAATAGTTGAGGTCACGCAGAACGCTGGTCCGCCACAAGCAACAGAACCCATTGACGCTAGGCATCAGCCAGGGGCGCAAGCCGAATTCTTCGGCGAGCAATCGCTCGATTCGCTCGGAAAAATGGCGCACCTCGTCGTTGCTGAGGGCTTGCCAACGAATGTCGCGCTTGAGCTGGATAGTCTGGTGGCCAGCATTCGACGACAGGGGGCCTGCGCACCCCACCATGTCGAATTTTTGCAGCACTCCAGAGAGCTTCTCGACGGACTGGCGGGTGATGAAGCAATCCGAATTCACGACCAACACCTGGTCGGTCGTGACCTCGGCCAGGCAGCGATTGATATTGCGGGTGTAACCGAGGTTCTGTTCCACCCTCTGCCAGCGGACGCCTTGCGCGGTAGCCCAGCGCTGGAGCTCGGCCATCGCCGGTTCGGTCGAGCAATCGTCGGCGACGATGATGTCCCGAGCTTCCAGTCCGCTATACAATAGATAGCTCAGCGTCCGCGTGACCACGGAGGTGGCGTTGAATACGGGCACCAGGACGGTATAAGTTGCGCTCATTTCGGTAGGTCCTTCCACGACTTCACCGTGACGCCCTCGGCGCTCCGGAGGTTGGTCTCGCCCCCGTCGTACAAGTGAAAGCTTACTCCGCTGCCCGCGAGCGCCACCGGCAGCGCGAGCTGATCGCGGGATGCGTAACGGTAACAAAGCCCGAACACCTTCCGAAACAGTGCGATCACTTCGGGGCAAATCCGGAACCCCATCACGCCCGTTTCGAACAGGCCGCGATTGCGAGGGAAGCTCTGCTCGCGCAGGAGGCGAGCGTATTCCTCGCATTGTGCCGCCGACGAACGCTTTGCCTCCAGAACGGCCAACATTTCGTCATAGACGCAGTCGCGCTCGTAGTGCTTGAACAAGCACAAGTCGCTGTTGTCCAGGGAGGCGAAGATGTTCCGCGCGACCTCGGCCGTTATCTCGACGCGAGAATCGACCCACAGCATTTTCGTGCCTTCGGCAACCAGCGCCGATAGCGAATACTTGTGAAACAACGTGATGAGCTTGGGGGCCGCGTCCCAGAACAACAGCGGGCGCTGGTTCCAGGCTTCGAAATTCAAGTCGCGATCGACGTACAGCACGTGCTCGTACCCGGTCGTCGCGTGCGGTTCCGCCAAGAAATGGCGATCACCCACCACGCACGTAAAGATGACCTCGCGGTCTCGAAAGGACTGCTGCTCGATGCCATAGAACGGCAGCGGTAAGCGAGCCTTGGCTTTCGCCTCGAGCGCCTCGGGCGCCTCCGCCGGCGCTTTGACCAGAGGGCGCTCCTTCACGCGGGGCGCCGGTACGGCCGGTGCTGCTCTTGGCACATCGGGGAGCGCAGTCGGCCCCGCTCCATTGCCGCCCAGGTAGTTGCGTTTCAAGCGTTCGACGAAGGTTTCTCGAGCCCCGCTCATGATGTTGTCGGCCCTTACTTGCTTTCTGAGGACGCGCCAGTAGGCCGCCTCGAGCGAACGGCTGATGTTCCGTCCGGAGTCCGTCATCCGCGCCCCGTGCTGTCCGCCTGGCGGCAGCTGCCAACAATCGATCCCTGAGATCGAGGTAACTTCGGTGAAGGCATCGAGTCGTGAGGTCGTACTCAAGTTTCGCGACGTCATGAAGATCCTATCGCGAAGCGCCGCAAAACCCGGCCTTTTCTGGCAGAATGCCGCCCCCGCCTCAGCCCGCGGCTGCCACTACGGTAGCGTGGTGGCTCGCGCCACGATCTTCACCGCCGTCGCCTCGCGGCGATGCGTGGCCATCGTGTCGCTCAGGTCCAGCTGCGCCATCGCGAACATGAGGTCGACCAAGCCCCAGCTCTCAGTGGCGGACATCTGGTCCCAGAGCATCTTCAAAAGCTGATCGGGGGCGTGCCAGTAGCAGTTGCAAAGACTCAGCACTTCCATCCCGGCGACGAGAGTGCGCATCTGCTCGTGCGTAAACCCGCCGTGCAGACTCGCCGTATGCTGCCGAAGCTTCTCGAGCAACGTCGGGTCGCCGTCCGTCAAAAAGGGCTCGATGCACGTCAACGTCCCGGACGGATTGAGGTGCGCTCGAAGAGCAGCGAAGGTCTTCGCAGGCTGCTGCAAATACATGGCAACCTCGGACACGATGATAGCGTCCACCTGGCCGAAGTCCCAGCCGCCGGCTTGATCCAGGTCAGCCTGGGCAAAGCGTACGTTGGGGACATCCGCGTTCCGCGCGATGCTGGCGGCGTGTTGGTAGCGCGTAGGATCAATGTCTACGGCCAACCAAGAAACGTCCGGGTTCGAGATCGCCAACGCCACTTCGGCCAGGGCCTTCCCACAACCCGCGCTCAGAACACGCGCGCCCGGCGGTAGCGCCGAGACGGCGTCCTTGAGGTGCGTATAGCGCAACACCGAGATGGGGCTCGCCATCGCGATTTCGAGCAGAACACGCTCCAGGCCGACGAAACCCTCGTCGGGCTGCGGCAGCGTCTTTCGCAGCAGGAGCTCGGCAAAGCTGAGATCCGGCTCGCCCGGTTGAGGAAGGCGGAGCCCATCCTTCCCTCCCCATGTCTTGGTGGACTGAGCGAGCGGTGCCGCCTGGCCCGCCTCGGCGCGGGCTGCGACGCGATCGATCAGCTCGAAGTCGACGAACCGGAAACCCGCGGCCTGGATGATCTCCAAGATTTCGTCGAGCGCCACCTCTAGCTCCGAGCCGAACGTCCGGTGGTGCGTCATCAAGCCGATCGGCATGAGCCGGGGAAGGCGGCCACTACGACGCACCTCGAGGTGGCGCGTTATTCGGCGCAGGACGAAGTCCAACGCAAGCGCCGCCTTGCCGTGCTCGGTCAGGATGTGACAATCCATCTGCACCGGCACGCTGTAGCGCGCCGCGGTGGCACTGCCCGAATAGCTGACGATGCCGGCGCGAGCGAGCAGCGCATCGTAGCTCACGTCGAAGCGCCCCCAGGGGGGCACGAACATGCTGAGATAGCGGTCGCGCGCTTTCTCCTTGATGAGCTTTTGCCCCTCTTGCAGCTCCCTCAACACCGTCGCCGAAGCCCGACCGGCAGGGTACTCATTGTCCGGCTGATCCGCGGTCGCGTGGCTCGTATGCGTGAAACCGTGTGCCGCGATGCGACACAACTTGGAAGCACGAATCGCTTGCGCAGCCCCAGACGTCAGTTGAGTGGGGATTGCCGCAAAAGCGATGGGAATGTTTCGTCGATCCGAGAGCTGCAGGAAACTCTCCAAGCTCGGGACGACGCGCGTGACGTCGTCGTCCCGCCAGAAGAACTCCGGCAACGGCTCGCCGTGCGGCCAGCAAGCCACTTCGCGGTGGAAGCCCTCCAGGGCCGACGGGCCGCGTTCTTCGTGAGTCTCGTCAGGCGCCATGCACTGTCTTTCCCGGCGAGATCCGTGGCTTGGGCGACCTTATCGGTGTTGGTCGCCTCGAGCAAGGCCGCGTGTTGCCTGGGTCTGCCATTCGAAGCATGATGCGCGCCGCATGCTTTGCGAAGGATACAGCGGAACAAATGGGCCTTTCTCCGTCTGAGGCTTGGGTCACGGTGGCGGCTCTCGTCTTCCTCGGGGGTTGCGCTCGGCGACCGACCGTCAGCGCCCGTGAGGCAGCCGACGCGAACGATACCGGACGCACCGTGGAAGCTCGAACCGCAAGCGAGCGAGCGTTGCTCGGACAGATTGCGACGCTGCCGAGCGGCTCGACGCAACGGGTGGGTGACGCTACGGTCGTCGCCGAGGAGTCTTACACCGCGGCAAGCGGACGGACCTGTCGACCCCTCCACATCACGTCCAACGCAACGCGACGCGCCACGCTGCGACTTGCGTGCCTCAACGGTCGCGACTGGCTCTTCGTGCCCGACGTCTACGGCGACAGCTCGCCTTCCGAGTGAAGCCATGAGGGGAACGCTGAGTCAGCTGCACGTCGTTCACGCGCTTCTTCTGCGTGAAACCAAGACGCGCTTCGGCGAAGCCCAATTGGGATACCTGTGGGCCCTGGCCCATCCCGTGCTGTGGATCGGCATGTTTGCGTGCCTTTACTACGCTTTTGGTCACCCCACGCCCCCAGGCATGTCGACCGTCGCCTTCCTCACGACCGGCATCGTCCCCTTCTCGCTTTTTCGAGAGACGGCAACGCGCTGTCTTTCCGCCATCGACTCCAACAAGGGGCTGCTCTTCTACCCCTTGGTTCGTCCGCTCGACCTCGTCATCGCGCGCGCCGTCCTGGAAGGCGTCACCCAGTTGGTAGTGATGGCCGTTCTCATGGGTGGAGTTGCGCTCTACCAAGGCGAATTCAAGGTCCAGAGCCTGCTGGATACCGTCCTCGGCCTCGGCCTCGCTGCCGGCTTGGGTGCCTCGTTTGGGCTACTTTGCTGCGGGTTGAGCGTGTACAGCCGTAGCGTGGAACAGGTGTTCCCCGCTATAATCCGGCCGATCTTCTGGCTGTCGGCGGTGTTCCACCCGGTGGAGTCGCTGCCGCGAGGGTTTCGCGAGGTCTTGCTCATGAATCCCATCGTTCACGCCATCGAGCTGGTGCGCGATGGCTGGTTCCCCGGTTACCACGCACGTCACGTCGACCCCTGGTACCCGGCCATTTGGATCCTCGTCCTGCTCTTCTTCGGCCTGGGCCTCGAGCGCATGGCTCGCCGGAAACTGGAAATCTCATGATCGACCTCGAAAACGTCACGAAGATCTACCCCACGCGTTCGGGCTCGAACGTGGTGCTGGACGCCATTTCGTTTTCATTTCCGTTGCGCACGAACATCGGCATTTTGGGCCGCAACGGCTCGGGAAAGTCGACGTTGCTGCGCGTGATCGCGGGCACCGAGCAGCCGGACAGCGGCATCGTTCGGCGCAGTGGCACCGTCTCGTGGCCGATCGGTTTCAGCGGCGGTTTCAATGGCTCGCTGAACGGTGAAGAAAACTGCCGATTCGTGGCGCGCATCTACGGCGCAGACGTCGACGAGGTCGTCGGCTTCACCATGGATTTTGCGGAGCTTGGCGAGTACTTCTACATGCCGGTCAAGACCTATTCCTCGGGCATGAAGGCACGGCTGGCCTTCGGGCTAAGCATGGCGATCGAGTTCGATGCCTACCTCGTGGACGAGGTGACCGCAGTGGGTGACTCGCATTTCCAGCGAAAATGCCGCGAGGCGTTCCAGGAACGAAGCGGCCGCTCTTCGGTCATCATCGTCTCGCACCAGATGGGTACGATCAGAGACTACTGCCAACGTTGTGCCGTGCTGCGCGAAGGCCGGCTGATCTGTTTCGATTCTGTCGACGAAGCGTCTCGCGTCTACGAGGCCGCCTGATGTCCGCACCCGCCGAGAAGAAGCTGCCCGAGGCTCGACCGAGCTTGGGAGAGGTAG
The DNA here is from genome assembly GCA_040348565.1 of Myxococcales bacterium. GTDB lineage: Bacteria > Myxococcota_A > Polyangia > Polyangiales > Polyangiaceae > PMG-095. Next base: position 55,788 of record JBEQSW010000431.1, on the reverse strand, counting down.
CGCCGCTTGCGAGCTCGGACCGGATGCTGGGCTCGACCAAGGCCCACGCTCGCGCGGTACGGCGCGCTCGCACCCGGCGTCTGGCCCTGCGCCTGGCGCTGTTCGTTGCCCTGCCTACCCTCGTCGCCGCGCTGTATTTCGGCCTGTTCGCGAGCAAGCAGTTCGAATCTCACTCCGTATTCACGGTTCAGTCTTCGGAGATGAGGCCGACCCTGGGGGTCGAGGGGCTGCTGGCTGGCATGGTGAGTGGCAACGGCAGCCACGATGCACTCGCAGTGCGCGACTACGTCTTGTCACGGGACATGCTCAGCCGACTCGACAAGGAGCACGGCTGCATCGCTCACTACAAGGATCCGCGCGAAGACTGGTTCTCGCGCTTGCAAGCCAGCGCTAGCTTCGAAGACGCTTACGAATACTTCGGACACAAGATCTCGGTCGACTACGAACAATCGACGGGAGCCATCACCCTACGGGTCCGCGCCTTCAGCCCCGAAAAAGCCGTCGAGCTCGCGCGCAGCATCCTCGCCTACAGCGAGGAGATGGTGAACAAGCTGTCCGAGCGAGAGCGACGAGACAGCACGAAGTACGCCGAAAACGACGTCAAGAAGGCAGAAGAGCGTCTGCGTGTTGCCCGCGAGAAGATAGTCGGCTTGCAGCAGAAGCACGCGGACTTCAACCCCTTGCAGTCGGCAGCCGGCGCGATGGAGGTTCGTACCCACCTCGAAGGAGAGGTAGCAAGGGCTCGGGCCGAGCTGATGCAATTGAAGTCGTTCATGAGGGCAGACGCCCCGCAAGTGCTCGCCGCCGAAGAGCGGGCAAAATCGCTTTCGGCCCAGGTATCGGGTGAGAGCCGGCGTCTCGTCGATCCGACGAAGGGCGCCAGCATCAGTAATGCTTTCGCCGATTTCGAAGCGGCCATGGTCGAGAAGGAGTTTTCGCAGAAGGCCTACGAATCGGCGCTGGCCTCGCTCGAGCTTGCGCGCTCCAATGCCGATCGCCAGCACCGCTACCTCGCGACCATCGCCAGCCCGTCGCAGCCAGATTCCTCTACCTACCCGCGACGGCTGCGTAGCGTCGTGTCCGCGTTCTTCTTGAGCTTTCTGCTGTTGGGGGTCGTCAGCTTGCTCAGTGCCGCTGTTCGGGAGCACGCACGGCTATGATTCGTCTGTCAAAAATCTTGTTCCTGGTGGCAGTGGTCGTCGGTGTGCTGTTGAGCTGGGCGTCACCTCGACGCGTGCTCGCCCAAATGACGCCACCCGTCGCCACTTCGCTCCCGTCCAAGCCACCTGTCATCAGCGTTTCCGAGGATATTCCCAAGGCCCTGTTTCCCGACGACAAACCCGCGCCCCCGCCGGCGAACGCCGTGAACGGACCGTTGCCGGGCGCTTCCCCTGCTCCCGAGCCGTTTGGCTCGCGCCTGTTCACGGGCAATTTTTTGCGCACGCGCCAAGACGGCTTGAACGCCGATTATTTGGTGATGCCGGGCGACCGCATTCAGGTGAATACCTGGGGCGCGCTCGAGATCAGCACGATCTTGCTGGTCGACGCGCAGGGCAACGTGTTCTTGCCCAACGTGGGGCCGATTCAGGTCGCTGGAACCAAGAACGCGGACCTGACGGCCAAGGTGAAGGCGGGCTTGAGCCGCGTTTATGCCCGCAACTTCGAGGTTTATACCAACCTGCTCAGCGCCAAGCCGGTGGCGGTATTCGTCACCGGCGGCGTGAAGCGGCCTGGTCGCTACGCGGGTGTGCCTTCGGACTCGGTATTGTTCTTCTTGGAAGAGGCGGGGGGCATCGATCCGCGGCTGGGCAGCTACCGCAACCTGACCGTGCTGCGCGGCGACCAAAGGCTGGCCAGCATCGATCTGTACGAGTTTTTGTTGAAGGGCACGTTGCCGTCGGTCCAGTTCAAAGACGGCGACACCGTGCTGGTCAACCCGCGCGGCACCGTGATCGAAATGCGCGGCGACGTCACGTTGCCGGCCACGCTCGAGTTCAAGCCAGGCCCGGTCACGGGGGCGGAAGCGCTCGGCGTGGTGCCGGGCATCGCGCGCGCCACCCAAGTTACGATCGAGGGCATTCGCAGCGGCGTGCCCATCAGCCGAACGCTGAGCGTGGTGGGTTTCCGCACCTTCACGTTGCAAGACGGCGACGCCATCACGCTGCGAGGTGACGGGCGCGCGGGCACGATTTTGGTGCACCTGGAGGGCGAGTTCAACGGCCCTTCGGTGTTGGCGGTGCGGCGCGGCGCGCGGTTGGTCGACGTGTTGAACTACGTCTCGGTCGACCCGGCGCTGGCCAATCCGCGGGCGGTGCACGTGCGGCGCGCCTCCGTCGCGAAAGCCCAAAAAACCGCCATCGATGACGCGCTGTTCCGCCTGGAGCGAAGCGCGCTGTTGGCGTTGTCGGCGTCGCAGGGCGAAGCCAACATTCGCGTGCGCGAGGCCGAGCTGACCCAAAAATTCGTGGAGCGGGCCCGCCTGGTCCAGCCGCTGGGGCGCGTGGTGACGGCGCGTGACAACCTGCAGCGCAACGTGGTCTTGGAGGCGGACGACGTAATCGTCATCCCCGCGCGCACCAACGTGGTGCGAGTCGGCGGCGAGGTGATGATGACGCAAGCCGTGATGTTTCGCCCCAACGCCATCGCCTCCGACTACATCACCGACTCCGGCGGCTACACCGATCGCTCGGATCGCGGTCGCGTGATCGTGATCCGGGCCAACGCCGAGGTTGCGGTCGGCGACACCGATCTGCCCGTGTTTCCCGGAGACGAAATCTTGGTGCCGCCGAAGGTGGACACGAAAGTCTTGCAAAACGCGGTAGACGTGACGCAAGTCATCTACCAAATTGCCGTTTCGGCGGCCGTGGTGATTGCCATCCTATGAGTACGTCCGAAGCAACCCCAGAATTCGGCGTGATCATTCCGGCGCGCTTTGCGTCGACGCGCTTGCCTGGCAAGCCGTTGGTCGACCTCGGCGGCAAGCCGATGATCGTGCGGGTGATGGAGCTGGCGGCGAAGGCGGGCGCGGCGTTCGCGATGGTGGCGACCGACGACCAGCGCATCGTGGACGTGGTGACGGCGGCGGGTGGGGAGGCCATGATCACCTCCGCCGAGCACGAGACCGGCACCGATCGGTTGGCGGAGGTCGCGCGGCGTTTGCGGCTGGATCCGGAGCTGATTGTCGTCAACCTGCAGGGTGACGAGCCGGCGCTGCCGCCGGAGCTGGTGCAGCGCGTCGCCGAGACGCTGCGGCACGACGCCGAAGCCAGCCTGGCCACCTTGGCCACCCCGCTACGTACCCGCCAAGAGCTGTTCGATCCCAACGTGGTGAAGGTGGTCGTCGATCAGGCGAGCCGCGCGCTGTACTTCAGTCGTGCGCCCATTCCTTGGCTGCGCGGAGAGTTCGGCACCGACGCCGCGCGCAGTGCCACGACCCCGCTGCCCGACGACACTTTCCTCCGCCACGTTGGTTTGTATGCCTATCGGGTGTCGACGCTGCTGGCGCTCAGCCAAACCCGACCCACCGCGCTCGAGCTCGGCGAGAGCTTGGAGCAGCTGCGCGCGCTGTGGCTGGGCATGAAGATCCAGGTCGCGGTGGTGCCGGAACGGCCCGCCCCCGGAGTCGACACCGCCGACGACGTGGCAAGAGTGCAGAAGCTCTTCGAAGGGTGATGCGCGAGCGCTGGGGTAGCGTAGCCATCTTTTCGCCCGGCCTGTGGCGGCTGAACGGGCTTGCCCAACTCTTGGGCGCCGAGCGGCTGCGCTTTCGGCCGAGCGCGCGCGGGGCCAGCCGCGTGGAGGCCGTGGCCGGCTGGGGCCACAAGCCGACCTCGGCCAGGGCCCGCGAATACGCCCGCCAACATGATTTGCCCTATTTAGCGCTGGAAGACGGCTTTTTGCGCTCGGTCGGGGTCGCTTCGAGCGAGCCTCCGTTGTCGCTGATCGTCGATCCGCGCGGCATCTACTACGACGCGCGCTCGCCTTCGGGGCTCGAAGAGTTGCTGCAAAGCGACGCGCGCCTGAACGACGCTGCGCTGCTCGAGCGGGCCGCGCGCTTTCGTCAGCGCCTGGTGGAAAGCGGCGTCTCGAAATACAACCACGCGCCGGACGAGCTGCCGGCGGAGATTGCGGACGCCCGAGAGTTGGTCGTCGTCGCCGACCAGACCTACGACGACGCCTCGGTGACGGGAGCGCTGGCCGATGACGACACCTTCGAGCGCATGCTGAAAAGCGCGCTGGACGAGCATCCGCACGCGCGCGTGCTGGTGAAGGTGCATCCGGCGACGGTGGCCGGCAAGAAGCGCGGCTACTTGGCGGGGCGACGCCTCGCCTCACGCGTGACGGTCGTGAGCGCTGACGTGAACCCGCAAGCGCTGTTGGCGCGCGCTCGGCATCTGTACGTCGTGAGCTCGCAGCTCGGGTTCGAGGGGCTGTTGGCGGGCGTGGAGGTGACGTGCTTCGGCCAAGCCTTCTACGCGGGTTGGGGTTTGACCGACGACCGGCAAATTTCACCGCGCCGTTCGCGCCGTTTGACGCTCGATCAGCTCACCGCCGGCGCGCTGTTGCTCTACCCGCGTTACCGGCATCCGCTCGGCGGGCAGGGCTGCGCGGCCGAAGAAGTGCTGGAGCATCTCGCGTTGCAGCGGCGGACTTTCGCCGAAAATCGACGTAATTTCGTGTGCTTCGACATGAGCTACTGGAAGCGGCCGTTCGTGCGCCGCTACCTGCGCGCGCCGGGTCGGAAGGTGCGCTTCGTCCGCGCCACGAGTGAGGTCGATAGCCAAGGGCGCGCCGACCAGTTGACCGCGGTCGTTTGGGCCAGCCGCAAAACTCCCGCGCTCAGCGCGTGGGCCAACGCCCAAGGGATTCCGCTGTGGCACATGGAGGACGGCTTCTTGCGCTCGGCGGGGTTGGGCTCCGACCTCACCGCGCCCGGGTCGCTGGTGTTGGATCCGGACGGCATCTACTACGATCCCGCCCAACCCAGCCGCCTGGAAAAGCTGCTGCAGACAGCCGAGTTCTCGGAGCAAGAGCTGGCGCGTGCCGCTCGGCTGCGACAACGCATCATCGACAGCCGCATCAGCAAGTACAACTTGCCAGGCGCTTCGCAGCTCGAGCCAGCGGCGCGCCCCGGCCAACGCATCTTGTTCGTGCCAGGCCAAGTGGCAGACGACGCTTCGGTGCGGCTGGGCGCACCGGGCGTGGGCGACAACTTGCGTTTGCTGCAAGCCGTCCGCGCCGCCAACCCGGATGCATACATCCTCTACAAGCCGCACCCCGACGTCATGAGCGGCAATCGCCGCGGTAGCTTGCACGGCGTGCTGGCACCGCCCTGGGACATGCTGGTCGGCCAAGTGCCGATTGCGACGTGTTTGGACGCCGCCCACGAGGTGCACACCATGACGTCGCTGGTCGGCTTCGAAGCGCTGCTGCGCGGTCGCCACGTCGTCGCTTATGGCCAGCCTTTTTACGCAGGTTGGGGCCTCACCCAGGACCAAGTGCCGCTGCCGCGCCGCACCCGTCGGTTGTCGCTCGACGAGCTGGTGGCTGGCACGCTGTTGCGCTACCCGCGCTACTTCAGCTGGTCCGCGCGTTGCTTTTGCAGCGCCGAGGACAAAGTGGCGGAGCTGGAGCAAGCGGCCCGAGCGCGTGGCCGGTCCATCAAGTTGCCGCGGCTCGCCATCAAGCTGTCGAGCTTGGCGCGCTCGGGGCTCGAGTGGTGGCACGGCCGGGAGCTACGCCGTGGCTGACTTGACGGGGCGGCGCTTGCTGCTGTTGCAGGGGCCAGCGGGGCCCTTCTTTGCGCGGGTTGCGGGGCAGCTGCGAGCGGCGGGCGCGCAGGTGACGAAGGTCAACTTCAACGGCGGCGAGGACTTGTACTTTCGCGGGGCGGGCGTGGTCAGCTTCAGGCGGCCGCTCGCAGAGTGGCCGGCCTTCTTCGAGCAGCTGGTGCGCGAAAGCGGTATCGACGGCGTGGTCTTGTTCGGTGACTGTCGTCCGTTGCACCGCGCCGCCATCGCGCGGGCCGACCGGCTGGGCGTGGAAGTATTCGTGTTCGAAGAAGGCTACCTCCGGCCCGATTTCGTCACCTTCGAGCGCGGTGGAGTGAACGGGCACTCGTCCATTCCGCGCGATCCGAGCCACTTTTCCGGGATCGAGCCGGCGCGAGAGGAGCGCCATCAGGCCGTCAAGCACGCCTTCATCAAGTCGGCGCTGCACACCATTTGCTATGCCAGCGCGACCGCGCTCTCACGGCAGCGCTACCCGCACTACCAGCACCACCGTGACCTTCGCCCGTTGCCTCAAGCGCGCTTGTGGTTCCGCGGCACGGTGCGACGTTTGCTGCACACCTTGCGCGATCGCGAGCTGGCTGCGCAGCTCGAGCGGCACGAGCTACCACCGTACTTCTTCGTGCCGCTGCAGGTGCACCTAGATTCGCAGCTCCAGCATTCGCGCTACGCGAACGTGAGCGAGTTCATCCGAGAGGTCGTGGACACCTTTGCCGAGCACGCTCCGCCCGACCACGTGCTGCTGCTGAAGCTGCACCCCATGGATCGGCCGTACAGCGACTACTCCGCGGAGATTGAAGCGCTGCGCGCCAAGCACCGCTTGGGCCAGCGGCTCTTGTACGCCGACGTCATCAACCTGCCGGCGGCCTTGCGCGGCGCGCGCGGCACCGTCGTCATCAACAGCACCGTCGGTTTGTCGTCGCTGACGCACGGCACGCCCGTCAAGTGCCTGGGCCGCGCCGTGTACGACTTGCCCGGGCTGACCCATCAGGGGTCGCTGGCGGAGTTTTTCACGGCGCCGACGCCGGTCGATCGCGCCCTGTACAAACGCTTTCGGCAGTGGTTGCTCGAGCAAAACCAGCTGAACGGCAGCGTCTGGAGCCGCCTGTTCGAGGACCCGTCGCGGTTGATGCGCTGACGCATCGACGCACGATCGAAAGTAACGGGCTTGTCGCTCGGCGAAGCTCGCCCTAGGCGGAGAGCATGCCGAGCCCCCCCAATTTGTTGAACGACGACGGCAGCGCGTCGATGGCGACCATGTTCATGATGTCTCATCACGCTTTTCGGCGCGACTTGGGGCGCTTCGCCAAGGCGCTTCGAGGTCTCGCCGGCAACGCCGCGCGCGCTTCGGCTTTGCGCGAAGAATGGACCAAGTTCCAGGGAGCGCTACACGGGCACCACCACGTCGAGGACACCGGCATGTTTCCGAGCATGCGCCAGCAACACCCCGAGCAAGCCAGCATCATCGATGGCCTGGCCGCCGACCACCGCAAGATCGATCCACTGCTCGAACGGGGCAACGCCGCGTTCGGCAAGCTACCGGACACGGCGGACGCGCTGGCCGTCGTCACGGAGCTGACTCAATTACTCACGCCACACTTGGCCACCGAAGAAGCGGAGCTGATTCCGCACATCCGCAGCGCCAAAGAATTCCCGGCTCCGCCCGACGAAGCCATGGCCGGCATGTACGCCGAGGGCTTCGCTTGGAGCTCGCACGGTGTCGCGCCGGACATCGTGGCCAAGGTGTTCGAAATGCTGCCACCCATCTTGGCGTCGCGGTTGCCAGCGGCCGTGTCAGCCTTCGAGGCGCGCTGCGAAAGGGTCTGGGGCTCCGCCCAGGCTGGCGCGACCCGCACCTCCATTCCGGCCGAATAGCGTCCGTTCGGGGCGTGTCCGGCGAGAAACAACCTGTGTTGCCGCTGACGCCGCGCGCGCCCCCGCGCTCCTGCTCATTCCTCGATTTGAGCCCAAAAACCTAGTCGGGCCCCGCCTACCCCAGCCTGGCGTGTCGGTTGCAAACCCACCCGGACATGAACACGGGTACGGGAGTCCTGAGCGTCTTCCTGGCGCTAGGCGCCCTCATCGTCAGTGCCGCCAACAGCAAGACCGCCGAAGCGCGCCCGAGCTACACGAACCTCCACGCCTTCAGGGCAGCCTCGACCAACGACGTCGCCGTCGCAACCAGCACGACGCCCGTCGCTGCCATCCCGACGCCCGTCGTGACCATCCCGACGCCTGTCGCGGCGATGACGACTCCCGTAGAGCGCATCTCGCCCCCGCACCTGCTCGAGAACCGGGGGCTGCGTCGCTTGAAGAAGGCGGAGACCTCGCCCGCCATGCTCCAGCTCGCCGCCAGCATCGTGAAGCGTCACTACGCCAAGCCCGTCGGCACCGAAATCACGGTCGAGGTCGAGGGCAAACAAGTGGTCGCGCGCATCGAGCGGCATTTCCACCCCGAAGGCGGCCGCGTCAAACCCTGGGGCTTTCACCCCGGCGTGTCGCTGTTCATCGCCCGCTGATCCTCTCTTCTCCCCCGCCACTTGAACCGCGTGCCCCACCCTCGCTCGCCCGCGCCGCTCACTCCCGCTCCACTCGCCACACGTGGCTTCGCTCGCTGCCGTCTTCGGGCAGCGACTCCGGAGATGGCCCTTGCGCAACGCAAAATCACGGTCACCGGAGATGGCCCTTCCGCAACGCAAATCCGAGTCACACCTGTAAGGAAATTTCCTCAATGATTTCGTCCGCGCGCATACAGAAAACTCGATACTCCAATCTGTAAGGATTCCGGCAACTCGCGGCCGACTACTTACAGATTGGAGTACTGGCACTGAAGCGATTCCGCCCACGAAATCACTCAGGAAATTTCCTTACACGGGTAACATCAAATTCGAACGCGCGAGCACCCATGCCGTGGTCGCTCCGCACCCATGCCGTGGTCGCTCCGTCGTCCGAAGTGCTGCACCAACGAGCCGTTGCAGCGGCAGCACCGGTCGGCGCACTCGGCAGTGGGGGCGGCCGCTCGTAGTAGGTGCCGGACGGCGGCGGCTCGAACGCGCGAACACCGATTTCTTTGGTCGCTCGTTCGTCCCAATTGCTTCACCACCTAGCTATTGGAGGTGCGACGGTCACCGCCGTTCAAGTGGAGGAAGAGGTACCGATTGCCGATACGGCAGCCTTCTGCGAGCTTGGCTGCGTCTTGGCAGCCAGTCTCGCTCAGGCGCACCCGCATTGGACGGCGGGGCCGGAGGTGATGGGTTTGGAGCCGGTGCTGCACCAGGTGGCGTAGCCGAGCGCGGGGCCGCAGATGCAGTCGCAGGTTGGGGTGCCGTTGCAGGCGGCGGGCAGGGGAGCGCAACCGGGCAGCGGCGGCGTCATCGGCAGGCCCGTCGTGCCACCGAAGCCGAAACCGGTGCCGCTGCACGGGGCGCGGCAGTATTCGTTCGGACCGCATGTTGCGCCACAGCCGAGGCCGCTCGCTGCGCCTCCCGCGCTGGTGCCGGCTGAGCCTCCCGCGCTGGTGCCGGCTGAGCCGCCGACGTGGGAAGTGCCGGCCTCGCCGCTGCTCGCGCTACCGGCGTGGGCAAGGTCGCCCGCGCCGCTGGAGCCGCCTGCCGCGGACCCGGCGTCGCCAGCTTGCGTGCCGCCCGTGCTGTGGCCCGCGCTTGCACCGGCGTCTGGGGTGGCGTCCGTGCCACCACAGCGGGGGAGCGCGGACAGGAGCGCGGCCAGCAGTGCGCCTCGAATGAGCTTCGACATGTTCAACCTCGGTCGAAGCTTAGCAATCAACGTGCCCGCCCTAAATGGCGAGAAACTCGATATTACGGGGCGTCCCTTGTGCCACCTTGTGCCGGTGTTCCGGACTCGGCGCTCACGACTCGGACGTGCGGCGCGCCGCAGAGCCGCCCACGGTATATGTCTCGCTCCGGCTGGGCGCCGGCTTCTTTCCGGCGCCCAGTGGGCAATCTCATGCTGGCTCAGCGCGCTCGGCGCACGTCAAGGCACGAAGTCAGCGTTGTCCCAGCCCTCGTGACTCGTGAACCCGACTGCCAAGAACGGATGATTCGGATGCGCCGCCGCCCAAGCTTTGCCCTTGGGGGTCGCGAGCCAGACGTCGGCCAAGGTGTCGATCAAGCCGTGCCAGCCGTAGAAGATGGGATCCGCGGGCGAATAGAAGGCTCCCATGGTGCCACCGATCGCCCCATGCAGAGAGCCATGGTACTCGGAACCAATGACTTGACCCAACGTGTCGAGGTCGGGAATGTCTCCAATGCGCGTGTACGTGACCTGAGCGTTGTTGACCCAGACGGTATTGTTGGGCCACTGAGTGCTCGGCGTGCCGGCGACGGTGAGGTACGCGGGGATGCCGTAGTTGGTGAGCTGATCATTGGCGCGAGGCGCGTACTGATCCACAAAACCTGCTCCGCCGAGCGCTTGCAGCGCGTCCGGCAGCCACGGCGGTATGACCAACGCCGTCGTGCTGATGGGCAGCCAATTACGTCCGCCGTTCTCCATCGCGTATTTCCGGAACATGTTCATCATGGCCCGGTGAAAACCGAGGAAGGCGATGCCGCTGCCGGCGCCGCTGGCACCACCGGAGCCGTTGATGGCGTGCCAGTCGACATGCATCGGCAGCTCCTCCGCGCCGTAGGCGGTCATGTAGTTGACGTGCGTGTCGTAGTAAGCCAGGACATCGAAGTAGTCCCAATCGGCCATGGTTTGGAACGGCTCGCAGTTGACGGCAGCGCTGCCCGCGCCCGTGCCGGACGGACCGGTCGCGGTAGTGGGGACGAACGCCAGCTTGTCCAAGCTGAGGCCGCCTTCCCGGCCCTTCACACGCACGGTGTGGTCGCCGCGTGGCAACGACACCGCCGCCGAACCTTGGGCCCAACGCCAGCCGCTACCGAGGCCGCTGGTGTTGTTCATGGTCACCCAGGCACCGTTGTCGACGCGGTAAAACCAGGAGTCGTTGTTGGCGTTCGAGTTGTTGTTGATGCGAAAGAAGAGATTGTAGCTACCTCCCGCGGATTCGAACGGGTAAACGACTTCGTCCCCCGCCGCGTTCGGATCGGTGTTGGTGGTGACGGCCTCCAAGTAGCCCGCTCCCGAGAACCCAGTCTTGGCCTTCTTGTCCCAAACATATTGGCCCCAGGCGCTGGAGCGGCACTCACTCTCGAAGTACAAGGGGGTCGGGCAATTGTAGGCGGGCCCACCGTTGCCGCTAGGGGTTGCGCCGCTGTAGATCATCGCGAATTTGTCGAGATTCAGGCCATCTTCGCGATTGGCGATCTCGAGAGTATGGGCGCCCGGACCCATGTACATTTCGTCGGCACCGATCCAGCGCCAGCCGCTGCCGGCGGGAATGCTGGTCATGGAGAACCAGTCGCCACCGTCGATGCGATAGAAGAACGAGTCATCGGACGCGCTGTTGTTGGTGTTGATGCGAAACCAAGGCTTGAAGGAGCCGTAGCGATAGGCCTTGAAGGTGTAGATGGCGTGATCGGCGCTGGTATTGTTGTACGTCGCGGCCGTCGTGTTGCCGACGCTACGGATGTAGCCAGTCCCGGCGAAGCCGGTGATGCTGGTTAGTTTGGTCGTATAGCTCCCTTGCCCTGAGTCGGCACACTCCGCCTCGAAGTACGTGTCTCGATAAAATTGCGCGTGGGCGTGGGGCGCAACGCTGGCGCTCAGAACGACCAGGCCAGAACCAACGATTCGCGTGATGTCTTTTTTTCTCATCTGCATTCTCTTTCTGACGTCGCGCGCGCAACGCCAAGGCAGCAATGAGATCTCCCCGAGCACTATGGGTCACGAGCTCGCCCGTACCCGGATCTGCACCCTTGCCACCCGCATCTACCTAACCGCCCGTCCTCTAGCATCGTCAACTCGCGTCTCGCAATCGAGAACGCGCACTCGTTCGATCCGAGATCGTGACGAGCACGAGACGACTCGCGCGTCGTCATTCGCGAGCGTGGCAATCTGACGCGTCTCGCGTCAGCGCTGTCTGAGCCTGCCGAAGCGGCGCGCTCCGTTGCGCGGCACGGTCGGTTCCAATAGACTGACGTTCATGCGGGTCGAGAGGTGGTTCAATGTCTTGGTGCTCGGCGGCGCGTCGCTCGGCAACGCGTGCGGACGCGGAGCCGCTGAGCCAGACGGCGCGCCCGCACACCCGTCGGACGCGGGCACGACGTCTGTGTTGGTGGACCCCGCCGATAGTGGTGGCACCGGCGGATCCGGCTCGAGTGGCGCGAGCGCGACGAGCGCTTCGGGGGCCGACGGAGGCGTGTCGAGCGCTTCGGGCGGAGCCAGCTCTGCGGGTTCATCGAGCTCCTCGGCCGCTGCGGGCTCTCCGACGATGGCGGGAGGAAGCGCCACCGGCGGCAAGGGCGCGATGGACCCCACGGGCGGCAAGGCGGCTGATGGCGGCTCCGGAGGCGTCGTGGGCAGCGCCGGGTCTGGCGGCTCGGCCGGTAGTGAAACTGCGCTCGCATGCCACCCCGACGCGATGGGTTTCGGCAAAGCTGCCGATCCGTGCGGGTGTGCTTGTTGCTGGGCGCGCGACTGCCTGAACACACAAGACTGTTGCGCTGGGTTCTGTAAAGGCGCCGATTCGGGTCGAGGTTGCTGCGCGCCATGAGCGGCGTGCCATCGGACATGGCGCGCGCGCTGGCGTGCCGTGCGTGGCAGTACCGCTATGCGTCGGAGCTGGAGGCGAGTGAGCGGTTCCGCGCGCTTGCGCCACGGCTTCGCGCCCACGACGTCCCCGCGCTGATCGCGGACATGGCCGAACAGTCAGCCGAGGACGAGCTCCGACATGCCAAGCTATGCCTCGACCTCATCGAGCATTTGGGCGGCGAGCCGTTACCCACGCCCATGGTCACGGCTCGCCCGCTCGCGCCGCCCGGCGTCGACGGCCGCGAACGCGTGCTTTATGAGGTGGTCGCGTTCTCGTGCGTGACCGAGACGCTCAGCACTGCGCTCCTGGCAGAGCTGGTGGCACGCGCCCAAGATCCGCGGTGCCGACGAGCCATGCACGAAATTCTGCGCGACGAGGTGAATCACAGCCGACTTGGCTGGGCGCTCTTGGCGCAGGAGCACGCACGCGGCGCGCGCGACTGCGTCGGACCCCATCTGCCGCAAATGCTGCAAGACACCCTAGGTGGTGACTTCTTCGGCACGGACGTGGCCCTCGACCCATGCGCCAGCGAGCTCTCCGGCCTGGGGGTTTTGTCGCGCCCCGACCGGCAGCGCATCGTGCGCGAAACGCTCGACGCGGTCGTCTGGCCTGGATTGGAGCGCTTCGGCATCGAGACGGCGCTGGGCCGGAGCTGGCACACGGACGTCGCCGTGGCCGCCGCCGTGAATCCTCCGTAGTCGGCCGCTTCGTAGTCGGCCGAAACGAGGCCTCGCTCCGAACCGTCTAGATCCGCTCGAGCCGCGCTGACGGGTCGAGGCGGCGCAGATCTTCCACGTCGCTGGTGACGATGGCATCGTGATGCTCACGAGCCACCAGCACGACCGATGCGTCGATGACGTCGGACGTACCCGTCGCCGCACACAGCTCACCGCTAGCTTGTGCCATCGAGAGATCGAGGCTGGGAACCTCCACTTCGGGCGAGGAGAACAGCCGCGCGAGCACGGCCTGCCGCCTGCCACCTCGCCAGGCCTGGCCGGCCACGCCCGCCGGAATACGGATGCGGGAGCGGTCACGCGCCAGGAGCTGCAGCAAAGCCAGCATGCGACCATCCCCTCGCTCCAGCGCAATTAAAGCGCCGGTATCGAACGTGACCCCTATCTCGGCTTCGATCCGAGCACGCGCCTTGCCCATGCCTTGTCCTTTCGCGACGGCTCGCCATGCTCGGCAATCAAATCTCGCACCAACCCCGCCAACGAGTCTTCTCGCACCCGCGCCTCCAGCGCCTCCGAGACGAACGCCGAAACCGAGCCAGCGCGCCCCCGCTTCACCGCACCCTTCACCTTCGCCAAGAGCGGCCGCGGCAAGGTGATCGCGATCTTCGCAGCAGTCATACTTTCATCATACCAGCGCATACCCGTATCGCAATGCAAACCGCGTGCCGCGGTGCACCGCCGCCGAACAGCATCATTGAGGGACCTGGCGCTCGAACCGGGCCGGCCGCCAACGGCGCCTGGCCGCCACCACCACCACACGATCGCTTGCGGGCCTTGGGGGCTCAATTGCCTGAATGGAAAGACTTTTTCGGCGTGAGAGACCCGCGCAAAGAAAATTCACGCGGCGTGTCGATCGGGCTCGCGCTCGTTCGTCGCTTCTGGGAGGAGTTACGACCATGAGCAAAGTTCGCGTCAACGCATTCACCATCTCGCTCGACGGCTACGGTGCCGGTCCGGATCAGACTTTGGAAAATCCCATGGGTGTCGGGGGCAGCGGCTTGCACGCCTGGTTCGTGGGCACGAAGACTTTTCAGAACATGATTGGCGCGCCGGCCGAGGGTGCCCGCGAAGACGTCGACGACGGCTTTGCCGCGCGCAGCTTCGTGAACGTGGGCGCCTGGATCATGGGTCGCAACATGTTTGCGCCGTCGCGCGGCGCTTGGCCAGACGACGACTGGAAGGGCTGGTGGGGCAGCAATCCGCCGTACCACGTGCCCGTCTTCGTGCTCACCCACCACGCGCGACCTTCGCTCACCATGGAGGGCGGGACGACGTTCCACTTCGTCACGGACGGCATCCACGCCGCGCTCGCGCGCGCGAAAGAGGCGGCCCAGGGCAAGGAAATCCGCATCGGAGGCGGCACCGCCACCGTTCGCCAGTACCTCAGCGCCGGCCTGATCGACGAGCTGCACCTCGCCATATCGCCCATACTTCTAGGCAAAGGCGAGCACCTGCTCAGCGGCATCGACACCGCGAGCCTCGGCTACAAGTGCACCCAGCACGTCCCCACCGAGCGCGCCACGCACGTCGTTTTGAGCAAGTAGGCCCAGGAGCGACGGAGGGGCGAGGCTCACGCATGCTGAGGGGGGAAACCCTCATCTGAGTCCTTACCTCAGCTGCCCCCCGCGAACCGGCTTCTCGCGAAGAACAAGGCCTGCTACGCACAGCTGGTCCACGTGTCGAGCCACGCCCCGGAGACCCGCTTCGCGAGCTGCCAAGGCCGTAACGTGGCCTACCAAATGATGGGCGACGGCCCCATCGATCTGCTGTTCGCTCCAGGCTCGTTCAACAACGTGGACGTGTGGTGGGAGCATCCCATCACTGCTGGCTTCTTTCGCAGCCTGTCCAGCTTCAGCCGCTTCATCATGCTCGATCGCCGCGGCACCGGCGCGTCCGACCCGCTACCGAGCGACGAGCTCCCCGATTGGCGCGATTGGACGGCAGACTTGCTGGCCGTCTTGGACGCAGTCGGCTCGCGCAGCGCGGCGATTTACGCCGCCTACGATGGCGTCGCGCCCGCGCTGTGGCTCGCGCATGAGCGGCCCGAGCGCGTGAGCCACCTGGTCTTGTTTGGCGCCAGCGCAAGGCTTCCCCAAGCCCCCGACTACACGATCGGTCTCGACGCAGCGGCCGGCGAGCACTTCGTCCAAACCTTGACGGCGCAATGGGGCACCGCGCAGTTCAGCGAGCGAAACTATGCCGATCGGCTTCAAGACTCCGACTTTTTGCGCTGGTACGCCAAATACCAACGCGCGTGTTTGGGCCCTGGGCGCATCGAGCCCATCACCCGCGCCTGGTTGGACATGGACGCGCGTTCCGCGGCAAAGCAAGTTCGTGCACCGACGCTCGTGATTCAGCGCGAAGGCCGAGGCGTCGTGCCGTTCGAGCATGGACGCTGGCTCGCCGAAAACCTGGCCGCCGGTAGCTTGGCCGTGTTGCCCGGTAGCTCGGGGATGTTCGGCCGCGACTCCGCTTCCATCCTCGACCTCATCGCGCGCTTTTTGACGGGCAAGGCAGTGGGACCGGACGCGGACCAGGGGCGCTCGAGCGCCTGTGTTCCCGGGTACGAGCTGCTGCGCCGCATCGGCCGCGGCGGCATGGCCGAGGTCTGGGAGGCGACGAGCAACGCCGACGGCACGCCCGTAGCCATCAAGCTCGTGCGCGCCGGTGCCAGCGACGAGCTGCGCGCCCGGCTGATGCGCGAGGCGGACGCGACCCGCGCCGTACAGCACCCGGCCATCGTCGGCATCCGCGAGCTGACCGAGACGACGGAGGGCACTCCCGCCATCGTGATGGAGCTCTTGGAGGGAGAGACTCTCGGCAGCAAGCTCGCGCGCGAGGGGCGATTGCCGGTGCAAGCGGCGGCGACGCTCATGCTGCCGGTCGTGGCGGCGGTGGGCGCCGCTCACGCCGCCGGCATCGTGCATCGTGACTTGAAGCCCAGCAACATCTTCCTCGAGCGCACGTCCGAAGCAGAGCCACGGGTCAAGGTGCTGGACTTTGGCATCGCACGGCTGTCCGAAACTGCGGCGGACGTCACGAAGCTCACCGTAGCGGCCGCCATATTGGGCACGCCGGCCTACATGGCGCCGGAGCAGCTCTTCGGCGAGCAGGTCGATCATCGCGCCGACATTTGGGCGCTCGGACTGATCTTGTTCGAGCTCGTCGCGGGAGCGTTGCCAACGCGCGCCGTCAGCATGGGGCACGTGCTCAAGATCGTGCTGACGCAAGAGCGCTGGGCGCCGCATCAGCTGGTCCCCAGCGTACCCACGGCCCTGTCAGAGCTCGTCGCTCGCATGCTGTCGCGAGAGCGCACCGAACGACCAGACCTGCGAGAGGTTTTCGAGCTGCTGTCGACTACAGCGGCACCGTCGGTGCCGACGACGAAGCCGTGAAGGCAACCAGCAGATCACGGACCTCAACCAGGCCACCACAGCGCTTGTGGGGTTCTCGAGCCAAAAGACGCATGACCAGCTCGCTCATCCCGCGGGGCACGTCCGGCCGTACCAGGTGGAGCGGCATGATGCCCTGCGTGAGCAAATTGCGCAGCACTTGCTGCTGGTTCTCGCCTTCGATCGGGCGCAGCCCGGCCAGGCACTCGTACAGGATGACACCGATGGCCCAAGCGTCGACGCGTTCGTCGATGGGAGCGTCACCAAACGCCTGCTCGGGCGCCATGTAGCTAGGAGTGCCCAGCCAATTGCCGGTTCCGGTAATGCTGCTCTCGTTCACGTCGCGCGTCGGCCGGAGCTTGGCGATGCCGAAATCGAGCACTTTCAACTCACCCTGACGCTGAAGAAAGATGTTGTCCGGCTTGATGTCCCGGTGAACGATCCCCGCGCGGTGTGCCGCAACGATCGCGTCGACGACGGGGAGCATCAGCTCCAACGTCTGGTGCACGCTGAGCGAGCCTTCACGCGCGAGGAGCGCGCCGAGTGTCTCGCCCTCCAGCAGCGGCGTGACCATGGCCGGCTTGCCATCCGGCAGCTCGAACACGTCGAGCACCTCGAGCACGTTCGGGTGAGAAATGCTCGACGCCGCCTTGGCTTCTCTCAACAGGCGCCGGCGCAGCTCGACTTGTTGCGTCGGCGCTTCACGCGCAATCTTGATGGCAAAGTGTCCGCCGCGACTCACGTCGACGGCGGCCCATACTTCGCCCATGCCCCCGCGGGCGAGCAGGCGCTCCAGTCGGTAGCGCCCGTCGAGGGTGAGGCCTGCAGACGGCGGCCCTAACCCTGCGGTAGGGGGGCGCTCCGTCTGGTTCTGCGGCATGGGTCTTTATACGGGGGACCGAAGCGGGCGACTAGCCCCTACGCGCGCACAAGGCCCTAGCCATCAGCTACGATGTGTCCATGCCGTTCATCGAGCGCGACGCGAGCACGAAATTCCATTTCGAAGACCTCGGCACTCGCCGCCCCCCGCTGCTCTTCTTGCACGGCATTAGTTGCGATCTGCATGATTTCGACCAGCTTTTGGCCGCATTCCAAGCCAAGCACCGCGTCGTAGCGGTCGACCTGCGAGGCCATGGAAAGAGCTCCCCAGCGCCGAGCGACGGGTTGACGATCGGTGACTACGTGTCCGACGTGGAGTGGCTCTGCCGCGCCCTCGAGCTGGACAGACCGGTAGTGATCGGCCACAGCCTGGGCGGCGTCGTGGGGGTCGAGCTGGCGCGCAAGTCACCATCATTGCTGGCAGGCCTGGCGTTACTCGATGCATCCGTGTGCATGCCGGCTGCCGCCTGGAAGGCCTTCGCTCCCGTGCTCGAAGGCTTGCACACCGACGACTGGCGGGCACCCCTGCTGGGCTTGATCGGCGGCTTCGGCGTTCCGAGCCGGAACCCCGACAAGCATCAGTACCTGCTCGATCGCGCTAGCGCTGCCCCGCAAGCCATCTTCTCGCGAGCCTTCGACAGCGTCGCCCAATGGGACGCCAACAACGCCCTCGCCTCGTGTCAGTTACCCCTGCTGTACCTGGCCAGCATGCTCCCCGTCGACGAAGAAACCCTTCATCGCCTCGCCCCCAACGCGCGCCTCGAACGTCTCAGCGCCGGCCACTACCCACACATCGAATCGCCCAACGAGGTCATCGCAATCGTCGACTCGTTCTTGAAGCGTGTTTAGCGCTTTGCTTGCCCGACTGTTATTAGCCTGTCGTCCTGCGTCGGGCGGCTTCACGCCACCGCCGCCGCGAAGTCCGCAAACAGGTCGCCAGGCAACGCCCGTTCGAGCCGCCACGTGATCGACATCGGTAACTCCGACTCGTGCTTCACGTAGGTCGCCGGTCCCAAGAAGTAGAAAGCGCGGTCGGTGCTTTGCCGGCGCGCGAACAGCATGATGCGGGAGCCTTGCGCGACGTGGTTTTGGTACCGCACGCCGGTTTCGCTGTCGGCGCGCGTGACTGACTGGCTTTCCCAGTGGATGAGGTCGCGGCTGATGGCGTAGTCGCGGTAGCGGGTGGTGGGGGAGAACTGGCCGCTGGTCTTGTCCAGAGTGAAGGCGAGGAGGTCGGCGGCGGCTTTGCTGGCCCAGTAGACGCCGGTTTGCCAGGGGGCGACTTTGGCGCCGTCGCCGATGCCGAAGGCGGCCAAAATCTCGATGCGCGTGTAGCGGCCATGGACGGCGAGCGGCACCGGGCTTGGGCCCGACAGGGCGGTGGTGATGTGCTCGACGCGCTCGGCAAGCGTGGCCATCAAGGCCAGGACTTCGCGCCGAATTTGCGGGTGATTCCAGAGGAGCTCGCAACCTTCGCGGAGCGAGGCAGAGCTGGTCACGGCCTTGTCGACGAGGGAAGCGACGAGCATACGCAGAAGGCGCCGGTCGGCTTCCGACAGCGCGCTCGGATCGGGAACGGAGTCGCCGGCGAGTAGGGTTTGGTAGCCTTGGATGCGCGCGGCGTCGTCGACATGCAAGAGACGTCCACACGCTCGCCGCAGCTGCTCTTCCGCAGGACCAGACGGCAGTGTCGCGAGCCCGGCGTCCTGACACAGGTCCGACCAACTCTTGCTGCCGGCGTACACATCCTCCAGCTCGAGCCCGGCCGCGTCGAGGAACGACTGAAGCGTGAAGTCAGGCTTCGACCCCGAATGCAGCCGCAGCTCCTCGACCTTGGCGGCCCAGCGCGACGGCACCGCGTTCTTGATGCTCGCGAGCACGATCTGGCTGGCCACGCGGTCCAGCTCCATGTGACAGCCCGCCGGCAAGAACGGAAACCCGTGCTCGACCTGCGCGGCGACGTCGCTCCGGCTACCGCCCAACAATGCCCGCAGCTTGCGATCGAAGCGAAACTCCGACCGGTGCAAGCCCACGAAGTCGAGCACGGTGCATACCGTCTTCGACGGGTGCCGCCGAAGCCCACGACCCAGCTGCTGCAAGAACAGCGTCGGGCTCTCGGTTGGCCGAAGCATCAGCAGCGTGTCGACGGCCGGAACATCTACCCCTTCGTTGAACAGATCGACCGAGAAGACGACGTTCACCCGGCGCTCGGCCAGATCCAGCAGCGCTTGCCGCCGCTCATGTTCCAACGTGTCGGACCAGATGGCCACGGCCGCTATGCCTGCTTCCTGGAACATACGCGCCATGAACTGCGCGTGCTGGATGCTGACGCAGAAACCCAGCGCTCGCATCTTACCGACCGAGTCTACGCGACGGGTCAGCTCCTGAATGACCAGGTGTGCCCACGCGTTGTTGCCGGTCAGCAGATTGCTGAGCCCCTCGACATCATAGCCGCGGCCACGTCGCCAGGGCACCACTCGCAGATCCAGTCCGTCGTGCACCCCGTAGTACGCGAACGGTACTAGCCGGTGCTGATCGACCGCGTCCCACAGCCGGAGCTCCGCCGCGATGCGCCCGTCGAACCAATCGAGCACCGGCAAGCCGTCACTGCGTTCGGGCGTAGCCGTCAGTCCCAGCAACTCGACCGGCTGCAGGTGCTCCAGCAAGCGCCGGTACGTCGCCGCCCCCGCGTGATGGAACTCGTCCACCATCACGACGTCGAAGTGGTCTGACGCGAGGTGGTCCAAGCCGGTGGCGGTCAGGCTCTGGATCGAGGCAAAAACGTGCTCAAAACGCTGCGGCCGCGCACGCCCCACCCACAGCTCACCAAAGGCGTAGTCGCGCAGCGCGTGCCGAAACGTGGCCAGCGTCTGCGTCAGAATCTCCTCCCGGTGCGCGACGAACAGCAGCCGCGCTCGAGGTAGCGACTCGCGCAGGCGCCCGTAGTCCAGGGCGGCCATTACCGTCTTGCCCGTGCCGGTGGCTGAGACCAGCAAGTTTTTGTGGTGACCGAGCCCTCGTGCCAGCGCCACTTGCTCCAGCAACCGCTCTTGAAACGGCTCGGGGCGCAGCTCAATCGGGCTCATCACGACCGCGACCCGATCGCGCTCGGCATGGGCCATGGCCGCCCGAAACTGCTCCGGATCGTAGGCCAGAAAATCGCCACTGTTCCAGTAGCTGTCGAAAACGGCGGCCACCTTGTCGACCACGCTCGGATTGCGCGCGCGCGACGCCCGCACATTCCACTCGAGACCACTCACTTGCGCGGAGTGGGTCAGATTCGACGAACCGATATAGGCGGTCGAGAACCCCGAGTGTCGATAGAAGTACCAAGCCTTGGCGTGCAACCGAGTACTGCCCTGGTCGTAAGAAACGCGCACGTCCGCGCCCAAACCACGCAAATCGTCCAGCGCCTCCCCTTCGGTCGACCCGGTGTAAGTGGTAGTCAAAACCCGCAGCGCGCGCCCCGCCTGACAGTGGGCGCGCAGCGCGTCGAGCAGCGGCCGGATGCCACTGCGACGGATGAACGCCATCACCACGTCGATGCGATCCGCTGAATGCACCTCCGTGAGCACCTGGCTGCCGACCCGCGGCTCCCCGGGCGCGTTCGTCAGCAGCGTCGTATCGAACAAAGGCATCAGCGGCTGTTCGATCGTCTCGTCGCTGCCATCCGGCAGCCGTCCGAGCACGCTCCGCAGCACGTCACCCGCTTCCACCGGGCGCTCGCCCGAAAGCTCGCCCTTCTTCGTGGCCTCCACCACCTGGTCCACCAGCTGCCTCGCCAGCCGCGTCCCCACCTTCACCCGCTCCCGCTTATCCAGCGCTGCAATCGCCCGCTCGATCACCCGCCCCAAATGCAGCGCAATCCGGTCCGCCGCCTCCGCCTCATGCAACTCCGAACGCCGAGCCTGCAGCCCCCCCTCCAGCCCCGCCAACTGCGCCGCCATCGCCTCCGTAACCAGCGTCTCGTACAGCCCCCGCTCACTTTGCGCCATCGTTTCACTCTACAGCAAGACTCGGCACCCTCGCAGCCGCTACACTCGCGCCCGCATGCCGCCCCTCCACGTCGTTGGCGCCGCCATCACCCAAGGCCACCAATGCCTGATCGCGCAACGCGGCCCCCACGGCAGCCTGGCCGGAAAATGGGAGTTCCCCGGCGGCAAAGTCGAACCAGGCGAATCGCCCACGGCCGCGCTGGCCCGCGAAATCGCGGAAGAGCTCGGCTTCGAGATCAGCGTCGGGCAGTTCCTTGCCAACGGGACGGCCATGGTGGGTACGCGAGTCATCTCGCTCGACGTCTATGCGGCGTCCATCACCGCCGGCGGCGTGGTGTTGCGCGAGCACGCTCAGATCGCTTGGGTCAGCGCGGACGAGCTACCAAGCTACGACTGGGCGGAGGCCGACATCCCATGTCTGGCGCCGGTGGCCGCATGGCTGCGAACTTTACAGGTCGACCGCGGAAGCTAGATCCCCCTACTCCTCCGCGTGCTCTTGCCGATACGCCTCTACCATCTCCGCCGAAACATCGGCCGCGAAACATAGGGGCGCCGCACCGCCTTCACGGCTGTAAGCACTCCGCCTACCACACCGCGACCCATTGCGCGCCCGACTGTACGGACAGGGACAGTTGCCGTCGTACGCAGCTATGGACTCTTCGATCAGCAGCTTCTTGACCTGAGCATCGCTGAGCCGCTTCTTGGCCGCGGCCTTGTCGGCTAACCGATCCGCCCCGTACGCCTCCGCGCCGGAGGCTGCGCCGCCGATGCCAACCACCACCAACCCCACCAAGAGCACCAGCGACGGAACGCGCATCTTCCAAGGAGGCCACGGCACCTGCATCCTCAACAACATCCGATTGCGTTGCTCCACTTGTAGACCCAAGGAGACAACTCGTACAAACTCGCGCCCTCGCCCGGCCCAAACAAACTCCTAGTCCGTTCATGCGACCCCTCAAACAGCGCTAGCACCGCAAGTTTACAGCTCTTGAGCTTGGCCCCCCCGTTTTGCGATTGTGCAACTTTCGCGAATTCTGAACTTCGCGTCCACACGCCCGGGGACAGCACATGGACTTCGAAAAGGCCGTATCGCTCGTAGCCACCTTCACCGACCTGCGCCGCATCGCCGGCGCGCACGTCACGAACACGGTGATGACGAGCAGAGGCGCAGCGCCCTCATCGAGGTGCAGATTCATACCTGCCGGTAGGACGGCAGAAGGTCAGCGGAGTGATAGATGAAAGCCAGAGGGACCCCAGCGTCGGTGGACAACGCCGACCAGCTTCCAACCGCAAAGCGCGATTGCTGGGAGCGAGAACGGACGTGCTGGAGTCGAGGCCCCGGTAGCAGAGCACCGGATCTCGGGGAGCGGGATGGCCCTGGGCTGAAGCAGACGTTAGTCGTTTGCACCATTCCAGACGCCGACGGTGCCGTAGTGGCCGACAAAGCGGAGGGTATCGGCGGAGAACGCGAAGTCGAATGAGTCGGGAGGATAGCCGGAATTGTCTTCGATCATGCCCGTTAGGTGCGTGCCTTTGATGGTACCGGTGAGGGTTCCGCTGTACTGTGACGTAATGTCGAACTTGCCGGTGACGCTGACGCCGGCTTGCTCGAGATCGAGCTCGACGTACAGGCCACTAAATGTATCGACGCCGTGGTTGGTTCGCCAATATCCCGTCACGTCGATATTCGCGGGAGCGGCAAGCTGTCCGTGCTGGTCGTCGCTGGACTTCGTGTACTGGTAGTCGCTGGTGCCGCCGCAATCGTCGTTGTCGGCATTGGTGCGTTGCTCGTGCAGGCTGTCCCCCACGAGGGTCAGCTCATCCGTCAGAACTTTTCTGTTCACCGCTTGGGTTGATGCTGTCCCGTTCTCGTTGCGCGCGATGGTCTCGCAGAAGTAGGGCTCGGCGGTGTGTGCGTGCTCGCCTTCCACGATCAGCGCCGCAGCACAGGGCTCATAGCCGGGGTCGTTGAGGGAATTGAGCGGCACGTCCGCCGCGAGTTGCACGAGTTGAAGCGCTCCATGGGCGTCCCGCCGTACGCGCAGGTACCGCGCTGATGACTGCAGCCGGAAATCCTCGCAGTGATCGGCGGGGAGATTACCTGTGACCCACAATCCCTCGAACGGGGAAGGTTTGGCCGATCCTTCTCCAGTCCTTCCGGCTCCTCCGGCACTCCCACTCGCACCTGCGGCGGCCCCGGGCTGTTTCGCGCCGCCTGCCTCGTTGCCAGCATGAGCAGAATCTCCTGGTAGGTCGGCTGCTCCGGCGCTGCCGGCAGCGGATTGTTCGGCTTGCCCTGGCCCCTCACCGCACGCGACGGTGGGCGCCGTTAGCAAGAGTGCAAACCCAGCCAATTTGAGGACGTTGACGACCCAGGTCCGGCCCTGCATACCCGATTCTTGCTTCATGACTCTGCTTTCGATGCCCGAAGGAGACGTCCCGCGGGACGTTCACACATCGGCGAGTCTGAAACGTCAGTTGCTAGTTTTTTGAAGTGGCGGGGGAGCCGCCAGAAGACCGCGCCGCCACCCAAGCTTTGTCGCACGGCGCGCAGTGGTGCAGCCAGCCGCGGCCTCGACCCCGCTTAGCGAACTGATAGAATCGATCTGCTCCGCGCTCGAAAGCGCGCCTAGGCACTGGCGGCAGCGACCAACACGGCGATCGTCGATCTGTTCGCTGGCAAGATCGTCCACTAAGACCGCGAGCGCCTGCATCCGGATCCGCAAAGTAGCTACTCCGCCGGCGCCTCAATCGCCATCTGCGAACGCGGTTGTCCACGTGCACTTGTGCCCCGCGACTTGACCGTCCGACCCCCGGTGAAACCGCTTCACCCTCGCGTCATCCGCCAAAGTATCGCCACAATCCGCTCCACCAGCCGCATCGCACCCTCCGCCTCCCCCGCCGTCACCAGGCGCCAGGCGATGGCCTGGCGTAGTGCATGCCGCGTCTCCCCCGCACTCCCTGCAGCCGTAAACAGCCGCGCCCGCCGATTGCCCGGATCCGAGTACGCCGCCTCCGCCACGTTGAGCCCAATCGAGCTCGCCGCGCGCCGTAGCTGATCTTCCAGCGCCTTATCCCTCTGCCGAATGCGTGGCATCAATGGAACCAATGCCTCCACCAACTGAATGCTGAGCTCTTCAACTTGAAACGCCATGGTGAAACTTCTCCGGCTTCGGTCTCGCCTGCTTGCGAGCCACAACCAGTCCCATCAGCAGTGCGCGGAGGTGCGGTCGAGGCTGCGCGCGAAGCGCGCACCGGCGCAGCCGGCCGCGGCCTCGACCGCACCGAGCACACTGATAAAATCAACCTCCCCCGAGCAAGCCAGCCGTCAGTCGCCGTCCCCCTCTCGCCCGCCGCAGGCGCTCACCCCCCCGGCCGAAGGCCGGCTCACCTCATCCGCGCCGAGGGCGCGCTCACGTCCCCCGGCCGCAGGCCGGCTCACCTTCTCCGAATCCGCGCCGAGGGCGCGCGCACGTCCCCCGGCCGCAGGCCGGCTCACCTCATCCGCGCCGAAGGCGCGTGCACGGCCACGTCCACGGTCACGGCTCCGCTCGCGCCGAAGGCGCGGCGCTCACGACCGGTTCGATTCCCTTCGACTCCGTAAAAGCGCGGCAGGGGTACCGAGTGACGGCACGGTAGCCTTCTGCAAGCTTGGCTGCGTCTCGGCAGCTAACTGTTCGCGGTCTTCGGCTCAACCAGGCTCAAAACGATGCGCTCACTGAATCCGAAAGCGAAGGGTATGAGCCAGCCGACGCCCGAGCCCGGAAGATTCACCAGGTTCGAGTGGACTGCGAGCAGCCCCGCGAGGCCGGATGCCGCGCCAATCAACGGTCGCGTCAAGGTGATGAGAACGTTGGCGGTGCGCTCCGGAATGCGCTGATCGGTCGATACGCGGGAAAAGCCAATCAAGGCGCTGAGGCAGGCGCCGATGGCGCCGAACGTCATCGACAGGCTGATGGCCTCCTGGGTTAGCGCGGCACCGCCATCCAGCACGGCGGCTGCTAGGGACCCGAGTTGGAGAATGAGCGCGATCAACGCGACGATCAGCGAAACCGAAGTAACGCTCATTTGCCGCCGGAGCAGGCGATTGCGGAAGTACACGTTGTCGGCGTGCTCGTCGAGTCGACGCTGCGCTTCTAGGACGCCTTCGAGCGTTTGGAGCTCGAGCAGATGCTCCACGGCCGCGCCGCGCCAGCTTTTGAGCTTCGCGTGTGCCTCCTCGCCGAGCGTTTTCCGCCACGCTTGCAGCTCGGCGGGAGTGAAACCCGCGATGTAGAGGCGGCGCGCTTCGTGGAGGTGTTTCCAGCCGTCGATGTTGCCGGACACGGCGGCGTTCTCGGCGTGGTCGAGTAGGGGCTGAATCGCCTCTGTGCGGGCGCTTTCTTCCGGCTTGTTGGCAGCCCGAGCTTGGCGGTCGGTCGCATGGTGGAGAAGGTCCACCTCGCTCTTGAGACGCATGCGCTCCGGCGACTCGAAGAGGCCCGAGAACCGCCGCGAAGCGCCGCCTTGCACACCTGTGCCCATTGGCGCGAATTCGAGCAGATTTGTTGGGTCGAGCCAATGGTCATTGGAGCGAGCTGCGGCCGGATGACCTGCACCGCCTGCGGCGGGGTCGCGCCGGAGGCGCGTGCACGGATTCGGGCCGAGCCCGTTCACTTAGCGACGCCGAGTTGCGGCTTGCTGAACAGGTCGACGGTCGCTCGTCTCGGACTATCCATGCCGATAGGGACACACGGTGACTCTGCCCGCTTGAGTCTCCGTCCCCCTCTCGCCCGCCGCAGGCGCTCACGTCCCCCGGCCGCAGGCCGGCTCACCCGATCCGCGCCGATGGCGCGTGCACGGCCCCCGGACGCAGGCCGGCTCACCTCGGCCGCGCCGAAGGCGCGTGCACGGCCACGGCTCCGCTCGCGCCGAAGGCGCGGCGCTCAGGATCCGATTCGATTCCGCTCGGCTCCGTTCGACGCGCTTGCTCGCGAGGCGGAGGTTCCAGAACGAAACGAAGATTGGGCTCCGGCCCTAGAGGAACGATTTAACGAGAGCGTCAACCGTCGCCGTTGGTCCGGCACAGTTGGTACCTTCGTACGTCGTCCACGCCGTGAAGCGCACGACGGTGCCTGCTTTGACGCTGCCGACTCGAAAGTACGCAGGTGTCACTATGGGGATGGCCCCCGCATAAAGGTGCCCGATCGCGACTGGGTTGGTTTCTTCGTCGGGGGCCAGGGTCACCCCAGGCGAATCGACTGCAATGCCGACACAGACGTTGTCGTGAGCGATGCTGTCACCATTCTCGACCCAAACGCTCACCGGGGCCGATTCGCCAATCTGGATCGAGCCGTCGACGTTTGAGCTCGCGTGCGGATCCTTCGGCCTGATCAGATCGATCCCCGCGCAATCATCAGCGCGACTCGGGTCTAGCGACCCACAGCGCGGAAACCCAGCGGGCGTCAGGTCCACGCGGCCACCACCTGCAACGGCACCATTTCCGCCGAGGTAGCCAGTCCCGTCGTCGACGCCGCTAGTTCCTCCCGACGTCGACTCACGACCGCTCGCCCCAGCCATTGGCTTCTCCCGCTGCACGACATCGTGCGTCGTCGTCCCGCCACAGCCAGCAACCAGCCCCGCGAGCAGCAGGCACTGACTCTTCCAAAGGCCTGGTGCGCCATCTCGGCAACCCGACAAGTTGTCCGCCACGCGCCCAGTCTAGTGCGGCGAGATGGACACGTCGACGCCGGCGCCGACCCGGCCTCAGGACGCCGTTGCGATCGAGCAGAGCGAGTATCCGTGAGGGTGGCGGTGGGCGTGGATGTGGACGGCCTGCGGCCGGGAAACGTGGACCGGCCGCGCCGGATGTCGTGCATCGCCCGCCGCGGGATCGAACAACCAGCCGTCAGTCGCCGTCTCCCTCTCGCCCGCCGCACGCGCTCACCTCCCCCGGCCGAAGGCCGGCTCACCTCATCCGCGCCGAAGGCGCGTGCACGTCCCCCGGCCGCAGGCCGGCTCACCTCATCCGCGCCGAAGGCGCGTGCACGGCCACATCCACGGTCACGGCTCCGCTCGCGCCGAAGGCGCGGCGCTCACGACCGGTTGATTCCGTTCGACTCCGTAGAAGCGCGGCGGGGGTACCGAGTGACGGCACGGTAGCCTTCTGCAAGCTTGGCTGCGTCTCGGCAGCCCCAGCTTCAGCGTGTCGGTGGGCAGGGAATTTCGGGGTATTCGGCCTGGAAGCACAGGGCGTGATCGGGGCGGTCGTGTCCGTAGGTGAGGTGCAACACGTGCTCTCCGCACGATTCGTCGTTGGAGTCGAACCAGCCGAGGATGCGTTGCGAACCGCCCGCGAACGAGACGACCTCGAGCCAGCTGCCGCCGTCGACGAACCTCGTTTCATGGCTCCAGGCCAGGACTTCGGAAACGTGGTCGCCGTCGAGATCCGCGGCCCGGAAGCGCTCCCAATCTTTGCCTACCCGCGTTCGGAGGAGCTTTTTGCCTTCGATCAAGATTGCGAGGTGCTCGACCGGCCCGGGGCTATCGCTGCCGTCCGAGCCGCAGTGGCCCGCGAAGAAGGCAATGAGTGTTTGCTTGCGCCCTAGGTGAGTGAAGGATCCGTCGAGCACGGCGTCGACCCTTCCGGGATCCTGCGCCGTGCCAATCGCGCGCGGATCCATCCAAGGGCTGCCATCTGCGTGCGCGCAGCCGGGTGCGTTGAGGTACTGAGTGTATGCCGTTCGGACCAGGTCTTGCTCGGTGTCGGACAGGCTCCGTGGCTTCTGTTCTAGAAATGCCCGCGTGTCGACCGTTCCGTCGAACAAGACTTTGCATTGTCGGCAAGACTTGCTGCAGGTCTTTGCCTCCACGGGCGGATCGCCTTCGCGTGGCTCTTCCCACGTGAAGGGCGCTTCGCGCGGCTTAGCGTCGCCCGGCGCGCGCGCGCCGGGGCTTGGAGCCTTGCTGGGACCTGGCAGCGTCGGAATTGGATCGCCGGGGAACAGGGGCACATCACCGACGACGGCAGGGGTCTCGTCGTCGCCAACGCGTTGGATGTTGCCGTAGCCGAGCTGCCCATCACTATCGTTTCCCCAACAGCGAACCTTGCCCGTGTCGAGCAGCGCGCAGGTGTGAAAGCCTCCCGCCGCGATTTGCACGACCTTGCCGCCTACCGGCACGTCGCCGGCGCTCTCGGGTGCTTCGTCGTCGCCGATGGCAATGCCGTTCCCGTAGCCGAGGGCGCCATTTCCAGCCAATCCCCAGCAACGCACGCGCCCTTGCTCGAGCAACGCACAGGTGTGGGCGCGTCCCATCGCGATCTGCACGACGGGGGCGCCGACACGAATGTCCTCGGCGATTGTCGAGACGTCGACCGCTCGCTTGTGCCCGTACCCGAGCTGCCCCGCTTCGTTGTCACCCCAGCAACGCACCGTACCACCTGCGAGCAGTGCGCAAGTGGAGCCGCCCGATGCGATTTGCACGACGGGTTTGCCGAGGTTTACGATCGGGTATTCGCGTGCGGGTCGGGCCTTCATGGCCTCGGCCAGATCGTTGTACGCGGTAGGTCCAGGGTCGTCGCCCCAGCAACGAACGGTGTGATTCTCGAAGAGCGCGCACGTGCGGCGAGTGCCGGCTGCGATCTGAATCACCTTGCCGCCCGGCGAGACATCTCCCAGCTCCTTCCTCAGGTCCGTCCCCTCCCGACTGCCGTAACCGAGTTGATTGTAGGTACCGAAGCCCCAGCAGTGCACCGTGCCCGCCACCGTCAGTGCGCAGGAGTGCTCGCTGCCCGAAGCGATCTCTGTCACCCGCTGTCCAAGCGCGGCTTCGCGGATGCGATGGGGAAGAACGAGCTGCCAACAGCGAACTCTCCCGTCCTCGAGTAGCGCGCACGACTCGTCGCGCCCCGCCGAAATCCGAAGCGCCTTCGCGTCGAGCTTTTCGGGCACCGCTGCCGCAGCGATCGCGCCTTTGCCGAGGTTCACGGGCGGGCTGTGCGGCCCGGTGGATGTTTCGCGTCTTCCCCAACAGCGGACCTCACCGCTGCCGAGCAGTACACACGTGTGAAACTCCCCGAGCGCCAACGAGACGACGCGCCGGGGGTCCACTGGTGGACCACCGTCCGGCTCGGGAGCGGTGTCTGCCGCCTTCGAGGACGCCGCGCCGAGGTCGCGCGGTCTTCGCGAGACATCGGTCCGCACGCCGGTGCAGGCAACCAAAGTCACGCCCAGAAGCAGTGGGAGCGTCACCCGAAGCCCCACCCGAGCCCCACCCGGTGGCCCAACCTGAACAGCGCGCCGCATAGTCCAGTGAGTGTACGTCCCCGCCGCTCGAGCTCTCCCCTATTTTCTCACCGCTCCCCGCCGCAAGCGTCAACGTTCCCCCGGCCGCAGGCCGTCTACCGTCACGACCTCGCTCGTCAAACGGATGCGCAGGGCAGCCGCGGGACTTTCGCCGCTTGCGGGGTCAGGGCGCATCGTCAGTGTGGTCCACGAGCCGCACGTCGATTTCTAGCGTGCCGCCTAGGATTTCCGCGTAGCGACGGCAGAGGTCGAGAGCCTCGTCGTTGCCCGAAAGATCGAGGATGGCAAACCCGCCGATCAATTCCTTGGACTCGGCGAATGGGCCGTCGGTGACGTGCATCGCGTTGTTCACGAAGGAAAGACGCTTGGCGGTGAGGCTTGGCTTCAGCGCGACCGATTTGACGAGCACGCCGGCTTTGGTCATTTCGGTTTTGAGTCGGGTAAGCTCGGCCTTCTTGTGTGCGCTGCGCGCGCCTGCCTCGCTTTCGGCGTCGGCCTTGTCGATCAGCAAAAACTGCAACGGTGGATTTTCCGGCTCGGGCATCACGCCAATGTCCCAAGGCTCGTTGACCTTGCCGAGCTCGAGCTCACCATCGCCGAGGATCTTGCCGTAGCGCTCGGCCCAGCCGATGGCTTGTTCGCGCGTTGCGACCTTGAGCTGCAGCACGACCGTAGGCAGCTCGTGCTCGCCCGCGTAGGGGCCGTGCTTGATGGTGCAGCGGCCACCGCGGAACACCAGCCGGGTTCGATGCCTACTGCCACTCAGACCGGCGCCATCGATGAAACGCCCGCTCTGCGCGTATTCGCCGATGAACGTGCCCATCTTCGCGACCAGCTCGGGCGGCGGCGGTTGCCCGGCTTCAGTCTGCGGATCGTTCTTGTGCATGATCATGAAGTGCATGACGGTTCTCCTATCGACGGCGTGGTGGTTCGAGCCCCGACCATTCTTGTCGGCGCGGATGTACCACGACGCTTCACGTCCGCGCTGCTCGACACAGCGGGGCGAATTATCTGTAAGATGTTGTAATAATTGAAGTTTCTGTTCAGCATCGGCGACCGGCGGCAGCTGCCATCCACGCTTGTCAGGCGGGCGTGGCCGTACTTAGGCTTCGCGCGGATGGTGCATCGTATCTTTCGCCTCTCGATCAGCCCGGAACGGGCGCCGGCGGTCCGCCGCGTCGTCGACTTCGACGGCCGGTCCACTCTCCACGACGTCCATAACGTGATTCAGGATGTGCTGGAGCTGGACGATGACCATCTGTACGCCTTCTACCTGTCCGGCAGGTACTTCGATCGGCGATCGGAGCACAGCTTGGACACCGATGCCCCCTACGACTCGCGGCGGTCGATGCTGTTTCGCCTCGGGCTCCACGCCGGGCAGCAGCTCGCGTACGTTTTCGACTTCGGTGACGAGCACCGCCACGCGGTCACTGTCGTTTCCATGATGGACGTAGAGGCGCCGCTGGCCCACCCGGTGTTGGTGGAATCCGTGGGGGACGCGCCGTCTCAGTACGGAGACGTCGAAGATGACGAAGATGACGAAGATGAGCCCTACGAATTGCCCGCACACCTTGCCGAGGTCGTGCCGCTGGCGGAAGCCGTGCTCGTTCTGAGCGAACGGCTCGATGTGCTCTACGAGGAAGACGAAGCCAAGCAATCGCGGACGAGCGAAGACGAGCTCACCGAGGGAAATGAGGGCAAGGAGCCAACGGACGAAGATGACGCCGCGGACGAGCCACCCGTGCCACCGGAGGCGATTCTTTCGCTCCTTCGTGAGCTATCGAAGGCGGCGCTCGAGCTCGCGCAGACCCTGAACAATGACGAACAGTCGCTGCTTGAGCTCGACGATTGGTCGCGAGAGCGCGAGCTGCTGCCGCGCGTCGTGGAGTTGCCGTTGGCGCTCGTCAGCGTCGGCGAGCTCGAGAGCGCGCTCGCCGTTGCCCGCGCCTTTACGTTCGTCGCGGCGGAGTCGTTCAACGCGGACGTGGCGATCATTTTCGCCGAATCCGGCAAACGCGAAGCGGCCATCGCTCAACTCGAATCCAATCTGGAGCAGTTTCCCGACTCATGCCTCACCGCCATCAAGTCCGGCGCCGCGTTCGAGGCGCTGGGCAACGTGGAAGCAGCCGAAGCCTCTTACCGCCGAGCGTTGGTACTGGCCGAAGATGACTCCGAGCAAGAGGCTGCCTTCAACCAGCTCGCGGGGTTGTTGGAGGACATGGAGCGCTTCGAAGAGCTCCACGAGCTCTTGTCGCCGTCGATCGATGCCAAACCGTTCATCGATGCCAAACCGTTCATCGATGCCACGCCGTCTATCGACGCAAAGCCGCTTGCCTCGGTTGGCCGCAACGATCCATGCCCCTGTGGCAGCGGCAAGAAGTACAAGAAGTGCCACGGCGCGTAAGTGGCTCAGCTGACCGCCGCCTCGACCGCCCCGACTGACGGCAGGTTAGCCTTCTGCGAGGTTGGCTGCGTCTCGGCAGCCCGAGGTTCCGGTATGGTGTTCGCCCATGAAGACTAGGACGGCGTCGTGGGACGACCTTCGGTTCTTGCTGGCCGTCCATCGCGAGCGGAGCTTCTTCGCCGCGGGCAAATCGCTCGGAGTTGCCGCCTCGACCGTCGCGCGCCGGGTGGAGGGCATCGAACGGAGTCTGGGCCGCGTTCTGGTGCACCGCACCAACGACGGCACGCAGCTGGACAGCGACGCGCTGCGACTGGTGGCGCTGGCCGAGGAGCTCGAGCTCGGGCTCGGCTCCCTCGTCCGTGACGGGCGCGACGCGGAGGTTTCCGGTACGGTGCGCGTGTCGCTCAGCGAGGGCTTCGTGCGACCCCTGGTGCCCTTGCTGGCGCGCGTGCAAGCCAAACACCCGGCGCTGCGCGTGGAGGTCATCTCCGAGTCGCGCCTCGCAGATCTGGCGCGAGGGGAGGCCGACATCGGCATTCGCATCGTGCGCTCCGCTTCGGCTCCGATCGTCTCCAAGTTGCTGGGCCGCGCCAGCACCGGAGTTTTCGCCTCACGCGACTACGTCGAGCGGCGCCTGCCGAACGCGAGGCTCTCGCGCGACGCGGCCGGAGCGCACGACTGGGTGGGTCTCGATGCCTCGCTCGAGCGGTTGCCGCATGAGCAGTGGATGCGCGCGTACGGCGCGAGCCGTTTCACCTTTCGCTCGAATTCGCTCATCGCCATCGAGCAGGCGGTGGTGTCTGGCATGGGGATAGGAGTGCTCGGCGTCGTGCAGGCGACGTCTCTTCCCGGCCTTGTGGAGCTCGACAGCGAAACCAAGCCGCCGCTGGTCGAGGTGTTCCTGGCGTTTCGCCGCGACGCCCGCAAGACGGCTCGCGTTCGCGTCGTTGCGCGGGAGATCGAGGCGGACGCCCGACGCTTGCTCAGGTAGCCGCGGGAGGTTCCGCGCTCAGGACGCGGAAGCCTCGATATTCGGATGTGCACATCGGGGCAAATCAGCTTTGCATTTTTGCAAAACAATCTTTCTGGCGCCAATCGGTTTCTTTCTGATACCGAATACTCTCGTGAATGGCGTCGGGCCGGTGCGGGCCGACGGGCCGCTAGGAGGCGGCGAGCATGCTCGAGAGCGCTCTCACCACTGTGGTCGCCGACAGGATCTGGAGCCTCGAACGCCCGGTGTGGTTCAGCGGGGCGCGACTGCGCACGCGCACCACCGTGGTCCGCCTCGACGACGGAAGCTTGCTCCTGCACACCCCGGCGCCGCCGACCGCTGGCTTGGCTCAAAAGCTACGTGCATTGGGTCCGGTGCGCTGGCTGGTCGTACCGAACCGTTGGCATCATCTCGGTGCACCGGCGGCGGCAGCCCATTTCCCTGAGGCAACACTCGTCGGGCCAGCCTCCGCGCTCGCCAGGAACCCACGGCTCAAGCTCGACCTCGACCTCCACGACGGCAAATTCAGCGAGCGGGTTCCCGAGCTCGAGCTGCTGCCGCTCGCGGGCGTGCCGTTCTGGGACGAAACGGTGCTCTACCATCGACCGACTCGAACCCTGCTTGGCGCGGACATCGTGTGCTCGGCGGGCGGCAAGGACCACTTCACGTGGCGGTTGGGCGCGCGGCTCTTCGGCTGCTACGAGCGGGTCCGCGTCCCGCCGGACGCGAGAAAGAAGCTAGAAGACGGGGCTGCAGCTGCGCGCTCGCTGCGCGCGATGCTGGAGCGGCCCGCCGAGCGGCTCATCATTGGGCACGGAGACATCATCGACGAGAGGTGGCGCGAGCAGCTCGCGGAGGCGTGGCGGCTGGAGGGAGTCGAGGTTTGAGTTAGAGGAGCGGGGTGGAAGGTGGACAGCCTGCGGCCGGGACCGCCGGCGGCGGGGCCGTGGAGGTGGGCGCGGGCTTCGCCGCGGGAGAGGTGAGCCGGCGGCGCCGGATTTCGTGGGCAGCCGGCGGCGGGGGGCCGGCTACGCCGGATTTCGTGGCCGCCGGCGGCGGGATCGCGCCGGAGGCGCGTGCACGGACTCGGGCGGAGCTCGTTCATCCCCGAAGGGGTTCACGGTTTCAGGCCGAAGGCCGGTGCACCTTTTCGCGCCGACGGCGCGTTCACCTGCACGCGCACGGACCCCGCCACTGGCGGTTCACGTTCATCGTCACCTACTCGTTGGGCGCCATTGGACTGCCGCGGAAGCCATCGGGACACTGCTCAGCAAACTGAGGCGCGCTACCGCCGATGTGGTCCCAGGGTGCCCTCGAGCCAACGAAGGTATGCGCTTCGATTTGAACGCCTGGGTCACCGTCGACGGTGCCGAGCGCGACACCGTGCACCTTTCCGTCAGCAATGCCGCACAGCGTAGAGCCACAGACACGACAGAACGCGAACGCCCAGTCTTTCGAAAAACTGCACGTGGTGAGCTCACTCGCGCCGACGACCCAGGTGAGGTCGCTGCCGTCCGGTAGCTCGGCATATACCGACGAGGCGCCGCCGAATGCCTTTCGACACCGCGAGCAGTGACACGCGCTCACACGACCAAGCGCCCCGTCGATTTTGTAGCGCACCGCACCGCAGAAGCATCCACCCTGGAGCATAGCTCTCTCGAATCTAGCAGATGGCACACCGCCTGCGGCGGAGGGAGATGGAGGCGCGTGCACGGACTGGGGCCAGAGACGAGGGCGAGCGTCTCTCCTTGGCTGCTCAGGGGCAAGTGCCCGGAGTGCACTCGATCGACGCGCAGCGCGGGTCCGACGTGTCGACGCGGTACGCGGTGGGCGCGCCGGCGGTGCCGTCGAGCGCTGGGCAGGTGCCCGTGGCGCCGTCCACGCCGACCGTGACCGTTGCGACGACGGTGCCGGACGGATCGCTGTAGGTCCAGGTCGAGCCCACGTGGTTTGCCGTGTAGCAAAGCGCGCCATTGAACTGGACGATCATGTCAGGGTCGGGGTGGCTACCGTCGCGGTCGACATGAGACTCGAATCGATAGCCGGTAGCGGCTTCGCACTCCAAGTAATCGTTCGTCCCAACCTGGTGCTCTGCGGTGCAGCTCTGCTTCGGGCGGCAGCCCCCGAACAGGGCCCAAAGGCACGGCGGCAGGCAATCCGGCATTGGACCACCCGTCCCTCCCGCGCCGGCGCCCGGAACACCTGCGGCTCCAGCCCCGGAGCTTCCTGCCCCGCCAACGCCTGCCACGCCGCCAACCCCTACCGCGCCCGCGGTCGACTTTCGGCCCGCCGTGCCGCTGATCTCGCTGGTCCCGCCGCCGTCCGGGGTGCCGTGCTGTTCAGCTTCGCCACAAGCGTCGAGGGCGAACAGGCTTAGACCAAGCATTCCCATGGCGCAGAACTTCGGAGCGGACAGCGACGTCTCCCCCATCAACATGAGCGGACGGTAGCCCGCCGGATCGCACGCGTCAAACTCGAGTGTGATGCAAGTTTGCGGGCCGCGTACGCGGCGAGTCGGTCGCGGTTGTCGCGCACGGCGATCCCCGCGCCACTCGGCACGCCCGATAGCGTGAGAACGCAATTGGTCTCCGAGGCGGAGCTTGATCGGCAGCCGCCCAACCCACGGAGGAGATAGATGTTCACGCGCCGCCCCAGCCGTGGACGATAGGGCTCGACGTCGCCAGCTCCTTCAGTCGCGTGCACTGCCACAACTATCTCCACCAGGCCGCATCGCGCCTGCACCCCGCCGCAGGCGTCCACCGGCACCGGCCGAAGGCCGGCTCACCTCATCCGCGCCGAAGGCGCGTGCACGTCCCCCGGCCGCAGGCCGTTCACGTGCACCGCCACGTGTACGGCCCCGCCCGCGCCGAAGGCGCGGCGCTCACGACCGTTTCGTTTGTGTTCGGCTCGGTTTCAAATGCAGCAGAGGTACCGAGCGCCGGCACGGTAGCCTTCTGCGAGCTTGGCTGCGTCTTGGCAGCCCGATCCGTGCATTTATCGCTCCCCGCGCCCGCCCAAGAATCGCTCGATCTGTGCGAGCTCCTCTCCCAAACCTTGCTTGAACGCGCGTGCGCTGGGCGGCTTGCCCGTCACGTATCCGAAGCTCGCGCTCAACCGCCCTTCGGCGAAGCTCAGATTGCCCCAGCCCACGACCTGGTCGCGCCACAGTAACGGCAACGCGTAATAGCCCAGCTTGCGCTTGGCCACCGGCGTGTACGCTTCGAATCGATACTGCCAGCCCCAAAACAACTCGAAGCGCCGCCGGTCCCAAACCACGGGATCGAAGGGCGCCAGCAGCCGCACCCGCTGGTCTGGCGCGCCGCCGCGCGCGGGCAGCGCTTCTTCGGCGGGCCAAAA
This sequence comes from Myxococcales bacterium, assembly GCA_040348565.1. Taxonomy (GTDB): domain Bacteria; phylum Myxococcota_A; class Polyangia; order Polyangiales; family Polyangiaceae; genus PMG-095. Next base: position 19,289 of record JBEQSW010000431.1, on the reverse strand, counting down.
CCAATCCGTGCCCGCCACGTGCGCGCTCTGCAGTCGCGCTTTCGCGCGCTGGACGGCGTTTTTCAAGCTGCCCTTCCATTGGGGCGCGCCGTAGCGCAGCCGGGCGATCAGTGGCGGCAGGCTGGCGGCGGGTAGCGGGGCGTACTTGCGCACCGCAAAGTCGATCAACGCGTCGAGGCTCGCTTCGTCGCCTTTGGCTCGCCGAGCGGGCGTGATGGTGGCGGGCGCGTACAGGCGAATCCCGGAGTCGCGCGCGGCGACGCGCAAAAGGCCGCGGAAGTGCAGTTGATCGAGGAGCCGAGTGGTGGTGTTCGAGGCGCCACCCCAGTAATTCGTTTCGGTGCCCATGCCGAGCTGCTGCTGCACGTCGCGCGGGTGAACCCGACCCTGCTGCACGACGAGGTCCAAGATTTGCCGGGCTTGGCGCGCGCGCGCCTTGGACATGGCCGCAAGGCCCGAGCGCGGATGCATCAACGCCTGCAGCTCGCGCGACATGAAGCCGTAGTTGATGAAAAAGTCTTCTTCGATACCGAGGCGCGCGTAGTGGCGCTCCAGATCGCCGGCGCGGTAGTCGACGACGCGATGGCGCAGCGTGAGATCTTGAGCGCGCGCGGGCGCGCGGATCGGATCGGCTTGAACGAAGCCGAGGCGCGCGACGGCGCGCTTGAGCGTGGTCGGCGCGAACAGGCTGCGAGCGATGGCGTAGTGGCGGAGAGCGCTCAGCAGGACCATCGCCCGTCAGTGTAGTTCACGGGAGCGAGGAGAACGAGAGGTGGACGAGCTGCGGCCGTGATAGGAGAGCAGGATGACGACGCGACACTACGGCGCTTGCCTTTGTGGGGCGGTGCGCTTCGAGGTGGAAGGCACCTTCGAACGCTTCTTTCTTTGCCACTGTTCTTTCTGTCGGAAAGACACCGGTTCGGCCCACGCGGCGAACCTGTTTTCGACCAGCGCGAAGCTCAGCTGGCTCGCGGGAGAAGACCAGGTAACGACCTACAAGCTGCCGTCCACTCGGCACGCCAAGAGCTTCTGCAAGACCTGCGGCTCGGCGCTGCCGCGGCTGCACGCAGGGTCCACTGCGTTGATCGTGCCGGCGGGCAGCCTCGAAAGCCCCGTCACGCTGCGACCGGATGCGCACATCTTCGTCGCGAGCCGCGCGGACTGGGACCACGATCTCGAGACGGCGCCGACATTCGAGCGCTTTCCGTCCTAGCGATCGTGCACCAAGTCGCGTGCGTCCTTTCTGGGGAACTTTTGGGCGTGCCGGTGGCTCAGAAATCGACGACCGGCAGGCGCGCCAGGCCGAAATCATAGCGGGATGCGACGTACAGGTAGCGCTCGTCCAGCTCGAGCGTGTCGACGCCCAGGGGCATCGGTAAGTCGACGACGACTTTCGGATTGGCGAGCGACATCGTGCGCAAGCCGGCGGGCTCCCCGTGCGAGGCGAGGTACAAGTGCGCGCTCGCGTCGATGGCGAAATCGTGGATGTCTGCCGTGCGCAGCAAGACCTGGCTCTTGCCGTCGAACCCGTGCTCGCGCAGCTCTTGGGGCAGAACATCGGCGTCTGGGGCGTCCGCGTCGACGTCGATCAACACGTAAGCAGCGTTCACGGTAACTCGAAGTCGGGTCGGGGTACCGGTACCGCTCGCAACTGGCTGCCAAGCCGTTGCGGTGGCGTCCGTGTCCAGCCGATAGATCGCGTACTGACTGGGTGACGCTTCGGAATCGGAGGCCAGAAGCACGAGCGAATGCCCATTCGACGCGAGGTCGAGCGATGAGCTGGCGGGCTTCACCGCCATCGGCAGCGAAACCGAATCCACTGTTGGCGAGCCTTCTTCACGAGCCACGAGGCCCTTGGCGCCCACCGCGTACAGCCGCGACCCGATCAGCGTCATCGACGTGGCCTTCAACGGGTCTTCCTTCAGCACGTTGGCGTCGTCGACTCGCCACACGGACGAGGTGTCATCGTGAAAAAGGTAGAGATTCGACACGCCCGCCAGCACGCGCTCGGGCCGCTGATTGAGCAGCAGCAGCGTGTCGGTCGCATCTTCGACCTTGTCAAAACGGATCAAGTGGCGGAGGAGCAAATCGTCTGGATCCACCAGCGCGTAGACGGCCGTATCCGTCACCGTGATTCCGGCGCGGTCGAGGCCGTTGACGCTAGGCGCCAGAATCTCGAGGTCGTGGCATCGGCCCGCCGAGCAGAAGCCGGAGCAACGAACGTTGCAAGCGCCGCAGTGATGGAGGTCGCTATCGAGGTTCGTTTCGCAGCTCGTGAGCGTCGACTCGTCACAATCGGCGAACGGCGCGCGGCAAGTTGCGATGGCGTCTGGCTCTCCGCCGGCACCAGCCTCCCCGCCTTGTCCGCCTTCCGCGGCAACCCCGCCATTCCCGGCCTGCCCAGCTTCGGCGGGGTCGGTGGCTCGGCCGCCCGTGCCCGCTGTCATCGTCGAAGGCTCGTCGCTGGGCGCCCCGCCTCGCGCAACCTCATCGCAGATCTGATCGTAGCAGGCCGTGAACTGATGGCAGCCGACGCTACCCATCCCCGAAAGCGCGAGCACGGTAACGAGCGCCGCCCGAAGCGCGTCACGGGCGTGGGCGAAGCACTGGATCATCAACGTAGGTTCCATCGCTAATCTGGAGCGCCGAATGCAAATCATCGGCCACCGCATACAAGGTGGTTCGCTCATCGGCGTCGGTGCATTCCAGGAAGGGAGCCGCGCCGGGCAACAGGTCCTTCACGAGCAAGTAGCAAGGCAGGGGCTCCGGGAAGAGCGGCTGGCGTTCCGTAGGATTGCTCACCTCCGAAAGCCAAACCTGCGAGCCTTCGTCCAATTGCTCGATCGACAGCGATTGCTCGCCATCGCTCGAAAACCAATCGGGCGTTGTACTGCCGAGCGGTACCGGGTCACCTTCGGCGGCGAGATCGAGCAGGAAATCATGGCGCTCCAGGTCCTCGTCGAAATAGCTCCAACGCACCTTGCTGCTCTGCGCCACCCAGGACACCTCGAAGGCGTTATCGTCCCCAACCAGCTCGGGCGCGATCGGCAAGGCGCGGTCGACCGGCTCAGCGGTCAAGTCGAGCACGTGAAAGGTGCCCGCCGCATCGTTCTGCCAGCTTTGGTAGAGCAAGCGAGGACCAGCCGGCTGCCAGGCGACGTCGCGCGCGCTGGTCGACACCTGCTGCACCAGGCGGGGGTCGGCATCCATCTCGAAGTGCCAGACACTTCGCACCACGGGCTCGGAGTCGCTGTCGGTCAAGACCAAGTCGTCACCATTTGCCGACCAATCTGCGCCGAAGCTCGCCGGCTGCAGCGACAGAGGCGTGGCCCCTGTGGCGCAGGCAGCGACGAAGTCGGTGGTGCCGTCCGACAGCAACAACCAGCGGCCCCCAGGAGCAACCGACACGACCGTCTGCTCGAGCTCGATCGGCACCTGATCCAGCCCAGGAGCGATGGTTGCGAGGCCGTCTTGATTGTAGACGAGCGAGCCATCGGCGCAGAACGCAAGCTCGGTCAAGCTCGCACCCTCTTCGCCGACGCGCTCGGTCGTCGCACGGCCGTCCGCGAAATCGACGACGAACACACCGGCCGTCTGCTGAACCAAGAGGCGTCGAGAGTTTGGCGACCACAGCGTCGACGAAAAGTCGTCCGTGACGGGGATGTTGGGGATGCGCATCGGGGTGAGCGGCGCCGGCAGGCTCAGATCGACCCAGTAGAAGCGCTGCGAGAAGTCGCTCAAGAAGTCGGCGGCGGTGAGGTAGAACGTGAGGGCTTGGCCGTTGGGGGCCCACGACGGGCGCCAGGGCATGACGAACTTGCCTTTTTCGGCGCCGGCCGACCAATCGAGCCGTGCCGGCTCCGGCAGCGCTGGGGACAGCGGCACAACCACCAAGCTTGCCCCGCCATCGATGTCGTTCCCGACGTACGCCACCATGCCGAGACCGGGCGGGTAGCTGCAGCTCGCGCCCTCCGGCCGGTCGTTGCAAACGCTGGCGGCGGGGCAGATTTGTGTTCGTTCGGCGCACGTCTCGAGACCGGGCTGCCCGCCCTCGCCGCCTGCCGCTCCGACGCCGCCGCTGCCCGGCTCGGCATCACCACCCGACGCCGTGTCGTGCGGCACGGGCAGGTCGGGCTCTCCTGCGCTCTCGCCGCCCGAGCCACCTTCAGCAGACTCCGTGGGCAAACAGCTGAGCGACTCACACACCGTGAGCTGGCCGCGACAGCCCGCATCGATAGCGGCGAGCACGAGTAAAAGAACGCTCCACCTCCGAACGCGCATCAATGGCAGCTCCTCGCTATCGCCGTTTGGATGGTCGAGCAAGTCGGCACGGAGCAGGCCCGGAGCATCTGTGCCCCAAAGCACGCCGCATGCCAGCTAGATGCGTGGCGAGAATGCGCCTGCGTCAGCCAAACCCGCTGTCCGGACGTCGACTGCGTACGCCGAGCGTTGTCCGGAGCAACGTCGACACTCCTCGAGTCAAGTGCTACTCGTCCCCGCGAACGTGGAGGTCGATTGAGTTCACGTGATGAATCCAACACGACGCTGAGCTTGGCTGACGGCGAGCGAACCAATCGGCGGAGCTTGCCCTTGGGCGTCCGCTGGCTGACGGGCAAGCCGGAGGAAGTGGACCTGCTGTTGGGCACGACGCTCGTGATTGGCAGGGCTCCCGAGGCCGATCTTCGCGTGGATTCCGGGGGTGTTTCGCGGCGCCATGCCGAGCTCGAACGCCAAGGGCCGCTGTTCGCGATTCGAGATCTGGACAGTCGAAACGGCACCTTTCTCAACGGTCGTCGCATCGCGCACGCCGCGCTGTCGGAGTCGGATGTGCTACGTGTGGGCGACGCGCTCGGCGTCGTGGAGCGAGTCGATCCGGAGCAGTCGAACGGGCCGACCGAGTTGGGAGGCGCGCTGTTCGGTCCGAGTCTTTGGAGTCTGCTCGAGCAGCTCAAACGAGCGGCTCGTAGTGACTTGCCCATCGTCGTACTGGGCGAAACGGGCGTCGGCAAAGAGTGCTTCGCCCGTGCGATCCACCTGTTGAGCGAGCGTGCGGGCGCATTTCACGCGGTCAATTGCGCAGCGCTGCCGAGCGGCTTGGCCGAGGCAGAGCTGTTCGGCTATCGGAAAGGAGCTTTCACCGGCGCGGACCAAGCGGGCTTGGGGCATCTGCGCGCCGCCCAGGGTGGTACCCTCTTGCTCGACGAGCTGGCCGAGCTGCCGTTGCCGGTTCAGGCCAAGCTGCTGCGAGTCTTGCAAGAACGTCAGGTCACTCCGCTCGGCGAAACCACGGCCGTCAAGCTGGACGTGCGGATCTTGTCGGCGTGCCAAGTCGGTTTGGAGCAGCTGGTGCAAGACAAGCGCCTACGCCAAGACTTGGCCGCGAGGCTGAACGGAATGTGCTTGGCGATACCGCCGTTGCGCGAGCGACGCGCAGATGTCGGCTTTTTGTTCGGTTATTTCTTGCGACAAGCGACCGGTGGCCGCCCACCCGCGGTCGATGTGCGGGCGTTGGAGCGCTTGCTGCTCTTCGGTTGGCCCGACAACGTGCGACAACTGGAGCTATTGACCCGCCAGTTGGCGGTGATGCACGGTCACGAGCCACTACTCACGCAATACATGCTGCCGGTGAGCTTCGGCCGCAGCGAACAGGAGCCGGCTGCTCCTCGAGTCCCTCGAGTCGTAGCCGCCGACCGCAACGAGCACGACCTTCGAACGCTTGAGCAGGCGCTCAGCGAGAACGACGGTAACCTTTCGCGTGCGGCAGCCCAGGCGGGTATTTCACGGCAGCGCGCCTACCGCTTGCTTTCGGGCCGCACGGTCGACCCCGTGGCGGAGCCACCTCGAGCCGAGGACGATGCAGAACGCGCGCCTCGCCTCTGAGCACGAGCCGCTGAGGCGGGGCGACGGCATTGCGGATGACTTTACCGGAACCAGCGATGGTCGCTATCGCGTCTTGGGATTCTTGGGCTCGGGCGGCATGGGCAGCGTCTACGAGGTCGAGCACACGCGGCTCCGCCGAAGCTTCGCCCTCAAGCTGCTGCGGGCCGACTTGGCCAAAAACGAGCTGGTGAGCCAGCGCTTCGAACGCGAGGCGCAGGCCTTGGCGTCGCTCGAAAGCGACTACATCGTCAGCATCGTCGACTCAGGGCTGTTGAGTGACGCTCGCCCGTACTTCGTGATGGAGCGGCTGCAGGGGGAAGATTTGCGTCAGCTATTGCGCAAATTGCCAGTTTTACCCGTGGCGCGCGCCGTCAACTTGGCTATCGACGTGTGCCTGGGTCTGCACGTCACGCACGCCCACGGGCTCGTCCACCGCGATCTGAAACCCGAGAACCTGTTCGTGACGGCTGTCGATGGCGGTCGTGAGCGCTGCACGCTGCTCGACTTCGGGGTAGCCAAGCTCGCCGACACCGACCAAACCCAGCCCGGTGCGTTGATCGGAACGGCGCGCTACATGGCGCCCGAGCAAGTCGCGCACGACGGCGCCCTCGGTCCGCGCGCGGACGTGTTCGCGCTGGGCGTGATCTTACATCGATGCCTGAGCGGGAAGCACCCATTCGAGGCCGATTCACTCGAGCGCGTGCTGTACAAAATCATGAATAGCGAGCCTCCGCCCATCGACCGCGCCGCGGTCCCGCGCGAGCTCGAGAGTGTCATCTTGCGCGCGCTGAACAAGCAGGCAGAGCTGCGCCCCGATTCGGCGCTGGCGTTCGCTCGCGAGCTCTTGCCCTTCGCGAACACCATCCGCGAGCTTGGTCCAAGCACGCCCTGGCGCGTCGACTTGGCCGCGATTCCGCGGGTGGGAGACGGCGAGCCGACGCCCAGCGCGGGCCTGACGGGCTTGACGGGCACGGCGGCGCTCGCTGCCACCGAGCCAAGGGCGATGGAGCGTCGTGGCCGGCATTGGCTCGGGCCGGCCATCGCTTGCGCCGGTGTCGTCGCGGCGGCCTGTTGGGGCGCTTTTTCGATGCGCACGCCGGAGAGGTCGCCGGCTCCGAAGCTCGCGGTGCAAGCCCGCAACGCGCCCACGCCGGTCGCGACCGCGGTCGTAGCTCCCTCCGCGCTGCCGGCTCCGGCTCCGGCTCCGGCGACAGCCAAAGACCCAGACGCGGCTACGCCGCCGCTCGATTCAGCCACCATCAGCGCTCGCCCGGCCGGTCTTCGGAGGCCGGCGCATCCCGCCAAGTCGGCTCCGGTCGACAGCGTGCCGCGCTCGCCCAATTGGTTCGATCCGCGAAACCCCTATGGCAAGTGAGGCGTCGTCGAGAGCGCGACGCTGGCTTACGTGCGGCCTTCTGCTTGGGCACCTCGTCTCGTTCAGCGGAAAAGCCCGCGCCGAAGACGCGACCGATGCTGCGCGCGCTCACTACGACCGCGGCTACCAGTTGGCCAGCGAAGGAGTGTTCGAAGCGGCCATAGCCGAGTTCGAACGAGCCTACGCGCTCAGCCCGAATTATTCGGTGCTGTTCAACTTGGGCCAAGCTTACGGCGCAGCCGGCCACGCCGTGAAGGCGGCGCAGACCTTGGAGCGCTACCTGGAGCTCGGCGGAGTGAACATAGACCTCCAGCAACGCCGTCGCGTAGCAGAGCTGGTGGCCGCGTATCGACGACGGATCGGCAAGCTGGCGCTCGAGGTGCAACCGGCCGGTGCCGAGATCACGATCGACGGCCAACGAATCGGCAATGCGCCGATGACTAGCGCAACCGAGCTCGAAGCGGGTGCACACGGTTTGGTGGTGTCCGCCGACGGCTTCCTCACGTTTGCCAAGAGCGTGACCATCACGCCCGGCGAGACCATGCCCGTCGAGGTCGCGCTCAGTCCTCGCACCGGCGCGGCGTCGCTCGAGCTTGCCTGCTCGATTCCTGACGTGCGAGTCAGTGTCGACGGTGTCGAGCGCGCCCGAACACCGCTATCGAAGCCGCTACTGTTGAAGGCCGGGCGACACCAGCTCGTGCTTGCCCGCGCCGGCTACCAGACCGCGACGGTAGAGCTCGAGCTCGCGCCCGACAAGTCGACCCGCTACGCTTGCGCCCTGACGCGGGACCCTCGCGCGGCCAATGCTTCGCGCTTGGCCATCGAGCACCCGCTGGCCACGACGGTCACCGTCGATGGCCAGCCGTTTCGAGGCGAGCCGTTGGTGCCCGGCAAGCATCGAGTCGCAGTCGAAGGCTTGGGCTTCGAGCGTCGGGAGATCGGCGTCGATCTTGCCCCTGGTCGAGCCTTGCGCCTCAGCCTCGTGCCGCCGCGCAGTCGACGAGAGCTCGAGCGCAACCGTGAGCGGCGCGCGTCGGTGCAACGATTCGCGGCGTATGCAGTGGGCGGCGTCGCGATCGCGTCGGGGGCCGTCGCGGTGAGCTTGGCCATCTCGAACGCCGGCCGCTACCAAGACTGGCGAGAAAAGAATCGACGGTTTCTCGAGTCCCACACCAGCCAGTCGACCGCCGCCGCCGCCCAAGCGCTGGATCAGCTGCTCGCCGAAGAGAACTCGATCCGCAACCGCGATGCGCTCGCGCTTGGCATGGGCGTGGCCGCCGGCACGCTCCTCGCCACGTCCATCGGCTTGTGGCTGACGGCCAGCACGCCGCAGCCCACCCTGACCGTGACCGGCCGCGGCGCTCAGCTCGGCTACGGCTCGAGCTTTTGAGCACCGGTAGCGGTCACCGCGCGGGCGCTGAGCACGCCGCCGTCCGGACGGCGATTGTCCGCCGCGCTCGCTGTCCACGGGACGAGCGGACAGCCCTTTCTACCCACGAATTCGCGCTGCGCGCCGCAGCCGACACGGTGAGCGCAGGCGGCACGTCGGTTGCTTAGGGCGCATCCGAGCGACGCGCGGCTTTCAGCACGCGCCGCTCGCCGATCGTTCAATCACCACTCATCGGAGCGCAGGAACCATGCAACTTCATCGACAACGCCTAGAACAATCCTCCAATTGGATCGATTCCATCGACTCATTGCCGGCCGGCCCCCGCCCGCGCGTCCTTCGTCCTCGCGTGCTCGGGTGCGGAGGGGTAGCGCTGCTAGCCCTCGCCGCGAGCGCTTGTAGCGGCGGTGACTTCCAGGGAGAAACCGCTGACGCCGACGGCGACGGCAGCGCGGCCGTCGGCTCCGTCAAAGCGGCCCTCAACTCGAGCGATATCTGCTCGGCCATCAATCAAGTTGCCGACATCGCGTTGGCGAGCAGTGCCTTCAGCGTGGACGTGGGCTGCGGCGATGACGACGCCAAATCGACGGCGTATCTGGGCTCGTCGACCAAAGCCGATTGGGCGACGAGCAACACGGTTGCCGAGTCGCAGGCGCTGTACTGCGCGATTCAGGCCACGGATGGGCACAACGCCGTCGCTCAAATCGATACGCCGCTCGGCAAGTTCGGCATGCGGTCCCGTATCGCCGTGCTCACGGCCGATCCGGCAAATTTGCACGTTACCGGCCAACGAGTGGGCCAGCTGGTTGCGTTCGACCAATACTTGGATACCGAATCGCAAACCTTCGACTTCGATTCACCGACCGAGTGGCAGTCGGCGCGCTCGGTGATCGCAAAGCGGCGTGATGCCTACCCGCTACCGCCCAAGACCTACTATCAGCACATCCCGGCGCAACGCGGCCAGTATTCCGTCTTCACGACCTCCGGTCACCACTTCAACCTCCACGCCGACGCCGAGTTTCCGATCGCCGGGCCCTTCAACGGCACGGTGTTCCTCGATTTCCAAAACCGAACCCCGTACGACGGGCACAACGCGTTTGCGTACGCCATGACCCCACAGGCCGACTCCAGCGCCGGCTATTTCTTCGAACAAGCGAGCGAAGCCGCGCGGCGTGACAGCTTCCACGCCATGCAGGTGGAATGCAAAGCGTGCCAGAATTCGATTCCCGAGGGCGGCATCAATACTTGCGGCGCGGTGTGCCCGGACGACAAGATCATGGAGGATCACTTCCGCACCTGCGGCAATTCTCAGGGCTTTTCGGCGTGCAACGACGACTATTACAGCAACCTATCGGACGCCCGCTTGCCCTATGAGGGCAATTATGGCGCTTCGGGACCCTTCGTCGATACCGGCGTGCCCAACAATTGGTGGCACATCGGCTCGCCCAAGAACAGCCAGCTCGTTCCCAACGTGCCCGGAGAGCCGGTCTTCTCTCTCTTGAGCGGCGACTCCAATTTGTCGAGCCCCACCACTCACCTCGGCTTCGGCTTCGGCGTGAACGCCAGCATCAAGATTTTCAAGATTGCCCTCGGTCTCGAGGCAGCGTTCGATTTCCGAGACGGCCTTGCCATCCGCGAAAGTCAATCCATCGATCCTGACTCCCAGCCCGCCGTGCTCAACCACGTGCAGACGTGGATCGACTCGGAGGCCCGCGCCCGCATCAACGCGACCGCCAACGTCAAGGCCCACCTGCCTTGGTTCGGCGATGTCACGCTGATTGACGAACAATTCAACATCATCGACAAATCGGTCCGGTCGTCATCCAACGCCGCGCGATACCAGACCAGCGCAAGTTGGTCCGACGGCGAGCCCAGCAGCATCACCTCGTACAAGGTGGGCGGCGTCGAGACCGACCTGAGCTCGTGCTTGGACGTGCCGGCGACCAGTCAGCCCGAGATCGAAGTCAACAACCCGCGCGACGTCGCGGGCACGATCATGGATCAGGCGCACAACCGAGTCGTCCCGTGCAATATCGTGCTCTGCGACCCCACCACGGGCACGCGCAACGATTGCAGCTGGAGCTCCAGCGACGACAGCATGTCCTGCACGGACAGCGGCGAGAGCTGCGCGTGCGGGGATACGCACATGGACATGTGCGCGCTCGACGCGGCCGGCAACGTCACGGCGACCTACGCGGGCACGCCGGTCGGTCAGAACTATTGCGACCAAAAGGCGGCTTGCGGCGGCCGAGACATTTGCACCGATGCCTCCCAATGCGGCGCCGGCGGCTTTTGCGACACCGGTTGCTGCGTCAACATCAAGTGAGCCAGCGCTAGCTCAGAACGGTTCGAGCCCCCGACCAGCGCCTTAGGCATGGTCGGGGGCTTCCGTGCGAGCATTCGCCACGCCACTGCCCGGCTCCGCGGGGGTAGCTTCTGCAATTCAGGCTGCAGCTCGGCAGCCCCCTCTTGCATGATCTGGCCTATCGTCCGTCCGTGCCTTGCTCCCACCTCCCAGCGCGCTCTGCCCTCCTTGCGGGCATCGCCTTGGCGGTGCTCGTTGCCTTCACCGGCTGCAAGAAGGCGACCCCCTTAGCGGAAGCGTTGGTCCGGTGCGCGCCGGGTGTGGCCGCTCCCCTCGAGCTGGAGCTCGAGCAGGCATTGCCGGTAGAAGGCGGCGCCCACTTTCAACCTTCAGGGTTGTACTTGTCGTCTGGCCGGCTGCTGGTCGTCTCGGACAAGCATGACGACGCGGTGTTCGAGCTGAGCCTGCAACGGGATAGCGCCGTGGCTCGACCCTTCCTCAGGTTCCGGGCGCCGGGGGGCGAAGCGCTCGATCTCGAAGGCATTGCTGGCGCCGAGGACGGCTCTTTGCTCTTGGCGAGCGAGGCGCAATATCGACTACTCGCCGTGTCGGCGTCGGATCGGGCGACTTGGTTGACCTCATCCCTCGAAAAAGTCGGACGGGATGCGGGGTTGTTCCAGAAACGCAACGCCGGGCTCGAAGGCGTCGCAAGGGTGGGAAAACAGCTCGTGATTGCCGCGGAACGCGAGCCCCGCGGCTTGTTGGAGGTTGCGGACGGAGGCGGTGGCCCGGTCGTGGCGTATCGCTTGCCGCGCGCAGTCTGTCCCGGGCCCTGGGGGCGCACCGACGACCTGACGGACCTTTCGGTTTCAGAGGGCGAATTGTACGCCTTGCATCGGAACGCGCATCTCGTGGTGCAAATGACACGCAAGGATGGGCGCTTTCGCGAAGCGGGACACTGGAGCTATGCGCGCACCGAAAACGATCCGCGCTATCGCTACCGAGACCGGACCTACGGACTGGCGGAGGGCCTCGCATTGGACGAGCACCACGTTTACGTGGTGCTCGACAACAATGACGACGCGAGAGAGAGCGACAATGACGACCGTCGCGGGATGCTGTTCGTGTTCAAGAGACCACGTTGAGGGTCGCAGGCGCGTTAGTGGGTTCCGAAGCTGAAGCCGGCTGAGGCTTTGGCGTCCGCTTTGCCGCCGCCGGCTTTGGCGCTCGCGCTGGCGCTCTTCTTGGCGCTCAGGTCCACCTTCGGCGCGGTGACTTTGATCGACGCGGCGGCTTTCGCGGCTTGATCGAGCTTGGCTTGCGCGTCGGCCGCAACCTTCGCTTTGGCGTCGGCGGCAAGCTTGGCTTTGGCGTCGAGTTTGGCGTCGACGGCGAGCTTGCCGTCCAGCTTGGCGTTGGCTTTGGCAGCCGCGTTGAGCGACGCCACGCCGCCCACGAAAGCCTTGCCGCCGGCGACGAGCGCGACGCGGAGCGGCTCGAGACCGAGGTCGACGTTGGCCGCGATCTTGCCGGTGTAGCTGGCGCTCGGCGCGTCCCATTTCAGCCCGAGCTCGCTGCCCGCGCCGGCGCCGACCAGCAGCTTCAAATCCAGATCGCCGCCAACGTGGGCCTTGCCGCTCGCATCGAGCACGAACGCGCTGATGGCTTGGCCCTTTGCGACGAGCTCGACCGAGAAGTCACCCACGGCGATGACTTGCCCACCATGGCTGGCAGCCACGCTGAGACCAATGCCCTCGAGGCGGCCGATGCCGCCGCCGACCTTGGCGTCGACCGAGAATTCGAGCGGACCCGGCGCGAGCTCCACGCCGGCTTTGGCTTTGCCGGCGAAGCACGCCCGCCCGGCATCGAAGGCAAGCGCGATGGTTTCGCGCGCCCCCGCCGTGGTGCTCACGGTCGCGCTCAGCTTCGCATCGAGCGCGCCGGTGACTTCGGCTCCAGCGCTATCACTGACGAGCGCCCGCACCTCGCCGCTGGGGCTCGCGAGCACCTCGGCGCTGAAGGCGCCGGCCGCCAGCACGTGGCCGCCGATGCGCGGCTCGGGCAAGGTCGCCGCCACGTTGAGCTGACGGTCGAGCTTCTTGCCGGCCGCCTCGAGCGACGCCGCCACCGGCCCCGCCGAAAGCTCGACACCCGCCTTGGCGTGCCCTTCGAAGCGAGCGCGCGCGGGCACGAACCCGAGCTCCAGCTTTTCGGCAGCCCCCGCCTTGGTTTGCACCGTGGCCGACAGCTTGACGCCGTCGCTCACGAGCTTGCCGCTCGCGTCGCTGACCAGCGCTTCGACCAAGCCGCTGCGATGCACAGCCAGCTCGACCGAGAAATCGCCCGCGTTCGCCACGGTGCCGCCAATGCGCGGCGCCGCTAGCGCTACCTTCGCGTCCGCGCTCGCGCTGCCCTGAGCCGCGACGCTGCCCGAAGCGTCGGCTTTCGCCTTGTCTGCCGAGTCGCAGACCTTTGCCGAGCCCGCGACGAACAACAACAACGGAACGAGTAATAAACGCATCGGGAGAGCGTACTCGGCAATGGTTTTTAAAGTTGAGGCAAAAGGACCCTCTCGCCCGAACGTCGAGCTGGACGCGAGCCGCGCACGGCGACTTCGCGGGCAACCGGCCTCAGACCGCACTCTTTTGCTAAGCGCCGTTGACGACGGAAATGCCGAGTCGGTCCGTGAGCTTTCCGTTGAAGGTGCCTTTGGAGTTGAGTCGCTCGTACACGCGCCGCCAGGCTTGTGCGGGCTGGGCGCCGTACAGCGCTTCGACCTGCGACCAGCTCTTCAGCACGGACATGTCTAGCCCCCAGTGCGGGCGTGCGGCGAAGCGGTCGATGAAAAATTGCTCGTAGTTTTGCAGCAACGTGCGACTGCCGCGCGCCTGCACCAGCGCGCCCATTTCGAGCATCATGGTGTTGCGGCCGTGCTGCATGGCGAGGAAGGAATCAGCAGCTTTGACGAAGCGGAGCGAGAACGGGACCGAGTGGTGCCGGCCGGCGGCAAATTCGACCTTGGCTTGCTGGAACAGTGCATTCGTGGCGGGGATGGTCTGCTCCAGCGGGAATGCCATCTCGATTCCGTGGGCGCGCAGTTGGTTGATCGAGCCGAGGTTGAAGACTTTGTAGCTTTCAGCCGTGTAGTTCTGGTCGAGCTGGCTCTTGAGCATGTCGTCGAGAATGTTGGCGAGCCCACGGGCGTTCGAGCCGTCGAGCAGCTTGGCGAGCGCGCCCTCACTGAGCTTGCGCAAGCGCGCGTCGTCGAACAAGCCGCCTTCACCGAGGATGCCGCGGTTCGCGCTGTCCAGCGTCGGCTTGGGTAGGGATTGGAGACGATAGCGCTGGGTCAGGACGCAATGATGGTCCCCGGCACGGTTTTCGTACGGGTTGATGTAGATTTCGACGTGGTCGGGGTAGCCGGAAGCGCCCGGGCGGTGAACGAGCGTGTCCAGGTAGCCGCCGGGCTTCGACATTTCGGACCAGAGGTGGAGGGTGCGCTTCTCGCGCAGCCAGAATTTGTCCACCGTCTTCAGCACCACGGCGGTCACGATGCCCATCGAGCCCATGCTGACGCTGACGGCGTCGAACTCCTCGTCGTCTTGCACGAGCTTGACCGGCAGCTTGCCGTCTTCCTCGAGAAATCCTGGAAAATTCGCGGGGTCGGTGATGCCGTTGGCGGGTTCGATCTGGCGCACCTCTCCGCTCGTGGTCACGAGCTGCAACGACGCGATCTGCGAAGCGATCGGCCCGTAGTTGAGCCCCGAGCCATGAGTCGCGGTCATGGCCACGCCAGTGATGGTTTGGGCGTCGTAGCCGCCCATGTTGGCGAGCGCGAGGCACTTGCTGTCGAGGTGCTCGTTCAGCTCGCGAATGGTGATGCCGCCTTGCACGCGCACCAGGTGGCGATCAGCGGCAAACGCCGGGCGAAGGCGCGCTCGATCCAGCGAAAGCATGGCGGACAGTCGATTCGGCAGCAGCAGCATGCCGTCGGTGAGCGCGACGTCGGAGAACGAATGACCGGTGCCCGTCATGCGCACCCGTTGCCCGCGCGCTTCGGCCGCGCGCACCAGCTGAACGACCGCGGCGGTGCTGCCCGGGTAGGCCATGATGTCTGGCATCTGCTGCGGCAGCGAATTGACCACGTTGTTCCAAACGCCCGGCGGCGGCGGCACCGGGCAAGCCAGGAAAGAGGTGTGGCCGCAGCCCAACAGGCCCGTGCCCGAGAGCGCCAACAGCTGACGACGACGAATGTTCACGATTTCTAGGCTCCTTGGATCATCACGTGCGCACACCGGTCCGCGAGGGCGAGCACCGTCCACTGCGGGTTCACCCCTGCCGCCATCGGAAACAAGCTAGCGTCACAGATACGAAGATTGGCGACGCCCCGGACGCGAAAGTCGGGTCCCACGACCGCCAAGCGCGGGTCGCTACTCATCGCGCTGCCGCCCATGGGGTGGCCGGTGGAGAGGATCACGCGATTGATCGACTCGAACCAATCCAGAAAGCCCGCCACGTCGCCCTCCGACTTCATCACGTAGCCCCCACCCAGCGCGCCGGCCACGACCTCTCGCGGGGCCAGGCCATTGCCACCCTTGAACAGGGCGCGCGCCAGCAGGCCGAAGGCCGCCTTCATGCGTTGGTGCTCGTTGTCGCCCAGGGGCAAGCGGATCTGGGTGCGGCCCGACTCGTCGACGACGACTTCCCCGTTGGGCAACGTGCCGATGGCGATGCCGGTCAGGGCGGTATGGCGGTACTTCGACATGCGCTCGTGATGGAGCGCGCCGTAGCCGGGCATCAACAGCCCCATTTGCCCGGGCGGATCGTTCATGTTTTCGAGCAAGAAGCCGTCGTCCTTGCCCGGTGGCGCGTAGTAATGAGTCAGCTGCAAAGATGGCCGCGGATTGACCGTCGCATCGTAGAAGCTGAGCACCGGCGAAACGATATTGGCCGAGAAGCGCTTGCCAATCGGTAGCCCGCGGCTGGCCGACATCAAGCTGGGCGAGCGCAGCATCAGCGCGCTCGTGCCCACGGCGCCCGCAGCCAGCACGTATTCGCGGGCTTGGATGCGCCGCGGTCCCGCCGCGGTTTGCACCAACAACGCTTCGACCTCGTGCGCGGCTCCGCCCGCGGTCTTACGCACGACGATTTCCGTCACTTGCGCGTTGGCGATCAGCTCGGCGTCGCGCTCGGCCGCGAGCGCTTTGGGCAAGTGCACCTGCAGCGCGTTGCGTTTGCGCTCGGAACCGCAACCGGTGTTGCACATGCCGCAGCCGAGGCAGCGCCGAGGTGCCAAATTCACCAAACACTCGTAAAAGCCCGGGCTCAAGGGACGGTCGACCTGGGGCTTTTTGGCCTTGCCGAAGGCGTTTTCGAGCAGCACGCTGACCGGATTCGGATGCGCGGTCTTTTCGGAGATGGGGCCAATATCCAGCTCGTGCGCGACGCGCAGGTAACTCTGGCGTAGGTCGGCGGGCTCGACGGGAAAGCCCAGGCCGCGCCACTGCTCGAGCCGGCGCTCGGGCAGCATGAAACAAACGGCGTTGTTGATCATGCCGCCGCCACCGACGCAGGCGCCCTGCAGCACGACCACATTTCCGACCCGGCTAGCCAACGGCTCTTCCACGTTGGCGCGCTGCAAGCCGGAGTGCTTCTGCAGGCGGGCAATCCACTGCGCCTCGTCGCTGGTCAGCTCGCTTTCGGGAACGTACGGCCCGCTCTCGAGCAAGAGCACGCTCTTACCTTGCGCGGTCAAGCGCTCGGCCAACAGCGATCCGGAGACGCCAGCGCCCACGATGACCACGTCGAACACGCGCGTGGTTGGCGCCTCGCGAACGGGCAAGCGAGTGCGGTACAGGGGCACGAACGAAGGCCGTTCGTAGCCGACCACGGCGTCGGCGGCCGGGTGCGAGTAGTAGCCGAGCATGGCGACTTTGTGCAGCGAATCCAGGGTTACGCGCAGCGGGCTCGGCTTCTCGGACTCCAGCACTCCCAGCACGAAGCGGCGGATGTCGGCGATGAAGCCGCGCGTGAAGGGCTCCAGCTGGCCCAAAGCTCGCAGCTGCACGCGCATATCGGCGAGGGCGGCTTGATCCGCGTTGCCGATGAAGGTGGAGAGTTGTTGCAAGGCCTGGCAGACGCTGGGCCCGTTCGCCGGCAGCGTCGGCGGCAACATCACGGTCGCGGCCAAGAGCAGCGCCCGGCGCTCGGCCGCCGGTAGCGAAATGCTCGAGTCGATGACCAGCGGCAGCGCGCCGTGCACGCCGTCACAGCCGCGGTTCACGAGCTCCCAGAAGGCGTCGCGCGCTTCGACGGCGATGTCGCCCTCGGCCCGCAGCGCCTTCGCCGACAACAGCCGTTCGAGCATGTCCTCGATGTTGCTGTGCAGGGTGCCTGACGTCGCGGGTCCGCCCGCCACGCTGAGCTCCAGCTCGAGCTGCGCGAGCTCGGAAGCGGGATCGCGCCGATTCGCTGGGCCGAGCGAGCGCCGGCCCCGACCGCTCACTTGCTTGCCTTGCGGGTCCAAATACGTGAAGGCGACCGTGAGCTCGGTGCCCGCCGCACAAGGCCTGAAGAGCTCCGCGCTACCGGAAACGAGCGCGGTTTTCGGCAGGGGCGCGCCGCCTTCGATCCAGCCGCCAACCAGCCGCGCAAGGTGAGGACCGGCCAAGAACGCCGACAAATCGTCGATTTCGAAGGCCAGCTCCAAGTCGAGCTCCGTGGTTCCAAAACTGCCGCGGTAGTGCTCGGTGTACGCGAGCCCAACTCCGGGCGGCAGCGGCCGGCGCGCGAGGGGCTGCTCGAAGCTGGGCTCAGGCTTGGCTGCGGCCACGTGCGTCGCCAACGCCAGCGCGGTGCTGGTGCCGCCGCGCATGAAGTCACGCCGATTGAACCCGGGACCTTTCATGAGCCATCTCCTGTCTTGCGCGCCGCCGGACAACCAGTGGTCGTGCCGGAAGCCGCGACGTCGGGACAATCGTCGAGATAGTCGTTCACGCCATCTCGGTCTCGATCACCGATCACGCGCACGGGGCAGCCGGCGTTGGCCCGTGCGCCGGCGTCGTCGGGGCAAGCGTCGACCGCGTCGTCGACCCCGTCGGCGTCATTGTCTTCGTCGGGGCAGCCGTCGCCGTCGCGAAAGCCGTCGAAGTCTTCGGCGCGGTCCGGGCAGCCGTCGACGCGCGTCACGTAGCCGTCTCGGTCGAGATCGGCGTCCGAAGCGGCCACGACCAGGCTCAGAAAGCCTCTCCCCGTCGACGCCAGTTGGCCCCGGGGCAGC
Source organism: Myxococcales bacterium (assembly GCA_040348565.1). Lineage (GTDB taxonomy): Bacteria > Myxococcota_A > Polyangia > Polyangiales > Polyangiaceae > PMG-095. Next base: position 1,063 of record JBEQSW010000431.1, on the reverse strand, counting down.
CCGAACGCGGCGCCAGCCGTCAGCGAAATGTAGCTGTTGAGTTGATAGCGCGCGCCGCCAGCAATCTCGGCCGAGATCGCCCCGCGCGTGGTGAGTGACGGCGCGACGCCGGCCGCGTACCAGTCCGCCAAGAACGACAGTCTGTGGCTCACGTCCACCCTGCCCGCCAGTCCGAGGGTGATGAGGTCATCGTAGTCGAAGCGCGGGTTGCCCTGCAGTGGAAGCGCGGCGCCGCGCCCCGAGATGAAGCGATAGCCTGCCTCGGCCCCAAAGCGCAGCTGCGGCAGCGGCGCGTAGTCGAGCACGATGGTCGGCCAGATACTCAGGCCCGGCTCGCCACGTAGCTCGCCGGCGTTGCCGGTCGGGGCGCTGACCCGCAGCACCGCGGCCAAGCCCGGCCGCGCCGTCGTTTGTAGATCGCCGGGTTGCAGCTGCAACAGGCGGTACTTGCCCGAAAGCTCCACGTCCCCGACGCCGGTAGAGCTCGAAGCATCACCGGAGACGCGTTGCAACGGGAGCGCGACGCCGGCAACCAAGCCGTCCAAGATGCCAAGGTTCAATGCGAGGGCGCCTGTAGCTGCATGCTCGACCGGTACCAAACCGAACCCCGCGTCGAGGGTCAGCCGCAGCCCGAGCGCGCCCGGCTGGAGACACGCCGTGCCATTGGAGTGGAGGTAACCATCGGGGTCGACCGGAGGCCGAAACAAGCGCACGTCGAGCCCGCGCGCGTCGGGCAGGCTGGCAGCGGCACCGGCGTGCGCGGTCGATGTGGCGATCAGCAGCCAAAGCGCCGCGCGAAACCATCCGCGCCAATTTGTTCGGGTCGTGGACATCGTTGCTCTAACGATGCTGTTGGTCGGCGTCGAGCCGCTTGGGCTGCGCCGCCGACAGCAGCGCTTCCCCCAGCCTGGCTTGGTCGGCGAGCGGCAGCTTGGTTTGCTCGAGCGCGTCGTAGGCCAAACCGCGCAGAATGCAGCGCCAGCGGCTCGCGGGTTGCCACCCGACGCACACGCCCTGGGCGGTTGCTTGCGCCCCGTGTGGCGCGGCCTCGCCTGCGCTGCTC
>JBEQSW010000392.1:0-10367 GCA_040348565.1 Myxococcales bacterium | reverse complement strand
CGTCCTTGGTGGCGCCTGCTCGCCGACGCGGTGCGCGGCGTCGAAACCGATTTGACCGAGGCGCCGCTCGCCCGCGCGCTGGTCATGCTCGCGGTGCCCATGATCTTGGAAATGATCATGGAGTCGATCTTCGCCATGGTCGACGTCTTTTGGGTCGCCCACCTCGGCGCGACGGCCGTCGCGACGGTAGGCCTCACCGAGTCGATGATGATGATCGTCTACTCGCTGGCGATGGGCGTCTCGATCGGAGCCATGGCGCTGGTCGCACGACGCATCGGCGAAAAGGACGCGGAGGCGGCCTCGCGCACGGCCGTTCAAGGCATTTGGCTCGGCGTCGGCCTCGCGCTTTTGCTGGGCGGGGTGGGGGCGATATTCGCCCCGCAACTGCTGGGACTGATGGGCGCCGATACCGCGATCATCGAGCGCGGTACGGGTTTCACGCGGGTGATGCTGGGCGGCAACGTCACCGTCTTTCTGCTGTTCCTGATCAACTCCGTGTTCCGCGGCGCGGGCGATGCGGCGCAGGCCATGCGAGTACTCTGGCTCGGCAACGCGCTCAATATCGTGCTCGGCCCACTGTTCATCTTCGGAGTAGGTCCATTCCCGAAGCTGGGAGTGATGGGAGCGGCGGTTGCGACCACGCTGGGCCGTGGCATCGCGGTGCTCTATCAGCTTCATATTCTCGGTCGCGGCCGGGGAAAAATGAGGATCGCCAAGCGCCACCTCCGTTTCGAGCCCGGCCTGATGTGGCAAGTGCTCAAGCTCTCCACCTCGGCTACCGGTCAGATGCTGATCTCGATGACGAGCTACATCGGGGTCATGCGCATCCTGTCGGGGTTCGGCAGCGCGCCGCTTGCCGGCTACACCATTGGCTTTCGCATCTTCATGTTCGCGATCTTGCCGGCGTTCGGCCTGGCCAATGCCGCGGCAACCCTGGTCGGCCAGAATTTGGGCGCCAAGCAACCCGATCGGGCGGAGGCCGCGGTGTGGCGCGCCAGTCACGTGAGCGCCGCCTTCTTGTGCTCGATCGGCGTGGTCTTCTTGGTGGGAGCGCCGACCATGGTCAGACTTTTCACTTCCGATACCGAGGTGGCGCGCTACGCCGTCAATTACCTGCGCATCGTGAGCTTGGGCTTCCCCTTCTATGCCTATGGCATGGTCGTCAGCCAATCGTTCAACGGTGCCGGCGATACGCGCACTCCGACGCTGATCAATCTGGCCGTATTCTGGGCGCTGCAGATCCCTCTGGCCTGGCTGCTGTCTACTCACACGAGCCTCGGGCCTTACGGCGTGTTCGCTACCTTGGCGATTTCGTTCTCGGTATTCGCGGTCGTCTCCGTGCTCGCGTTCCGCCGCGGCACCTGGCGCCAAACCCGCGTATGAGCGGAACCGCGCCAGCGTCAGCAAGCCGCAGAATCTTCACTGGAGACGAGCGCCAGGCCGGCGGCGCGCTTTTTGCTGTGCCCGAAGGCAGAGCATCCCGTCGGCAGGCGATGTTCGAAATCTCACTTCCCTTTCGATTTCGAGACGGAAAATAGCTCTCCCGCAACACTGCTCGGGGCCGATGCCGGTCAACCAAGACTTTTTCGGGAGTAGCGCTCGTGGCCGCGTAGGCCATCGAACGCTATTGCAAGCTCGACCTCGGCAAGCGCTACGGCAAAAAGCCGCTGGAGATCTTGTCGCGGCGGGACCGTTGACCCTAGCGGCTCCAACCATCCGGTTGCGATGCAATGTTGTGGCTCCGTTGCATGAAGTGCGGGGCTCTCATCACGGCTCGAATGAGATGGACCGCCAGCGAATCGCTCGCACGCAAGCAGGTGCTAGCTTTTGCGGCGAGCTGGTCGCACCGCCCCACCTCGGTACGCGTCTGGGAGGCGCTTGGTAAATGAAGCAATTTATTCCCGTCTCGGCGTTGATGTTGTCAGTGGTCGGTTGCTCGTTGGACGTGGGGAGCGGTGACGGCTCAGGCGGCTCCAACAACACGACCGCGGGCACCAGCGCGGTCGGCGGCAATTCATCCGGCGGCAGCGCGGTGGCCGGCAGTCCATCGACGGGTGGCGGCGGGGCGGGCACGGCGGGCGGCTCGAGCGGCACCGGTGCCGGCGGCGCGCAAACCGCCGGTTCGCCCGCCACGGGTGGTGCGGCCGGAGCGAGCGCAGGCGGTAGCGGCACGGGCGGCAGCGGCGCAGGTGGTAGCGGCGCGGGCGGCAGCGGGGCCGGCGGTAGCGCTGCCGGGGGCTCGGGTCCGGCAGCAACGTTCAAGTGCGACAACCTGTCGCTGGCACCCAGCATGACCGGCGTCGCCAAGCCGGCGGGCGCGGCGGGCGGCTTGAAAGTGCTCGACTGGGCAGGTTTCAAAGGCGCCGCGTCGTTCACCTTCGACGACAACACTCCGTCGCAGCTGGCGAACTACGCCGCCTTGAAAGCAACCGGCGGGCACTTTACCTGGTTCCTGATCGCGAGCAGTGCGGGCTCCGGGTACAAGGCGACCATCGCCGACGGGCAAGAGATTGCCAATCATACGCAAACCCACCCCGGCAGCGCTTCGCAAGCCGAGGTGACGAACGCTCAGAACACGCTCAAGACGAACTTCGGCGTGACCGTGAACAGCATGGCGGCGCCGAATTGCGCAGACGCTTGGGCGGCCTTTGCGGCTCCGGCCAACCTGTTTCAAAATCGCGGTCCTTGCGGCAACGTGTCGACGGTTGGGCCGCGCGACAACACCGATCCATTCAGGCTGCCGGCCTACTTGCCCGCGACGGGCGAGGCCTCGGCCACCATGAGCGCCACCATCACCTCGGGCAAGTGGCGCATTTTCGTGATTCACGGCTTCGATAGCCAGAACGGCACGTACCAGCCGGTACCGATCGCGAACGTCACCGCCTCCATGTCGAAGGCAGTGACCGATGGCTTTTGGGTGGAAGGTATGACGAACGTCGGCGCCTACTGGCAGGGCCAAAAGCTCATCCCCGCCTCCGCCAGTACGAGCGCCACCTGGACTCTACCGGCGAAGTTCCCGCCCAACATGTGCGTGCGCATCACGACGACGGGAGGTGTCGTCAAGCAAAAGGGCGAAACCATCGCCTGGGACCCGCACGGCTACTACCAAATCTCACTCGACGCCGGCGCCGTGACGGTCGAGTAGCAGCACTCGGCACGCAGTAACGGGCAGCTACCAAGTGCCGCGGCGCTCCCGACGGTTGCTGCTATCTGAGTTGCGCTGCACTCGCGAACATCGCGACGCCCCGTTCCAGCGACCAGAAGGCGGCGAGGCAGCCCATCGCGTACACGAACGCCGGGGTCGTCCAAACCGGGCGTCGTTCGATGCGCATCACCAGCCGTCCCACGGCAATGAACAGCGCCAGCGCAGCTAGCTGGCCAAGCTCCACGCCGAAGTTGAAGAACAACAGCGCCGAGGGCACGTGCTTCTCCGGCAACCCCGCCTCGAGCAGCGCCGACGCGAAACCCATGCCGTGCAATAGCCCGAACGCCAGCGTCACCAACCAGGGCGCGCGCCGCGCCAACGAGTCGCTCGGTCGTAGGCACTCGGCACAAGCCAACACGATCGAAAGGGCGATGGTGGTTTCCACCGCGGCCGAGGGCAAGCTCAGCCAGCCGAGCACGGTGGCAGCCAAGGTGAGGCTGTGGGCCACCGTAAACGCGGTGATCGCCGCCAGCAGCGCTTTGCGGCGCTGCACCAAGATCGTGATCGCCAGCACGAACATCAGGTGATCGAAGCCGGTCAGAATGTGCTCGACGCCCAGCCGCGTGTAGTCGAGCGCGATCGGTTGCAAGAAGCGGAGCCCGGCGGAGGCCGGAATGCCGTAGACCGCGAGCCTTGGCGCCCGCCCGTTGACGACGCGCAGCTGGCGCGAGCCGTTGCTCCAGTCGATCAACACCGTCACGCTCGACTCGCCCCCCGCCAGCCACGGAAACTCGATGTCGCCCACCAGCCCCAACGAGCCGCACTCCAGCAACGTTCCCTGCTGCCGACACGACTTCGGATAGACCGCCGGCTCAGGCAGCGTTGCGAGCGTCTTGGCCGTGGTTCGCCAGTCGATGACGAATTTTCCGTCTGCTACCTCGGTCAGCGTCAAGGTCGCGGCATCGAAGGAGTGCGCGGCCGATTTCGGCGCGAACAAGAAGAGAGCGGCGAACAACAGCAGGAGCCGCATCATGGCGACGCTTCCTTGAAACGGTAGCGTCGCGCCACGTCCTGGGTTGCCCGCTCCAAGATCTGTTGCGCCTTGCGAGCCTTCCAACCCGCCCGCAATTGTTCGTGCAGCAACTCAGGCGCGGCCAAACCGCCTTGGGTCCCATTGAGCTTGACCAACAGCAGACTGTCGTTCGTCTCGAGCTCGTGCCACTGCCCCACCGGCAAGCTTCGAATTTGGTCGGCGACGGCGGGGCCGAATTCTTGCTCGATCCGCTCGCGGTTCACGTTGGCGACGGTGCTACGCAAGCCGAGAGACGCCGGCGTCGCGCCCGCTTGGAGCTCACGCTTGGATTTCGCCCGCAGCCGTTCGGCTCCCGGCTCCCGCTTCGGAAACACCACGTACTCGTGCTCGTAGAGCAACGGTGACTCGTAGTCGGCCCGGTGTGTCTCGAGGAAGTGCTGCAACTCGGCCGGGCTGGGCTCGCCGAGCGGCGTCTGCAGCAGCAGGCGCTCGCGCATCTTGCCGACTAGTAGATTGCGGACCGCCGGATCATCGCGATCTAGCCCCTCGCGCAACGCCTCCCGATACAGGACTTCCTCGCTCTTCCAGTTGGCGATGATGTCGACAGCTTCCTTGCTGGTCGCCGCGCGGCCCATCTGGTCGTGGTAGCGCCTCAGCAAATCCGCCTCGAGCGCGGGCCCCAGCTCGATCGTACGCGCATCGCCGACTACCAGGCGTTGCAGCAGCAGCGCGGCCGCAGCGATGGCGAAGAAATGCAGCGTGGGCTCGCGTAGCAGACCCAAGACTGCCGAGGTCTTCTTGCCACTATCGGTCGGTCGAGGGACCATGGCAAAGCCCTGCTGGACTATCGATTGCGAGTCAACCCTTCGGAGCGAGGGTTGGGGCGCGGGGAGGCCGCTCGGTCGTCGCGGACTTCAGCGCGCGGCAGCGACGTCGTCGACCAACTCCTTTTGCGCGCTGGCCTTGCGGCGCGCGCTCAGGGCCAGGCTGACCGCGCCCATCACCAGCGCTACCCCCGCAACCGCAACCGCCGCCAGCTGGTTGCTCGCGCCCAATAGCTTGGACGAAGACGCCAAGAGGACGATGATCAAGGCCGGGCGAATGATGTGATCGGGCGCGCGCGACGACAGCTGCGCGCCGATGAACACGCCGGGGATGGCGCCAACCAAAATCGACGCCGTGAGCGCAAACTGGAAGTCACCGAACAGCACGTGACCCAGCGCGGCCGAGGCCACCAGCGGTACCGCCTGCACGAGATCGGTACCGACCAGCTCCGACAGCTTGAAGCTCGGGTAGAGCATCAGCAAAAGGATGATCATCAACGAGCCGGAGCCGACCGAGGTCAGGCCGACGATCAAGCCACCGGCGATACCGATCAGCAGCGTCGGCAGCTTCTTCACCTGGATCGGCATCATGCTGTCGCCCGGCTTGCGCGAGCGAGTCAGCAAGGGCCGCACGACGAGCCCGGTGGCGACGACCAAGAGCGCGACGCCCAAAGAGGTCTTGACCACGCCCTGCAGAGCCGCGCCGTGGCCCAGGGTCTTGAGCAACACCACGCCCAGGAAGGCCGACGGGATGGAGCCCATGATCAGCCACTTGACGAGCTCCTTGTTCACCGAGCCGCGCCGGAAGTGCACGCTGCCGCCAATCGGCTTCATGATCATCGACGCGACGATGTCGCTCGACACCGCGGCGAGCGGCTCGATCTTGAACAGCAACACCAAGATGGGGGTCATCAGGGCGCCGCCGCCCATCCCGGTCAGGCCGACCACGAAGCCCACGAGTAGGCCTGCCAACGCAACAATCGGGTCCATCGCTCGCTGGTCTTAGCACTAAATCCCTATCGGCAAAGTAGAGATTCGACTCAAGCGGCTAAATGCTCGTATCTACGCGACTATTTTTGTTGAGCGGAGGATTGCCGAGCCCGCCGCGCGCGGTTCCCAGCTCAATGAGCGGGTTCAGCAGGCGGGGGCAACGAGGGACGGGCCACCGGCGCGCCGGTGTCGGTCTCGCCCGTGCGGTCGAGCGCCATCTTGAACAGCACCGGTCCGACCATCTCATTGATGGCAACGGCGGCGATCACCAACGAGCCGAACCCGTCGCCGACGCTCGGGAACGAGTTCTTGACGACCACGCCCAACCCAAGGGCCAAGCCCGCTTGCGATACCAGCGACGACCAGCCCCACTTGCGAACCACGGGATGATCATTGGCGAGGCGCGAGCTGAGGTTGGCTGCGATGTACGTGAAGAAGCTGCGGCCGGCGCAGAGTGCGAGGGATATCGGCCAAAGCTGCTTGAGCAGCGGCACGTCGAGCTCGGCGCCGGCGGTGGCGAAGAACAGCACGAACACCACGCTGCCCATCTGCTCGACCGCGTGCAGCAGCTTGGGACCCTGGTTCGACAGGTTTTGAACGACGAAGCCGGTGGCCAGGAACGTGAGCAGCGGATCGACGTGGACGTACTTGAGCGCGGCGGTGACGCCGAAACCCAAGGCCAGCAGGACCAGAATCAACTGGCCGCCGACCAAGCGCAGGTACATGGCCAGCATGAGGCCGAGGGTCGTGCCCATCGAGACACTGCCCAAGATCTCGTGGCCCAGCACGTTGAAGTCGTCGATGGAGATCGACGCGCCAGGCGTGATCAGCGGGCGCGCCAGCATGATGGCGGTCGCGATCATCATCACCACCACCACGTCCGACAACATGATGAAACCCAACGAAAACGTGGCCAGCGGGCCCTTGGCGCGGGTCTGCGACAGGATACCCATGCAGGCGGACGGGCTGCGCGTGACGCACAATGCGCCCCAAAGCAGGGCGACTCCGAGCAGCGGGCGCAACTCGAGGTTTTGCGCGAAAGGAATGTAGCGCGCCAAGAGCAGGAACATGCCGCCCATGCCGATCAGGACCAAGACGGTTTGGATCAGGCTGGCGTAGGCCAAGCTCTTGGCGACGGAGCGCAGCGTCTCGACTCGGAGCTCCACGCCGCCGGCAAGCGCGATCAAGGCCAGAGCGAGGGTGTTGACGGGTGTGAGTTGCTTGACGACCTCGTGCGGCACCAGGTGCAGCACGTGCGGACCACCGATGATGCCGGCCAGCAGATAACCCGAAAGGTGAGGCAAGCCGAGCGGCTCCAGAAGCTCGCTGAGCAACGTGCCGGCCAGTACCAAGAAGCCGATCGCGGTCATGGCGCCGAGGCGTGATTCGACGTCGGCGGTGAAGTGCGACAACGCAAACAGGACGCCGAAAGACACCGCCAGCGCGAGCGCTTGCACGGCGCGGGTGGCCAAGCCTTTTTGGGCGCTGCCGTGGCCGCTCATCCGTGGCTCTCCCGCCCGATCAGCTCATCGGGCGCGTCGCTGGGGCGCCCTATTTCCGCGGGATCTACCGCGTGCAGCTCCCCTGCCCGCTCGAGCGAGCGCCGCAGCGCGGCCGGCGCGAGCCATTCGCCCAGGATGGTCGACACGACCGCGAACAGCAGGACCGCGTCGGAGGCGACGCCCGGGACGCGGGTCGAAAACGCCAGCGCGGCCGCGATCGTGAAACCGCCCGAGGCCAGCATGCTGAGACCGAAATCGGCACCGGTGCCCCGCGCCGGCCCCGCCGACAAGGCAAGGCCGAGCAGCAAGCGCGTCGCGACCTTGACCAGCACCGCCGTCCCCACCAAAAGAAAAACCGACGTGGGCAACTTGAGATTGACGTAAGCGCCGGCCAGAAGCGTGACCGGCAGCAGCACCGGCTTTTCGGTCGGCGTGAGCATGGCCTTGATCTCGAGGCGGTGGCGAGACGCCGCCAACGTGAGGCCCATAGCGATCATCGCACCGAGCAGCGACAGCCCCGCGCGATCGGCAGCGCCGACGGTGAGCAGACCGGTGCCGAGCAAGACGCCCCAGCTCTCGTCGCGCCGAAAATCGCGCCCCAACAGCAGCGCCGCAATCAAGCCTAGGCCGGCGCCGAAACCGAGCGTGATGGCGATGCGCCCGAGCACCGGCACGCTGGGCAGCGCCCCGCCCGGCGCGAGCGCGAACAGAACCGCCAACGTGAGCGGCGCCACCAGCGCGCTAGCCCGCGCCGCGTCGGCGGCGAAATCAGCGAGCGGACCGCGCGCCCCGTGGCGTTCCACGACCCAACGCACGGAGTGGCGAGTGGTCGCCGAGGCACAGGCGCCCATGCCGAGCGCGATGGCCAAGCGCGAGAACCCCTGAAAGCCGCCCAGCTGAGGCGCCACCAAGTAGACGGCCGCGGCCACCGCCAAGCAGCTGAGCGCGCCGAGCAACACGCCCACGGCGGCGCGACCGGGATTGATCCAACGATCGGCTACCCGGGTGTAGCCAACGCCGACGACCAGCGCGAGCCACCCGGTGCCGACCAACACCACTGGCTCGAAGGTGTGGGCGAGCGAGCGCCCCAGCACGTCGAGCACGTGGGGCCCGAGGGCGAAGCCGAGCACCAGATATTCGGAGCCGGAAGGAAGGCCGAAACCGCGAATGGCGCGGCCGCCGACGAGGTTGCTGCCCAGGTACGCCAGGAGCAGCAGGCCGAGCAGCAGCCAAATGCCGTCGCTCACGCGCGGTCTCTCCCGAGCGTGATACCGGCGCCGGACAGCGCGTCGAGCGCGGCGATGTGGAAGGCGGTGCGTGCTTCCAGCGACTCGCAGGTGGCGGCGATGCGAAAACGGATGGCGTCGGCGTCGGCCGAGACGATCTCGACGCTGGGCTCGGCCCCGACCTTGCCGGCAACGGCGGCCAGCAACGACCGCACCTCCGTGACCGACGAGCCGGCGTTGACGTACATGTCGAGCGTGAGCCGAGGACGCGCCCCCAGTAGCCGCATCGGGCGGACCAGGGTGAGCAGGTGCGGCACGCGCAGCTCGGTGCGATCGGTCACGATCAGGCGCAGCTCGAGCAGGTTCAATTCGGCGACGCGGCCGCGGTAAGCGCCCAGCTCCACGTACTCGCCGACGCGCAGGCGACGACCGTACAGCCAAATAGCGCCGACGGTTCCGGAGGCCAGAATGGGCGTCGAGGCGAGGCCCAGGGCAACCAGCGAAATTACGCCCACGCGACCGAGCACGCCGTCGTTGTCGCCCGTCACGACCGGCGCCAAAAATACCAGGGCCGAAATCACGATGCCCGCGCGCAACAGCACGCTGGTCGGCGCCGCCAAATCGTTGGGCAGCCAGCCGAGCGGCGTTTCACCGCGGGCCACGCTGGCGAAGAACAAGCCCACGAAGCGCACCAGCACGAACACCGCCAGCGCCGCCAGCGCCGCCACCACGAGCAACGGCAGGGCCGTCGCCAGGCGGGCCATCAGCTGCGACAGCGGCGCGAGCACGAAGCCGGTGAGCTTTTGGGTGTAGCCGCGCGTGGATTCGAACAGGGAAAGAACGACGACCAGCCACGTGTAGGCCACGCCGAACTGCGCCAGCCATTTCAGCGTGCTCAGGGCCAAGACGCCGGCGGAGCGGAGCATGGCCGGACGCACGAACTCGATGCCTTGAAAGCGCAGCGACAAGTCGCGGTCGCTGCGGGCGTCGAACCAGGCGCGAGCGCGCTCGGCAAATTCGCCGAGCTTGCGGATCAGGTAAAACGCGATCAGCGCGAAGAAGACGACGAGCGAGAAAGAAAACGCGCTCTTGGCGATCGCGGCGCGCTTGTGGTCGGAGACCAGCTTGGCGTGAATCGCAGAGGCGGTGCTGGCCGCGTGCACCTCGAGCGAGCTGGCTCCGGCAAGCTTGGCTTCTTCCTCGTCGAGCTCGACGATGAAGGTGCGGCCGACGGACAGCAGCGCCACGTCCCCGCGGCGCGAAACCGAGACGTCGCTGGTTTGCTCGGCTTCGTAGGCGCGCTTCAGCTGTTCGCTGGCTTCGCGCGCGCGCACCTCGGAGGATTTGCCGCCGAGGGCCGCGCGCAGCGAAAACACCGCGTCGTCGCTCAGCTTCACCGCGAACGCAGGCACGGGCGCCGGAATGGGCGGTGGGGGCGGCTCGACCGGCTCGGCGGCAGGGGGCGGGGCTGGCGGCTCTTGGCTCGGGGTCGGGGCGACCGACGGCACCGCCTCCACACTGGGCGTCGGCTCGGCCGACGGGACAGCCTCGGCCGACGGGACAGCCTCGGCCGACGGCGCGGCGCTGACCGCCACCGACGCCACGGGCGCTTGCGCGGCCGATGGAGCGGCGTTGGGCACGGCCGAC
>JBEQSW010000389.1:0-19432 GCA_040348565.1 Myxococcales bacterium | reverse complement strand
TTCGGGTCAAGTACGACGCCAAGGGTAACCAGGGCTGGGTCTACCGGACCGCCATCGGAATGTGACGAAACGGGCGCATTCGCCCGCCTCGTGTTACATGTAGCGGGTCCCGCGCATGACGAGCCCGAAGTCACCGTCCCCCGCGAGCGAGGCCCCCGCAGCACCTGCCGCCACGTCTGGCCCGGACGTCGCGCTCGTGCATCGCGTGACGCCCGACGGCACGGTGCACGTCATTCGCCGCCGCGGTGATCAGCTCGAGGCGGGCGCGCTCCAGCCCCTGCGCGAAGGCGCGCCCATTCAGGGTGAGGTGCTGTCGCTGCGGCCGCGCGAAAACTTCCCGCTGTTGTGCGACGTGGACGTGCTGTACAGCCCGCCCGCCGCCGCCAAGCCCGCGGCCGCTCCCGCCCCGCGCCCGGCGCGTCGCAAAGGCCCGGCCCAAGTGGCAACCGACGAATACCGCGACAACTGGGATTCGATCTGGAGCCGCAAAAAGACCGACGCGCTCAACTAGGGAGCTTGGCCGTGCAAGCTTGCAGGCCGCCAGGATGCGGTCGTCATTGGACGGCTACGGGCAGCTTCGGTTTTCGGCGGAACAGCTTGCGGTCCTCGACGGTGACGGCCCAGCGTTCATGATCGCGCCAGCGCCCGGCGATCTTCAAGTAGCGGGGTGACAAGCCCTCGCAGCGGAAGCCGGCGCGCTTCACCAGCTCGATGGACCGGCGATTTTTCGGTTGGATGTTGGCCTCGAGCCGGTGCAGCCCCAGCTCGCCGAAGGCCAGGTCCAGCACCAGCGACAGCCCCGCGCTCATGAAGCCCTTTCCGGCGTGGGGCGCCAACGCGTAGTAGCCGAGGTAGGCGCTCTGAAACGAGCCCCGCACGACCTCGCTCAGGTTCATCACCCCGCACAGCTGGCCCGCCTCGTCGCACACGAAGTACTTGTAGCAGCGTGGGCCTTGGCGCTCCTTCAAGTACAGCCGGTATTCGGCGGAGGAGCTGGGCGCGGTCACCCAAGATCCGTGCAAACGCCGGCTACGCACGACGGCGCCCAGGAAATCGTCCTCGTGCCGAGGTGTGGGTGTCTCGAGGTAGGCAAACATGGATCGCCGAGGCTAGGCCGACCGCACCGCAGGAGTGAAGCCGTCGCCCCGCGGCCGCCATTTCAGGCCCAATTGGGCACTGTCTAAGTGCAGATATTCAGACCAATTTTGGTGCGTACGGCCACTCATACGTCGTGAGCGCGCGCTTCAGCCTTTGCTCCGCCAGCGAAGGCACAATCTTGCAGGTAGGTTGCTTGACCTCACAGCTTTCATCGAAAAGCGCGGCTCACTTCGGGCCACGACTACTCCGTCGAGTTAGAGAACCTGGCGCGACAAACGGTTTGCTTGGGCAACGAAGTTCACGAGTTAGCGACTTCAAGCGTCGCCGCGTGGGGGGAGGCTCGGCCGAATTTACTTCGGCCGAGGGGGGCGGCGCGTGCCGCCCCCACCAGGAAGGGCCTAGAACGCGGTGGCTGCAAACTGATCGGCGTTCTAGGTGATGACGTCGCCTTCGCTTGCGTCCGGAGCCCGGTCCACGCTGTTGGCACTGGGGCTAGCGTTGGCAGCGACGCTGCTCAGCGGTCACGCTCGGGCGCGCGCCGGCGGCCTCGCCGCTACTGGTTGCTCCGGTTGTCACAGCGGTGGCCCCGCGGGCACGCTCAGCATGACCGCGAGCCCGGCCACCTTCAATCCGGGGGACCGCGTCGAGCTCACGCTCAGCCTGATGGGCGGCTTCTCGGACGGCGGCGTGTACCTGACGACGACCGACGTCGGCGACCTGCAGACGATCGCCAATCAGGGTCTCACGGAGGTGTCGAGCGGCTTGGTGCACAACCAGCCGAAGCCGGCAAGTGGCGGCACGGTGCAGTTCCACTTCGCCTGGGTCGCCCCCAGCAAGCCCGGCTCCGTGCGGTTCTCGGCGTACGCGCTCGGCGGCAACGGCAACGGTCGCAGCTCCGGCGACAGCCCAATGGAGGGCGAGTTCGACTTCGTGTACGGCTGCACCGGCAAGACCTACTACCTCGACGGCGATAGTGATGGCATCGGTCGCGCGGACACCTCGATGCTGGGCTGCGCCGATGCGCCACCCAAGCCGTACGTGGACACGGCGGGCGACTGCGACGACTACCGCAACACCGTGTATCCGGGCGCCAAAGAGCTGTGCAACATGCTCGACGACAACTGCGACGGGCAGATCGACGAGAACGCCGTGCCGGTGGAGCTTTGGCCCGATGCGGATGGTGACGGCTATTACGACGCCCGCACCGAAAAGGTGGGCACGCCGAAGGTCGGCTGCGCGGGCTTGAAGGGCTGGGCGGCGGAGCCGGGCGACTGCCAGCCCATGAACAAGGCCGTCAACCCCGGCGCCATGGAGACTTGCAACAGCATCGACGACGATTGCGATGGCGACGTCGACGAGCGCATTCGCCCGACCTGCGGCGAGGGTTGGTGTCGGCGTGAGGCTCCGGGGTGTGACGCGCAGTACTGCGTGCCCGGCGCGCCGGTGAAAGAGAAATGCAACTTTCTCGACGACGACTGTGACGGCTTGGTCGACGAAGACCCGGACATGTGCCCGAAGGGCCAGACCTGTGCGGCCGGGCAGTGCGTCGACTCCGACACGGTGACGCTCGACCCCGGTAGCCCCAGCGCCGGCAGCAGCGGCACCGGTAGTGCTAGCGCCGGCAGCAGCAGCACCGGCAATCCTGGCGCGGGCAGCGGCGGAAGCGAAAACGTCGGCAGCGCCGGCGGGTTGGACAACCAGGGCTCATCCGGTTGCGCGCTGGGCGCTCGCAGCAGTCACGGAGCGCTGGCCATGTTCGGGCTATTGATGGCCACGGTGGCGCTCGAGCGGCGCCGCCGGCGCTCACGCTTCGTGGCATAGTGGGGCGTGCCCAAGCGCGGACTTCGCCGATCGACGACCGTGGTCGAATGCCCGTTTTGCGGGCAGACCGACGAGCTTAGCGTCGACCTGGGTGGCGGCGAGAGCCAAACCTATACCGAAGACTGCGCGGTGTGCTGTCGACCGCGAATCATTCACGTGGAGCCGGGGGACGAGCCGGGTGAGCCGCGCGTGTGGATTGAACGCGAAGAGTGAGGGCCTGCCCTAGCGCCGCCGGTTCAAGGCGTGGCGCGGGCCAGGCGAGCGCGAAAGGCGTCGACCACTTCTGGATCGCTGCGAAAGGTGACTTTGACGCCGTCGTCTTCGTAACGCTCGGAGACGACGCGGCCTTGCTCGTGCATCTCCGAAACCAGGCGCTGATCGGCGTAAGGAACGACCAACTCCGCCTCGGCGTAGCGCGACTCGAAGAAAGCAATGATGCGCGCCCGGACGGTGAGCACGTCTTCGGTGCGCTTGGCGGAGATGAACCAGGCATCCGGAAATTCTTGCTGTAAATCGGCCAGCTCGGTGGGGCTCAGGCGGTCCACCTTGTTCATGACCAGGCGGCTGGGCGCCTGCTCGGCGCCGATTTCGCGCAGCACGGCGCGCGTTACCTCGAGCTGCTCACGAAAGCTGGGGTCGGCGGCGTCGACGACGTGCAGCAGCAGCGAGGCTTCGTGGGCTTCGTCCAGAGTAGATTTGAAGCTGGCGACCAGGTCGTGCGGTAATTGTTTGATGAAGCCGACGGTGTCGCTGACCAGGATGCGCGGCTTGGCTTCGGGTTGCAGAGCGCGCACGGTGGTGTCGAGCGTCGCGAACAGCTTGTCCTCGACGTACACTTCGCTGCTGGTGAGCGCGCGCATCAACGAAGACTTGCCGGCGTTGGTGTAGCCGACGAGCGCCACCCGCCGCGCCCCACGCCGATGTCGGCGCCGCACGTCTTGCTCGCGTTGGATGGCCGCAAGCTCGCGCTTGAGCTCGGCGATGCGATCGCGAATTTTGCGTCGATCGAGCTCGAGAGCGGCCTCACCGGCGCCGCGCCCGGCTTGTCGCTCTTTGCTCTTCGGCGATTCGCGCAGGCGCGGGGCTTCGTAGGCCAAGCGAGCGATTTCGACCTGCAGCTTCGCCTCCCGGCTGAGCGCGTGGCGATGGAAGATTTCGATGATCACGCCGGTGCGATCGAGCACCATCACGCCCGTTGCGCGCTCGAGGTTGCGCAGCTGGCTGGGAGAAATGTCGTGGTCGACCGCCACCAGCGCGATCTCTCGCCGCTCGGGCGCGCTCCCGTCGTCGTCCAGATCGCCGTCGTCGAAGTCCTCGTCGGCGGCTTCCTCAGCGGCGGCGGCTTCTTCGGCGGCTTCTTCGGCGGCGCGCTTGTGGTTTTGCGGCAGGGCTACTTGAGTGCGGCCGGTGCCGCCCGTCAGCTTGGCCAGCTGCTTGAGCTTGCCTTCGCCCAACACTGCGGCCGGCGCAAAGTGGCTGCGGCTCTGGACCACGCGCTCGACGACGTCGTAGCCCAGGGTCGTGACCAGGCGCGCGAGCTCGTCGAGGCTGGCGTCACTGGCGACCGCGTCCACGTCGGGCAACCTGACGGCGACGAGGATGGCGAGGGGGCGAGCACTGGGCGGCTGACCGCTGAGCGAAGTTTTAGGGAATGTCATGCGAAGTGGCCGTTTCGAGGTCCGAAACGGTGCGAGCAGCAAGCGCAAAAGTGGCGTCGATGTCGTCGCGGCGAGCATAGCAGACTCGCTGCTCGCGCAAGGTCTCGCACGCACCGACCGTGACCACTACTTTGCGCTCGCCGATTCGGTAAGAAATCGTGAGGCGGGGGCGCGCGAAGCCCTCGTTGCTCCTGGCTTTGCCCACGTGGACCGCGAACTCGGCGCGCAGTGCGCGCAAGGTTTCGAGCACGGGGGCGTCGGGCCGCGGGAAGACGGTGTGGCCCGGTACGATGACGCCCTCGCCGTTTTTGGTCACCACGCTCACGCTGAGCTTGTCGGGCTCGAAAGTCGGACACAGCTCGCGGTCGATCAACGGGACCGACAGCGCGGCGAAATCCCCGCCCGAAAGCAAGAAAACGCCCGGATCGGGGCTGAGCCGGGCGTAGTACCCGGTCCCGACTTTCGCTCCCACCTCTAGCTGGTGCTCTTGGCTGCTGGCACGTCGCGTGAAGCGCACCCGCAAGCGTGGAGCGCCGAGGCCGAAGCGCGGTTCGTCCGTCGTCGCAAGCCAGCGCACCGCTTGCAGCGTGCCCAGTGCTTGCACGGCGTCGGCCACCAGCGCCCCGTCGTGGGTGAAGCCCTTCGGCTCCGTCAGCTCGTAGCTGCCGTCCTCGTGTCGCTCCACGGTCTCGTGCCAGCCTTCTGCTTCGACGCTGAGCGTGAGCAGATCCGAAGGCGCAAAGCTGGCCAGCTCGAGCGAACGTAGCAGCGTCGCGTCCGGCTCGAAGGCGCGCGCGGCTTCGGCCGAGAAGCACAGCACCACGTCGTCCAATTTGCGCGCTACGCACAGGCTGCCGTCCGCGCGCGGCGCGCCGAGCGCCACTCGCTCCTCGCGGTGGCTGGCTTCGTCGCCCCCCGCTACCTGAATCACGAGCTCTCCCGTCGCTGGCGAAAGCCCGAGCGCAGCCAAGTCTGGTTTGGCGATGCGTTCGCCCACGGCGCCTGCGATCGACGCCAATCGCTCGTTGCCGGCGTCGAGCGCCACGTCGCCCGCACGCGGCGCGCGCAGAACGAAGCCCTGATCTTTGCGGGCAAAATCCAGCTTTCGCTCGCCGCGGCTGATGCTCAGGGCTTCGATTTCGTCGCTGCGCGCGGCCACCGGTCCGTTCAAGCGCGCCGCTGCTTTGGTGGCCAAGAGTGCCCTGCCCACGTCTTCGGCGACGATGCCGGCGCGCGCCGCTTTACCTGGTTGCTCGCGCAGCACCAACCATTTCGAGTCGGCAACTCCCAAAAGCGAGAGCGTGATGGCCGGCTGCGCCTTGTCCAGCAGCTGAAGCTCCACGCGCTTGTCGCTGCCCAAGAGCTGCTGCTGCGCGTCGGCAGTCTCCAGCATGGTCTCGGCGGACAGACGCGACAACCCGGTGAAGACGCGGCTCGTCAGCTCGGGATTGGCCAGCTCGCGGCCGCCGTCGTCGCGAAAGAAGAAGACGCCATGGTCACCGCGCTCGAGCTCGACTCGCTCGACGTATGGTTCCATCGCGCCGGAGCTGGATGGCTTGGCCAGCTGCTGGCTCAGGACGATCTTGGCGATCTCGCTCTTGCCGTATTCGAGCAAGCGGGCCTCGCGAAATTTGGCGAGCGGCACCGTGAGCTCGCTGGCCACGCCTTCGCTCACCACGTAGCGTTTGATGCTACCGGTGCTGGTGACTTCGACGTAGCGGGCGCCGGCGGGGCTCGGGGCCGGACCGCCCAGGGTCAGCAGCGTCGCATTGCCGGCCATTTCCAGGCGGATACGCGCGGCTTTGCCGTCCAGACCCGCGGCGGCGGGAGCGACGTCGTCCGCCGAACGCAGCCACGACGCCAGGTCGAGCGCGCCCAGGAGCTGGTTCACGGTCGCGATGTCGGCGCGCTCCTGCCAGGGCCGGACGATCCGAAATTCGCCGGCCTCCGCCGGCACGCTGCTGGGCACGAGCTCGAGATCGCGGCCGTCTTGCGTCAGCGTGAGGCGCGACACCGCCGCTTTGCGGAACACCGGCAATAGCTTGCCCTTGCGCTCGGCAAGTTGCGCCGTGGTCGGGGTTTCACGCGTGAGCCAGACTACGCCCAGCGTGGCCAACGCCAGCGCTCCGAGCAGACCGTTGACCCAAAGTTGCCGGCGCATCAGCTCTGGGATCCGCTCGGGGGCGCGGCCTCGCTGCGGCGCGAGGCCCGCTCGAGGTTGCGGCGGCGAAGCAGCACGAAAGCTCCGAGCAGGCCCGCCGCGCCCGGCATGTACAACAGCACGTAGCGCATGACCTCACCCAGCGACTCTTCGCTGAGCGACAGACCCACCTCTCGCTCGGGCTTTTCCGGCACGCTGATCATGGTGGGGCGCGACGCCGCCCAGCTGATGGCGTTTTCGATCAGGCGCCGATTGCCGTACAACGAAGGGTCCTGAAAATTGCGATTCCAGGCCAAATTGCTGGCTCCGCTCACGAACAACCGCACGTGCGAGGCTTGGCTGCCCGCGGGCGCCGGTAGCTCACGCGCCGCCGCCAAGCCAAAGCTTTGCGGGCCAAGGCGTTCTCCGGCGTCCTCGGGACCCGTGGCGCCGTCCAAGCCGCGTAGGCTCTTCAACGCCAGCGCTTGGTTGCTGGACTCCATCAGCACCGTAGCGCCGTTCACCTCGAGCGACCGTGACTGCACGACCAGCACCCGCGAAGAAAGCTTGTCGTCTTCGTGGAGCACGCCGCGCGTGATGGGGTGCGGACGGAGCTGCGCAAAAAATAGCTCGCCATTACCGCGTGGCAGGCGCTCGGCTTGGTCTTGCTCGAACACCACGTCGCGCCCCAGGTTGACGCCGGCCAGCTCCAACACCGGCTCGAGCCCGGTGCTACGCACTTGTGGGGTGTCGCCCAGGGTGGGGCCGAGCAGCAAAAGCGCGCTGCCAGCGGCGCGAACGTAGTCGGCCAAGCGCTGGGCGTCTTCGCGTCCGAACTCCAGCTCGGGCGTGGGCACCACCACCGCCGCGCAGTCCCGGTAGCTGACCTTGGGCGAGGTGGCGTCGACGTTTTGCGGGTCGTAGTTGTTCTTGAGCAGCCGCTGTTTCAGCTCGCTCAGGCCTTCGGGGCCGGCGTCCTCGAGCGTCGGCTCGCGGTGGCCGGTGGTGAAGCAAATTTTGGCCTTTTCGCTGCGGCGCACGTTGGCCAGGGCGCTCGACAGCGCCTGCTCCAGCGCCGGGCGCGCACGCCCGGAGTCTTCGTCGACGTGGACCAGCTCGTCGGAAGTGATGAACCAATGGCGGCCACCGCTGCCGTCACTACCGCTGCCTACGGCGGCGCCGTGGTCGCCGGCGGCCAGCACGATCACGGCGTCGGTGACGATGCGGCCGTCGTCGGCCTTGCCGGCCAAGATCTGATACTTTTGCTGCAGCGCCAGGAACTCGGCTGGGCTGCGGTCGGGGTCGACGTAGTTGACGCGCAGTTGGCGGGTGACGGCACCGTACGCCTCCAACATGTGGCGCACGCTGACCAGCAGCGGATCACCCTTGCTGAGCAGCACACTGACGTCCACCGGCTCCGCGAGGCTCGTCAGCAGCTCGCGCGTGGGGGGTGACAGCGTGTACAGCTTGTCGGACGTGAAGTCCCAGCGCTTGTACCAGCGAGCCCCGAGCACGTTCACGTTGACGAGTAACAACGCGCCCGCGACCACGCCGAGCCAAGGCAGCGCGCTCGACAGCTTCACGCGCGCCTCCACGAATCGACCACCCGGACCGTCGCAAATAGGCAAAAAGCCGCCAAAGTGCCGTCGTACAACAGCCGTCGAGTATCGACGATGCCTTTGGAAAAATCTTCCATGTGCCCCGCCAGCGACACGTACGAGCACACGTCGTGCAGCAGGCCGGGGTCGAAGATGTACTCACCGATGCCGAGCACGAACAACCCGAACTGAATCAGCACCGTGATCAAGAGCGCGACGAACTGGCTCTTGCTCAGCGCGCTGGCCAACATGCCGATGGCCAGGTATTGCGCGCCGACCAACAGCAAGCCCAAATAGCTCGACAGCATCACCAGCCAGTCGACGTTGCCGGTCTTGCGCAAGATCACGACGTACAGCAACGTCGGCAGCCAGATCAGCACGTAAGTGAGCAGCGCCGCCGCATACTTGCCGAGCACGACACCCGCGCCGCCCACCGGCGCCGTCATCAACGCCTCGATGGTGCCGCTGCGCCGCTCTTCGGCGAGCAAGCGCATGGTCAACGCCGGACAGACCAACAGCAGCGTCATCAGCAAGAAGATCGAGTTTTGCCCGAAGTACGCCCCGAGCGGCCCGTCATCGACCGAGAGATCCGTAAAGCTCGCGAAGTGCGCGACAATCGAATAAAAAATGCCGCCCTGCAGCAGCAAGAACACGCCCAGCAACACCCAAGCCAGCGGCGTCACCCACAAGCTCAGCATCTCGCGCCGCAAAATCGCGAAAAAACCGCTCATCCGAGTCCCTCAGCGGAACCGGTACGAGCTGCGAGTCCCCAGATTTTTTCACAGGGAGATCGGGAGATCGGGAGGGCGAGAAGAGGCGAGATTTTTGTTGGTTCGAGCCGAACGGCGTGGAGCGGCGAATGCGCAGGTGACGCGAAACAACGCGTGTCTCGAACCCCAAAATTCTGGGCTCCCGATCTCCCGATCTCCCTGTGAAAAAATCTGGGTCCGTTCACAGTGCCTCGGAGGCGGAGTCGTCGGTGGTGAGGTCGGTGAAGATTTGTTCGAGGGTGGCGGTTTCGGGGGTGAGGCTGGCGATTTCGACGTTGGCGGTGACGAGCGAGCGCAGCAGCTGCTGGCCGGCTTCGAGCGCGCTCACGCCGTCGGCCAAGGTGACGCGCAGCCGTACGTAGCCGTCGGTGAGCGCCACGTCGGCGCTCGGCTCGACTTTGGCGACGCCTGGTTGCTCACCCAAAAAGGCCGCCGCGCGCGCTTCTGCGTCGCGCACCACGAGCAGGAGCGTCGTCGAACGGCGGCTGCGCGAGAGCTCGCTGAGGGTGCCCTGCGCCACCAAGCGACCGCGATCGATCACCAGCGCGCGCTGACAGGTTGCTTCGACCTCTGACAGGATGTGCGTGGACAACAGCACGGTGTGGTCCGTCGCCAGCTCCTTGATCAGGGCGCGCACCTCGCGGACCTGGTTGGGATCCAAGCCGGCGGTCGGCTCGTCCAAAATCAGCAGCGGGGGATCGGCTACCAGCGCGTCGGCCAAGCCCACGCGCTGCCGAAAGCCCTTCGAGAGGTGGCCGATGGTCGTATCCGTGACGGCGCGCAGGTTGGCGCGCTCGACGGCGCGCTCCACGCACTGGCCGAGCTTGGCCTTGGGCACGCGCTTCAAACGAGCGCGAAATTCCAAGTATTCCCGGACCCTTAGCTCCGGATAGAGCGGTGCCGCTTCGGGCATGTAGCCAAGCGACGCGCGCGCGGCCAGCGACGCCTCGGCGATGTCGTGACCGTTGACGCGCACCTTACCCCGCGTGGCGCCCAAGAAGCCCGCCAAGATGCGGAGGGTGGTGCTCTTGCCGGCGCCGTTCGGTCCCAGAAAGCCGACGACCTCGCCGCGGCCGACCGAGAACGAGACGTCCTGCACCGCGACGACGGTGCCGTAGTCCTTGGTCAGCCCCTCGACTTCGATCACGCCCGCGGCTGCTCTTCTTCGGGCTCGTCGTCCGACGCGCCCTCTTCTTCGAGCAGCGCGCCGTGGCACTTCTTGAACTTCATGCCGGAGCCGCACGGGCACGGGTCGTTGCGACCGATGCGCGGAGCGGCTCGGGCCGCCGGAGGCGACGAGGGCGTGGGGCCCTGGCCGGCGGCGATGCGCTGCATTTGCGCGAGCGCTGCCACCGGGTCGTCGGCGTCTTCTCCCGGATGCCGGGCGATCGCCGCTTCGAGCTCGGCCTGATGGCGCGCGTGCTCTTGGGCTTCGAGCGCCGCAATGTCCTCTTGGCGCTGGATCTGAACCTCGAACAGCTGGACCAAGACGGTGCTGGACACCTTGGCCATCATGTTCAAAAACAGGTTGTAGCCCTCTTTTTTGTACTCGTTCTTCGGGTCGCGCTGGCCGTAGCCGCGTAGCCCGATGCCGTCACGCAGGTGCTCCATGTTGGAGAGGTGCTCGACCCAGGCTTCGTCGATCTGCTTCGTGAAGACGAAGCGAAAGATGCGCATGAACAGCTCGACGCCGACTTCTTTTTCGCGCGCGAGGTAGATCTGTTCGGCGTGGGTGTAGAGCTCGCGCACCAGCATGCTCGGGTCGCCCAGCTCGCGCGCTTCTTGCGGCAAGTCTTGCTGGAAGTGCTCCTTGAAGGCGGCGCTGATGCCCTTCCAGTCCCAGTCTTCGGCCGGCTTGTTCTCCGGGCAGCTCTCCTCCACCATCGCCGACAGCACGCGGTCGATCAAATCGAGCACGCGCTCGCGCTGCTCGGACAAGCCCTGCGGCACGCTCTCCGCCAGCTCTTCGTAGACCTGGAGCGGGGTGAGGTTCTTGCGACCCTCCAGCTCCAGCTTCACGCCCCACTTGTTGTAGACCTCGCTCTGCAGCGTCTCCAGCTCGACGATCTTCTGCAGCGGCTCGAAGTCCTTGGCCGTGAGCGGAACGTACTTGTCGCCCTCTTTCTTGGGCGAAATGGGCGGATCGCAGCACAGGCCAACCAGCTGCGCGACCAGCGGGATGACGTCGTTCGCGACCTCTTCGTTCAGCTGAATCTTGCGGGTCTCGCCGGTGAGCTTGCCGGTTTCATCCACTTCTTCGGGGGCGTAGCGGCCGAGCAGCAGCTGTTGGCGCAGGGAGTACACGGTCTTCCGTTGCGCGTTCATCACGTCGTCGTACTCGAGCAGGTTCTTGCGGATGTCGAAGTTGCGCTCTTCGACCTTGCGCTGCGCGTTCTCGATGCTGCGGGTGACGAGCGGGTGCTCGATCGGCTCGTCGTCGGGCATGCCCATGCGGTCCATCAGGTTTTTGACCCGATCGCCGGCGAAGATGCGCATCAAGTCGTCTTCCAACGACAAGTAGAACTTGCTGTAGCCGGGGTCACCCTGGCGGCCGGCGCGACCGCGAAGCTGGTTGTCGATGCGGCGTGACTCGTGCCGCTCGGTGCCGATGATGTGCAGGCCGCCCATCTCGACCACCTCGTCGTGCTCCACTTTGCACGAGGCTTCGTACTGCTTCACCAGCTCGGCGAAGGCCTCCGGCTCGGCGTCGGGGTCGCGATTCTGCTTCTTGAAATCGAAGCGCGCGATCATCTCCGCGTTGCCGCCCAGCATGATGTCGGTGCCGCGGCCGGCCATGTTGGTGGACACGGTGATGGCGCCTTTGCGGCCAGCCTGGGCCACGATGAAGGCTTCGTTCTCGTGGTGCTTGGCGTTCAAGACCGCGTGCTCGATCTTCTTCTTGGTCAAGATGCGGCTGATGGCCGCGCTCTTCTCGACGCTGGTGGTGCCGACCAAGATCGGGTGACCCGCCTTGTGGTGCTCGATGATGTCGCGCGTGAGCGCGTTGAATTTCTCGCGCTCGCTCTTGTACACGACGTCGTGGTCGTCCTTGCGGACGGCGCTCTTATTGGTCGGAATCTCGACCACGTCCAGCTTGTAGGTGGACGAGAACTCTTGCGCTTCCGTCTGGGCGGTGCCGGTCATGCCGCCCAGCTTCTTGTAGATGCGGAACAAGTTCTGGAAGGTGATGGTCGCCATGGTGCGACTCTCTTCCTGGATCCGCACGTTCTCCTTGGCCTCGACGGCTTGGTGCAAGCCGTCGCTCCAGCGGCGGCCGGCCAAGACGCGGCCGGTGAACTCGTCGATGATTAGGATCTTGTCGTCCTTGACCATGTAGTGCTGGTCGCGCTTGTACAGAGCGTGCGCGCGCAGCAGCTGGTTCAAGATGTGCAGCGCCTGCACGTTGACCGGGTCGTACAGGTTCTTGACGCCGATCAGCTTCTGCACGGTCTCGACGCCTTCGTCGGTCAAGGTGGCGCTGAAGCCCTTTTCGTCGACGTTGAAGTGCTCGTCCTTCTTCAGGCGCGTGACGATTTCGTTCAGCGTTTTGTACTTTTCGCTGGCGGCTTCGGCGGTGCCGCTGATGATGAGGGGCGTACGCGCCTCGTCGATCAAGATGGAGTCGACTTCGTCGACGATCGCGAAATTGAGCGGACGCTGCGCGTATTCCAGCGCCGAGTCCTTCATGTTGTCGCGCAGGTAGTCGAAGCCGAACTCGTTGTTCTGGCCGTAGCAGATGTCGCTCTTGTAAGCGGCGCGTTTCACCCAGTCTTCTTGGCCGTTGACGATGGTGCCGATCGACAGGCCCATCCACTTGTAGACGCGGCCCATCCACTCCGCGTCGCGCGTGGCCAAGTAGTCGTTGACGGTGATGAGGTGCACGCCCTTGCCTTCGAGGGCGTTCAAGTAGACGGGCAGGGTGGCGACGAGGGTCTTACCTTCACCGGTGCGCATCTCGGCGATCGAGCCCTTGTGCAGGACCATGCCGCCCATGAGCTGCACGTCGTAGTGGCGCATCTTCAGCACGCGACGGCTGGCCTCGCGAAGCGCCGCGAACGCTTCGATCAACAGGTCGTCCAAGGTCGCGCCGTTGTCCAGCTTCTGCTTGAACTCCGCGGTCTTGGCCTGCAGCTCTGCGTCAGAGAGCTTCTGCATCTTCGGCTCGAGCGCGTTGATGGCGTTGACGATCGGCTGCATGCGCCGCACGGCGCGCTCGTTTGAAGTGCCGAACAGCTTCTTGGCTACCCAGGTCAGCATGTGATGGCCGGGAACGTAGTCGCAACCCCCGCTTTGTGCATGCTACGTATCGTAACTATTCGTAAGTGCTGGAAAATATCGGACCAAACAACCGCCGCGGTACGGAACGAGCCGTCGCGGCCCTGGCAGTCCCCAGATTTTTTCACAGGGAGGACGGGAGGACGGGAGGTTTCTTGGGTTTCGAGCTCCTCGGCGCTGACCGGCAACTGCGCAGTCTTCTCACGACGTCGTCATTCTCGAACCCAAAAATTCTCGCCTCTGTCCGGACCTCCCGTCCTCCCGTCCTCCCTGTAAAAAATCTCGAGCCGCAGAGCGACGTGTGGTTGCTGCTAGCGGCCGGTGCGGTGGTGTTGGCGTTGTTGGCCGGCGGCGAACAGGGCACGGTCTTCGTCGGTCTCGAGCAAGAGTGGGGGCGCGCCGGTCGACTTGCCGTCGGGGCCGAGCGACACGTAGACGACGTAGGCCGAGTTGGTGTGCGTGACCTCGCGCGTCAGTAGGTTCTCGGCGTGCACCAACACTTGCACCTCGATCGAGCTCTTGCCCACGTAGGTGACTCGCGCTTGGCAGACCAGCAGCTGTCCCAAGTGCACCGGTTGCTTGAACGTCATCGAGTCGATGGCGATGGTCACGCACGGCTTGTGGGCGTGGCGCATGGCGGCGATGGCGCCGGCTTCGTCCACCATCTTCATGATCACGCCGCCGTGCACGTTGCCGAGCGCGTTGGCGTGCTCGGGCAGCATCAGTTGGTTGAGAGAAATCTCGGAAGCGCGCGCGCTCTGTGCGCCGTCTGGGGTCATGATCCGCGCATGTTACGCCGACTTTGGCTGGAGGTTTTGCGGGCCCGTAGGGCAGTGCTAGCTTCCGGCCGCGTTTGTTTCCGGCCCGCTGGTTTCGGGCGTGTTGCTCCCCGCTGAGCCACGCCCTCTCTCCCCCGGCGCCTCCGTGCATGGATCTTCTCTACCCCGTCATCCTCGTCAGCTCGCTGATCTTCGTGCACGAGCTGGGTCACTTCCTGTTCGCCAAGGCGTTCGGGGTGAAGGTGATCACGTTCAGCTTGGGCTTTGGGCCGAAGGTGTTGAAGCTGCGCGGTCGCGAGACCGAGTACTGCATCTCGCTCCTGCCGCTGGGCGGCTACGTGAAGATGCTGGAGGCGTCCAAGACGGACGTGGTCTTGCCGGAGGACCGCAAGCGCACGTTCGAGTCGTTGCCGGTGTTCAAGCGCGTGGTGATCGTGCTGGCGGGCCCGGTCATGAACTTGATCTTCCCGGTCTTGCTCTACTTTGCCGTGTTCGTCGGCAACGGCCCGCTGTTGCCGCCGACCATCGGCATCGTGCTGCCCGGTCACCCCGCCGACGGCAAGCTGCGCCCCGGCGATCGCGTGATGTCGATCGACGGCCAAGAGGTGGCCACCTTCGAAGAGGTGAAGCGCATCATCAGCAGCAGCCCCGCCAAGACGCTCAAGCTCACGGTTTTTCGCGATAATCGCCAGGTCGACGTGGAAGTGACGACCGAAGAGTCGGTCGAGCGACGCGAGATCGACGTCAAGCAGCGTGAGCTCGACATCACCCAGCGCGTCGGCACGATGGGCATCCAGCCGAGCGCTCCCGCCGCCGTGATCGGCGTGCCCAATCCGGATTCGCCGGCGTACCGCGCGGGCCTGCGCACGTTCGACGTGATCACCAACGTCGGCGGCATGCCGGTGCGGCGCTTCATGGACCTGACCAGCGCGCTCAGCGAAAACGCGGGCGAGACGCTGCCGGTGACGTACCTGCGCCCCGTGTCGGTGCCGGGCGCGCTCGGCGGGTTGGCGGACATGGCGGTGTTCGAGTCCGGCGTGGTGGCGCTGACGCCCGATCCGTCCGGCAGCTCGTTGTTCGAGCGCGCCGGCATCGAGCTGGCCGATCTGTATTTGGCGATCGTGCCGGAGGATTCGTACCTGTACAAAGCGGGGCTGCGCGCCGGCGACAAGATCCTGCGCCTGGACGACGTGGAAGTGCCGGCTTGGTCCACGTTTTGTGAGCGCGTGCTAGCCGCGCCCGATCGCGAGCACCGCCTGGACTATCAGTCGGCGCGCGACGGTCGCGTGCGCACCGGCAAGTTCCAAATCCGGCGCGAAGACTTCGTGGACGACCACGGGCAGGCGTTCTCCATGTACGTGATCCCGAAGGGGCACTGGATTCCGGTGGCGCCCGACGAGCGCGTCGAGCATCCGACGCCCATCCGCTACGCCTTCCAAAAGGCGGTCGAAGAGACGGTCGACGTGACGCGCTTTACGTTGGTTTGCATCGTGCGCCTGCTGCAGGGGCGTCTCAGCTTGGACGCGCTGTCCGGTCCCATCACCATCTTTCAAATCGCGGGCGAAGAGGGCAGAAAGGGGCCCGACAACTTCGTGTGGGTGATGGCGCTGCTCAGCATCAATTTGGGGCTGCTGAATCTTTTGCCCATTCCCGTGCTAGACGGCGGGCACCTGATGTTTTTCGCGATCGAAGGCGTTCTTCGCAAGCCGCTGCCGCTGCGCTCGCGCGAGATCGCGCACATCATCGGCATGGCCATCTTGTTCGGCTTGATGGCCATCGCCTTCCGTAACGACGTTCAAAAGCGCGACGTGATTCGCGGACAGATTGGAGCCACGCCTGGCTGACAAACCGGCGGCTCCGGCGGCGCAACAAGCGCCCCGGCAGCCCACTGCACGCAGTATCGCGGCAAGGTCGTGGAGCGAGTGCTGGTCGACGAAGCGTTCGTGGCCGCCGCGCTCGACGCCGAGCTGCGCCGTCACCCTCAGCTCGACGCGCGCGAGCGCGCGTTGGCGACGGAGCTGGCCTACGGCACCATGCGCACCGAGCCGGCGCTCCGGGCGCGGCTGTTCGTGCATGCTCCGCGCGGCGTCTCCGACGAGCGCGTGCTGGCGCAGCTGTTGGTGGCCGCCTATCAAATCTTACTGCTCGAACGCGTGCCGGCTTTTGCGGCAGTGGACGCGGCCGTCACCGGCGTGAAACGCGAGCGCGGGCCCCGCGTGGCCGGCTTTGCCAACGCGGTGCTGCGCAAGCTGGCCAAGACCGGCGAAAAGCTGTCGCAGGCGCAAGCGTTGCGCGAAGCCATCCCGGCCTGGCTCTGGCAAGACCTTCTGAAGTCGGTGGGCGAAGAGCAAGCGCTGCTGTTGATCGGTGGCGATGCCTTCACCGGCCTCCGGCTGCGGCAGGGCGCGACCCTGCCCGAATGGATGGCCGACCTTGCCCATGGCCGAGTCTCACCCGTTGCGCGATTGGTGCGTGGAGAGGGTGATCCTCGACAAAGGCCCGGTTTTGCCGAGGGCGCGTTCACGGTGCAAGAAGAGGGCGCGCAGGCCATCGGTCTCGCGCTGGGCGCCCGAGCGGCCGACAAGGTGCTCGACGCGTGCGCCGGTCGCGGCCAAAAAGCGACGCTGCTGGCCGAGCGTTTGGGCGCCGACGGCAAGCTGTTCGCGTGCGACCTGTACCCGGAAAAGCTGCAAGCGCTGAGCGAAGACGCGGCTCGCCTCGGCTTGTCCGGCATCGAGACGCGCGCCGTCGATTGGAGCGTTGGCCAGGGCGGCTTGCCCGACGACTTCGACCGCGTTTTGGTGGACGCACCGTGCAGCGGCACCGGTACGTTGCGGCGCCGGCCGGAGATCTTGCGGCGCTTGAAGCCAGAAGATCCGGCGCGGCTCGCCGAGCTGGCCGAAAGCATCCTGCGCTCGGCCGCCTCGCGCGCCAGACCGGGCGGCGCGGTGCTCTTCGCCGTCTGCTCGGTGCTCGAGCAGGAGTGCGAAGCCGTCGTGGCCCGCGTCGCCGACGTGCTGGAGCCGGCTCCCTTCGACGCACCGGAGCTGCCCGCGGAGCTCATCGCCGGCAAAACGTCGCTGCGCCTCTTGCCGGGCCTGCACGGGACGGACGGCTACTTCATGGCTCGTTTTCGACGGCTCTAGCGAAGCGCGCTCGCGCGAACGGGACGGGGCTCAGCCGCGCCGGCGGCTGAGCAAGTTGCTGAAGCGCTGAGCGTCCCGCACGCGCGGGATGTTGTTGAACATCACGTACGCATCTGGCGGCGTGATGTCCGCGAGGCGCAGAAGCTCGTCGTCGGTGTAAACGTGGCGCGCGCCGCTGACCCCGTGCAGTCGTAGATAAGTAGGGCCCGCCGTGGAACGAACCGCGTCGACGAAGGGATCGACGACGTAGACGAGGCCGAGCTCCCGACAGAGCTCGACCGCAAGATCGGCGTTTTTTGTCCAGGCGCCCCCGCGCGGCTCCCAGGCAAGCCTCAGGCCGGCTGGGCACTGGGGCCTCGCTACGTGCACCACGAAGTGACGGAGACGCGCTACGTTGGCAGGCTCGGGGCCAAAGCTTTTGGGGCATTGGAAGAGCAGCGTGCTGGCGCCCAGCAACTTCACGCATTCCAGGGTGCGCTCGAGCGCCACGCGCACGATCGCGCTATCGCGAAAACCCCCGCAAGTAGCGCGCTCTTCGTCGTCGAGCGGTCGCTTCAAGCGCCGGTAAGTGGGGCTCCTGCCTTCATGAGTGATGAGCTGCCAAGCCTTGAGCGTGAACTCGAAGCCCGGCGGCACCGCGCTCAGCCAACGTCGCATCACGGCATCGCTCGGCGGCTCGTAGAAAGTCTGCTGCACCTCGACGACGGGGAAGTGGTGGGCGTACTCGGCCATCGCCATCGTGAAGCCGCACAGGCCGACCTTCGTCATGGTCTAGTGCCAAATCCCGATGCTGAACGAGGTGTTGAGGTACGCGCGCGCGCCATCTCCGGCGACGGACAGTTGCCAGTAGTCGAAGGGATCCAGTAACCCGAAGATGCTCCACTCGAACAGCTTGACGTCGAAGCCGCCAGTGCCGTGGACGCGGCTCTGGGAGCCCGCGAGCAGCGCCGGCTCGTAGTAACTGCCCGCGCGCAACCTGAGGTAGTGGGGAATGACCTCACTCTCGAGCCCCAAGCGCGGGGAAATCACGGGCCGATCGAGCGCGGTGGCGCCGCTGACGCCCACGGGGCCGCCCCCTTGAATGATCGACAGCTCCGAGCTGACCAGCAAGTAGAAGCGCTGGCGCTCTTCGTAGTTGGCGAAGAGCCGATCCTCGGCTCGCTTCATGTCCGCCTCGGTTGGCGTGCCCTTGCTGTACTGTCGCGCCAGCGATTCGGCGGTTTGCAGCGGCGGGTTGAGTGGGCGGGCTCCGAATTGATACGCAAAACCGAGCGCCACCTCCCACGGCACGTGTAGGGGGCTGCCGGGGGCTCCGTCAGCGCCGGGCAGGGTTGCGTTGATGGGCGACTTTATCGCCACTGCCGCTCGGTATTGACCCACGATGGGCTTGGCGATGACGCCCGCTTCGTAGCCGACGCCCGCCGTGCTGAGCAGGCTCGAGCTCCCCGAGCTGCGGTCGAACGTCATGCCTACAAAACGCGGACCCACGCCCAAGAGTAGCTGTCCGTCCAAGAAGCCGTACGCCAAGCTCGCGTGCACCAGGCCAAAGTTGGCGGCGAAGCTCGTGTCGATGCCTTGCGGCTGAGCGCCGGCGGCTGCGGAATTTCTTTGCGCTTCCGCCGACACGCCGAGCCCGAGGTGTTGGTAGTTGAGCAGGAGCGCGACCGAGCCGAAAAGGGCGCTGCTTTTTCCGGATGCTTGCGGCGCGTCCGTGCTTCCTTGGTTGTAGAAGTCGTTTTTGGGCAGCCAGGTCCCGACCGCGACGTCCACGCCGAATCCGTAGTCCCAGCTCGTCCAAGAATAGGGCATGCGCACGGCGGGGGAGGCGGGGTTGATGGCCACGCCTTGCGTGCCGTCGGCCAACGCGACGAACGCGCCGCCGAGCCCGATACGTCGCGTGCCGCCGTTGACCGGGCCCCGCACCGCGTCGACGGTTTGAGGCTGCGCCGTCGCGTTCGAATCCGACTGAGCCGCCGCCCCGGGGGCGATTGTGCTCAGCGCGGTCATGGTTGCCACGACGACCGCCCAACGACCAAGCCGTAACTGCCTTTTCCTCGACACGAAGGCGGTTCGACGTGCAACCCTCGTGCCGGCCCTCCTGGTTGCGCGCGTGTCAGGTCCGGCGTGGCATGCCCGAGCGTGATAGC
>JBEQSW010000385.1:0-2729 GCA_040348565.1 Myxococcales bacterium | reverse complement strand
GACCTCGGGCCCGGTGGCGACCTGAAAGCCGAGCTGCCGCAGCACGTCGAGGCAGCGCTCTTCGACCGCTCGCACCGGGTGCTTGGCGCCGCGCTCCGTGGTCAAGCCCGGCAAGTCGATGTCGACCCACTCGGCGGCGAGCTTGCGCGCCAGCTCGTCGGCTTGAGCCGCCGACTCGCGCCCACCGAGCTCGGTCTCGATGGTGGCTTGCGCTTCGTTCAGTTGGCGCGCGACTTCGGCGCGCTGCTCGGCCGGTACCTCGCGCAGGTTCTTGAGCGCGTTCTTCAGCTCGCTCTTCTTGCCCAAGTACTTGACGCGCAGCTCGCGCAGCTCGGCGGGGCTGTGGGCTTGCTCGAGCTCGGTCCGAAACGTTTGCAGGATTTGCTGAGGATTTTCCATGAAACGCGCGCCGCCGCTTGTTGGCACACGGCCGTCCGGATGGCAAGGTTGCGGGCAGGAATCTCGCGGCGTCGAGCGCGCGCTGCGCTCGAGGGCCAGCATGCGGCCCGCGGCAAAATGAGCTATGAAATTTGGGCTCGCGCCATGCAACCCGGGAAGGCTCAGCTATTGCGCGGCGCCGTGACGGCGCTCGCGCTCGGCGTCGCGGCTTGCGGCAACGCGACGCCGGAGCCCCCGCCCGAAGAGCTGAGTGATCCGGGGCCGAACGACGCCAGCTTCGACGAAGCGCTGAGCTTCGACGGCGTCGACGACTACGCCAGCGTCGGCACCGCGCGCATGCCGCAGATCGAGCGCGACCAGACGCTGATGTTGTGGTTTCTGCCGAAGGCACCGCCCGACGCGAAGGCCGCCGACGACGTACAGACCATGTTCGCGCTTCGTCGCAGTGACTGGTCGGGGTTCTCGCTCTCGCTGCGCAACGCCGTTCCGGTGGTGATCAACGTGTACAGCGGTCGCGACATCGCGGCCGCCGCCTCCGCGATCACGCTCGGCGTTTGGCACCACTTGGCGGTGGTGATCGAGGCCAAGAGCAGCGAGCTTTTCATCGACGGAGTGTCGGTGTCCAAGGGCGCCGAGCCGGGCCAAAATCGCACGCCCATCGAAGCCTACCTCGGCACCGCTGACGGCTACCGACAGCCCTTTCGCGGCTTGCTCGACGAAGTGCAGGTATTTCCGCGCTCGTACGGCGCGGACGAGATCGCCCAGGTGGCGCAGGGCATTCGCCCCGACGAGGTGGATCCGCCCGTGCTCTATCTGCCGTTCAACGAGGCCGGTGGCGCGCGCTGCTACGATCGCTCGGGACTGGGAAATCACGCCGAGCTGGGTGACGGCATCGCCGCGCTGATGCCGACGCGCGAGCCGCTCGACGCGCGCCAGCCTCGGACCATTCCGACCGCCGCACCCATGCCCTGACTGAGGATTCATCACGTCTTGGGCTGCCGCGCCGCAGATCCCTTGCAGAAGCTAACGTGGCGTTGCCAGGCCAAGTCTCGCGACCGCTTCGGGCTGCTGCCGTTCTGACAACCTTTCTCGAGCGCCTCCGAGATTTTACAGGGAGGACGGGAGTACGGGAGGTGCAGAGAGGCGAGAACGCATTTTTGTTTTTGGAGGACCAAAACCAAAAATATTTCCCTCGAGGGAAAGCTGGACGGCTGAGCCCGCGACGCTCCTGCAGACTCGCTGGCGGCAGCGCGAACCCCAAATTCTCGCCTCTGTCTCGCCCTCCCGTCCTCCCTGGTAAAAAATCTCGATCGCTCATGGCGGCCTGGATCCGCCACGAAAGCTTCTGCGATTCAGGCTGCGGATTGGCAGCCCAGGATGTGTGGAATCGCTAGATGCCGTGACGAGGCGCGCCCGCTACGGACTGCGGCTGCAAGAGCCCGCTTGGGCCGACTCGGCTCAGGCTGACGGCTGCATCGTCGACGTACAGGACCAGCGGCGAGGGCTCGAACCGCTCGCCCGTGTTGCAGATGCTGAACACCACGTCACCGCCGGCGGCCCCAGGGCGGCCGCTCAAATCGTAGACGAGCTTGCCGTCGAGCCAGACCCTGAGGCGTCCACCCACCTGGGCTTCGTAGCGCGCTTCGATTTGCGACCAACGGCCGGCCTCGATGTGCGGAGATTCTTCGGGCAAAGGCTCGCGCAAGAACGCCGAGTTGTTGTTGAAGACCTGGAGCACGTAGCCGCCCGTGGGCACGCTGCGCAGCTGCAGCTCTTCACCATTCAACACCGCGCCGTCGCTGTCGCGTGAACGCAAACGGACGATCGTCAGCGAAGGATCGATGGTGAAGTCGAGCGGCAGCATGAACCACGCGCTGTAGAAAGCGTCGTCGGCAGGGCCGATCACGCGGAAGAGCTCCATTCCGCTCTCTCGCAAATCGGTGCTTGCGACGTTGCTCAGCTTCAATGCGTGCGTGCCCCCGTGCGCCGCTTCGGTCGTCACGCTGACGTTCACGTCGGCGCTGGGCGACTCGCTCGTCAAATCCAGCGCCGGCGCTTTGGCGTCGCCGGCGTTGAACACGGTTTGGCCCATGTCCCGCGCGGTCCACTGCGACAAGTCGCCCGTCTCTTGGTCCGCGCTCCACACGACGTCGTCGCCGAGCAACAGCGGCTCGCTACAGGCGCTAGTGCCCGCGAGCACCAAGCAGCCAACGAGGGCGGACCCGCGATTCATGCGCTCAACGCGGAACCTTGGTCGGCTTGCTCTTGGCGGCAAGCTTGGCTTGCTCCGCGGCTTTTTTCGACATTTCGTCGAGCATTTTCTCGTTCTT
>JBEQSW010000382.1:0-4080 GCA_040348565.1 Myxococcales bacterium | reverse complement strand
AAGAACGAGCCGCGAATGGTGCCGGCCAGCTTCGACTTCTGAGTCGCGAATTTGAAGCGCGTTGCCAACTCCGCCGGTACCTCCATACCTTCGGAAAGCTTGAAGCCCACCGCGCGCTTCTTGGGATCGTCGACCGTGTACATCACGTTGATGGACAGCCCGCTTTCGTAGAACACGTAGGCCATGCGGATGTTTTGGACCTGAAACGCGGTTGCCTCGAGCGGGCGAGACGCGATGACGATGTCGCGCTCTTCTTTCAAGATGCGGTGCACCCACTCCACCGCTTTTTTGGCTTTGGCGGCCGGCTCGACCGTGAACTCGTGGTCGTACTTGTTCTTGAAGTAGCGCGCCTCGTTGGCGCGCAACCCCGCCAGCGCGGGAGCAACCGGAGAAGATTCGAGCCCGGTGGTCGAGACGTCTTTGAAGTCGACGATGTATGCCATGACGCTGGGTGCGCTCCGGGCGGCAGTTTAGCCACTTTTTCGACCGCTTTGGTGCGTCAGCTTTCCAGCCAAAACACCGACCACGGCTGGCCCGACACCGAATGCTGGCGGGGCGCGACGGGACGTTTCAGGAAGCTCGCCACCGCGGTCTCCCAGAAGCCGAGCGCGGCGGGGTTGCGCGGCGATACGCGGATGGTCCACGTGCCGGGCCGCTGCTCCCAGAGCGCGTGCGCGGCGCGGCGACCAACGCCTTGGCCACGGCAGGAACGCAGCACGAAGAACTCCGCGATATCCAGCACGGCCGGGTCTTCTGAAACGGGCGAGCCGCGCTGCGCAAGCACGAACCCCGCCGGCCTGCCGTCCACCTCGATGATGCGAGCGAAGCGATCGCTACCACCGTCCAAGTATGACGGCAGCCGCGGGTAGCCGAAGCGACCATTTTCGCCGATCCGTACCTGCGGAAAAAACGGGCTGAGGTCGTGGATGTACAGCTCGAGCAGATTGGCGAGCAGCTCGCCGTCATTCGCCTCGACGTTTCGAAGTCTCATGCCGCGCCACCCTAGCGCGCTACACGGCTCGGCCCAAAACCGGTTGGGGCGGCAGCAACCAGCTCGAGCAGGGCCATTCCGTCGTCGCGCGTGTTGAGCGACGCTTGCGCATTTCCTGCGCGACGGCAGGTGCCATTTTGCGCCCGGCGTCGGCTTCTGCCAGCTCCTGGCGGGACTAGGCCACGGACGACGCGACGGTACGGAGTTTGCTCGGGGCACACAGCGGCGGCCATGAGTGACTTCAACGAGCGGCGAGCAAAGATGGTTAGGGATCACATCGCTGCGCGAGCCCGTTTGTCGAGCGCATGGCGACGCCGAGTGGCTTGTAGACCCGTGGAGAGCTTCCGCACACAGGAGAAGAACCGATGAGAACATGCATTTTGGTTGCCGACCGAGCCAGAGCCAGATTCTTCGTGCTGGGCTCGCCCCCCGAGCATCGGCCCGGCGACGCGGCACCACTGGTGGAGCTCGAGACCCTGGTCGACCCCGAGGGGGAGCTGACGGGCAAAGAGCTGTTCACCGACGCGCACAGCGGCACCAATCACGCCGGAAGCGGCGCCAGCTACGAGTACGACGATCATCGCGAAGGGCATCGCCGCGAAATCGAGCGCCGTTTCGCCAAGCGCGTCGCGCAGGCCACCGCCGACTTCGCTCGCAATCACGGCGCCCAAAAGCTGGTGCTGGCGGCCGAACCGCAGATGCTCGGCATGCTGCGTCACGTGCTCCCGAGCGCGCTGCCCAAAGAAGTGACGCTGGTCGAGCTCGCGCGAGATCTGAGCTGGCACACGCCCGAGCGCATTCGCAGCGCGCTATCTCAGCACGGCGCGCTCGCCGCCAATCATCGCCCCTGACGCAACCAACCACAAAGGCTGCGGTCCTCTGCCTGGGCGTGCTCGCGGAGCAAGCGCACCAAACGGAGGACGGCGTCTTTGCGGACCGTATGCAGATCGACCGCCACCCCCAGCTCCGAAACGAGCTCGCGGATGCGTCGGTGCTCGGTCAAAATCGACCTCGCACGCCGCGGCGGCAATTTCTGCGCGCCGCTCCGAGCCATACGCACCCTTTGCGGGGCACGCGCTCGCGGTGGCCGCGCGCGCCGAGAAAATGACGGGTGGCATGCCTAGTGCACCGATTGCAACCGACCATGAGCACCAGCATCCCCCCTATCAAGAAGTACATGACCGCGGAGGTGCAGACCATCGGCGACCAACAGCCCATGTCGGTCGCTCATCGGTTGATGAAGGAGCAGCACATTCGGCATCTGCCCGTCCTGCACCAGGGTGAGCTGGTGGGCCTCGTCGGTGACCGCGATCTGCGTCTCGTCGAGGAGCTGAAGCACGCCGATCCGACTCGGCTAACGGTGCGCGAGGTCATGGCCCGGCAACCGTACGTAGTTGGACCCGACGCCGAGCTGGACGAAGTCGTCTCGACCATGGCTGCCAAACAGCACACGGCCGCCGTGGTCAGCAACAACGGCAAGGTCGTCGGCATCTTCACCACCGTCGACGCCTGTCGCACCTTGGCCGAGGTGCTCACTACTTGGCTCAGCCGCGAATCGCGAAAGGACTGACAGGCACTCAAAGGCCGGACGGCCTAGCCGTCCCCTCGCCAATCTGGTACTGGTTTCCAGTCGAGAGGTGAGGTCGCAAGATGCCGAATCGGGGTCGTGGAACGTGGAAACGTGTCGATTGTCGCCTCAGCAGCTTGGCCTGCGCGCTGGCGTTAGGCTGCTCGTTGGCAACCATCGCGGGCCCGGCACAGGCGCTCGTTTTTCAAACCGATGCCGCCAAGACCCCTCTGCCCCAGCCGGTGGGCACGACCGAGCTCAATTTGGGCATGACGTGGGGCTACGATGCCAACACTCAGGCGTACATCGACCCGAGCGGCGCCATCCTGGACACGCCGATCGTCTACGGCGAGTACTACTCGCCGCCCGCCTTTCCACAGTTCGTTAATGGTGACCCCTTCACCCTGCAGGGGCTGTTCAAGTGGCGCGGAGAGCACATCGATCCGGTCGCCGACGCCACCACCGGCCCCGGGCACTTCTTCCCCGGTTGCGGCTTCAAGGCGGAGCTGGTGCTGCGCGGCGGCTCGTGTGACGCCGTGCTCGGTTGGTACAACTTCACGGGCACCAGTGCTCCTCCCGCGAGCACGGACATTCATTTGCTGGTCCCCAAGAGCTCGAGCTATTTGAACGGCACCCGTACCGAGTTCGTGCCGCTCGGCTGGGACAACCGCAATCCTCGCGTTCTTTCGACGCTCGATTGGACGCCGCAGGCCTTCAGCTCCGGCGACATCACTACCAATCCAGAGTACGCGGGCGGAGACGTCGCGTTCGCGCTGCTGGGTGTGCCCAGCACCAGCTGCAAAGCCGACAAATTCTCGGTCTACGAGCACAACACCAAAAACTCGAACGGTGTGCCTTGGGTCACGTCGCTCACCTACCGCTCCACGGCCGACCCGACCGCCATTTACCTGGCGTTCGAAGATTTGCCGATGCTCCCTGCGGATTGGCGTGACGCCGGCGGCCAATACAAGAACGACGGAGACTTCAACGACTCGGTGTTCTTCATTTCGGGCTTGGGCGCCACCGCGGAGTGCCCCGATCCAGCATGCGTGAACAAGGTGTGCCTTCAAGGGGAAACTTGCTCGAGCGGCGTCTGCGTGCCGGCGGGCTCGGTGCCTGGTGGCGGCAGCGCCAGCGGAGGAGGCGCAGGGGGAGACAGCGCAGGCGGAGACGGCGCGGGGGGCGGCCCGGACTCCGGCAACGCCCTCGGCGGCGCCGGGCCCGGTCCCAGCAACGGAACCGCCGGCGACGCCGCCATTCCCAACAACACCGCCGGCGCCGCAGACAAGCCCGATGACGGAGGCGCGGGCGCACCCGACGCGACGGCCGCCGGTGCCCCCAACGCCGCTGGCGCCGGCGATGGAGCGCCTGCAACCAGCAGTGCGGGCTGCTCCTGCCGTGTGGGCGCCGAGCACCAACGCAGTCTCTCCAGTTGGCTCTACCTCGCGCTGGCAGCCGCTTGTGCGCTCCGCCGTCGGCGAGCGCGCCCGTCATGTTCCAACTCCTGGCCGTGATCTTTCTC
>JBEQSW010000348.1:0-9987 GCA_040348565.1 Myxococcales bacterium | reverse complement strand
GTTTACTGGAGTCGAGGCCGAGGCTGACCATGTGATTTGGGAGACGCTAGTCTCGTAAATAAGACAGGTCAAACGCTTTCACGTCGGCGGAGGCAGGCTCGCCCGGCGTTGCTGCGCCGGCAGCAAAGCGCGGCGCTCAGATAGGGGAAGGCCACGCCGCGTCGGCCACCGACACCGGGTGGGGAATCAACTTCAAGCGATAGAAGGCGTCGGCGATGCGCTGCTGTGAAGCGATGATCTCGGGCCCGCGCAGGCTTTCGCCCAAGCTGCGCTTGAGCGAAACGCCGATGGCCTCGCGCGCGATGCCGACCTGCGGCGCCAGTGACTTGGCTGCCTCCTCCACGTTCGAGAGGGCCCAGCGCTGGGCCGAAAGCAGCTCTTCGCGGAACAAATCGAGTACTTGTGGGTGCGCTTCCGCAAAAGCTCGGGTCGCCAGGTAGTAGGCGGGGTTGCTGGCCAAGCCCTTGCCGTCGCGGAGGATGCGGATCGGCAGCGATTGCTCGAGCTCGGCGAGCGTCGGATCACCGACGACGCAGGCATCGACGTCGCGATGCTCGAACGCGACCCGGGCCGCGTCTTGAAAGAGGAATTTGATCGTGACGTCTCCGTACTGCAGGCCCGCCTCTTCCAGCGCCCGTATCAGCAAGTAGTGGGTGGCCGAGCCTTGTATCAGCGCCACCTTCTTGCCGCGTAGCCCAGCAACGCTTCGAATCGGCGAGTCGCGCAACACCACGATCGCTTCGGCCTCCGGCGCTGGAGCTTCCGCAGCGACGTACACGACCGGTACCGCCGCCGCCTGAGCGAAGATCGGAGGGCCTTCGCCCACCACCCCCAACGAAAGCTCGCCCGAGCGGAAGGCGTCGATCAACCGAATGCCGCTCGGGTAGTGGCACCACTCGACAGCGTAACCCATGCCCGAGAGCGCGGCTTCCAGGAGGCCCCGCGCTCGAATCAGCTTCAATAGCCCGAAGCGCTGGTAGCCAAAGCGCACCGGACGCCGGGCGCGTGGGGCCGGGCGCGTGGCGCGCTCGGTGGACGCCTCGTCGTCCGGGGTGGCGTCACTGGGCGGTGGGTTACGCAGCAGCCCCGCGACTTCTCCGTATTGAATCAAGCGGGCGCGCACCACGTTGCGGCTGATGCCCAACAGGCGTGCGGTTTTGAGCTGATTCTGGCCGGCATAGCGGTATGCGGCGCGCATGATGGTCTCGTCCAGCAGCTCGTGCAGGTTAGGCGGGCTCTCCTCGAACAATTGCTGGAGCGCGCGTTCGAAATCCGACAATGGCGACGCGCCCTTGCCGTCGGTTCGTGGAGAGGCGGTGCTCAGCCGTAAATCTTGCGGGGTCACGAAGCGCCCGCGGCAGCGCAAGAGCGCGTGATGAATCGCCGTCTCCAGCTCGCGAATGTTGCCCGGCCAGCCGTGCTCGAGCAGCAGCTCCTCGGCCTCCGCGCTCAACGCCCGTGAGCCGATGCCGATGCGTTGCTGATAAAGCTGCAAAAAGTGCCGAGCCAACGGCAATATATCGCCCGGTCGCTTGCGCAGCGGCGGCACCTCGAGCTTGGAGGTCGAGACCAGCCGCAGCAGATCGGCGCGGAAATGGCCGGCCGTCACCGCCTCGCCCAGCTGAACGTTGCTGGCCACGATCAAGCGAACGTTCAGCGGCTGGTGGCGCCGGGAGCCCAGCTTGCGGAACTGCTGATCCTCCAGAGCGCGGACCAACTTGGCTTGAATGGGCTGCGGGACGTCGCCGAGCGCGTCCAAAAACAGCGTGCCGCCTTGCGCCGTCTCCAACACACCGGTGCGGGCCGGTCTGGCGATGGGAGCGGTGGCTTTCTGCGCTCCGAACAGCTCGGCGTCGAGCTCGCTCGCTGGAAACGAGGCGCAGTTGGTGGCCAAGAACGGTCCGCTCCGTCGCAGTGACAGCTCGTGAACGTAGCGAGCCAATAGCTCGCGACCGGTGCCGGTCTCGCCGAACAAAAGCACGGGGGCGTCGCTGCCGGCCACGCCGCGGACTTGCTCCAGCAAGCGGCGTGAACGCGGATCTTCGAAAACCAGTGCCTTGGCGCGTTCCGACAGTCCTGACGAGCCGGCGTCCGGTAAGGTGAGCAAGGTCATGGTGGCTTTCCTGGCGAAGTTGCTACGGGAGCAGCAGCCTGGCACGCCTCGGTCTTCCGGTCTATTATAGAGGACGCAATTCTTTCAAAAACCGGCGGAGCTTGGGCTCCTGGCGCTTGCCGAGCTCAGGTCATGTCCGATATAGAGGACGAATGATTGACCGCCTGGCCGCGGGCGCCGACGGCGGCCCGCGCGCAGAGCCCGCGCTGGCCGGGGCTCAGCGCAGACTGCTGTTCGTGTTGGGGGTGGCGACCTTCATCGTAGGGTTGGACGGGCGCGTGGTCGCACCGCTGCTGCCTACCATCGCCACCGAGTTTCGAGTCTCGATGGCGGCCGCGGGCTACCTGGTGTCGGGCTACCTGCTGCCTTACGGATTGTTCCAGCTGGCTTACGGACCGCTCGCCGACCGCTTCGGCAAGGTGCGTGTCTCGGCCTACGCGATGGTCGCGTTCAGCGTCGGTACGGCCCTGTGCGGCGTGTTCTCGTCGTTCGCGGCGGTGTTGGCAGCGCGCGCCTTCACGGGAGCGGCGGCCGCCGCGCTGATCCCGTTGACTATCGCCTACATCGGTGAGGTCGTGCCCTATGGTCGGCGCCAGGCGGCCTTGGCCATGCTGATGGCCAGCTCGGGAGCGGCGCAGGCCTTCAGCACCAGCGCGGGGGGCCTCGTCGCCGTGGTGGTCTCTTGGCGTAACATCTTTCCGCTGCTGGGCGCGCTGTCGGGCGGGGTTACGCTGTGGCTGTTGACCCAAGCGAAGCACGAGCTCCGCGGGGCCGAGTCGTCCGGAGCGGCGCGCTACCGCGATGCGTTGCAAAGCCGGCTGCGCCCGCTGCTGGGTCTGGTGCTGCTGGAGGGAGCGCTTTTCATGGGCTGTTTTCCTTTCCTCAGCGGTCTGCTCGCGCTGCGTTTCGGCCTCGGCGCGCTGTGGATAGGGCTGGTGCTGGGCGCGGGTGGCGCATCCCAAGTGCTGGCAGCTCGCGTGATGCCGGCATTGTTGCGGCGTTGGACGGAAGCGGAGCTGGTCGTTGTCGGCGCCGTGGCGATGGGCTTGGCCTACCTCGTCAGCGCCATGGCAAGCAACCCTGGTTGGGTGGCATTGGGCGTGGCGCTGTTGGGAGCCGGCTTCAGCATCTGCCACTCGACGCTGCAGACTCGCGCCACCGAGGTCTTTCCAGCCGGGCGCGGAACCGCGCTCTCCTTGTTCGCGTTCTCGTTGTTTCTGGGTGGCGGCGCGGGCAGCCTCGGCATGGGCGAGCTGCTGGAACGCTGCGGCTACGAGCGCAGCTTCGCCTTGGCCGGCGTCTCGTTCCTGTTTTTCGCGGGCTGGGCCTGGCGCGAAGTGCGTCGACCTGCGCGCGCGCCGGCTCTCCTCACGGCCTCGGGCGCGCTTCCGGCACGATCCAGTCGTTGATGGAGAAGTTTTGCCGCGGGGCGGGACGGGTTGAGCCGAGCTCGCGCGTCGGCATTGCTGCCTGCGCAGCAGAGCCGGTTCGGTCTTGCGCCCGGAACGGCTCATGCCTGGACAGGACCGCGCCAGGCATCATAAGAGACATGAGTCTAGTGAAAACCATGAACACCAAGTCGCTGATTCGAGTCGAGGCCGCGCTGCGAGCCATGCGGGCGGGGGACTTCGTGGTGGTGGCCGACGACGCCGCCCGCGAAAACGAGGGAGATCTCATCATCGCGGCCGAGAAGGTCAGCGCAAAATCGTTGGCCTTCATGTTGCGGCACACGAGCGGCGTGGTGTGCGTCGCCGTGACCGAAGCGCGGGCGAGCGCGCTTCAGCTCCCGCTCATGGTGCCGGACAACAGCGAGTCGCAGTGCACGGCCTTCACCGTCAGCGTGGACTTTCGCCAGGGCACCACCACCGGTATCTCTGCCGCAGACCGCAGCGCGGCGATTCGTGGCTTGGCCGACCCAGCGGTGGGGCCCAGCGGCTTTCTGCGGCCGGGTCACGTCTTCCCCTTGAAGGCGCGGCCAGGCGGGGTGTTGGAGCGACGCGGTCACACCGAGGCCGCTGTCGACTTGGCGCTGCTGGCGGGACTCTCGCCGGCCGGAGCATTGTGCGAGCTAGTCGACGACGAGGGTGAAATGTTGCGGGGCGCCGACCTGGAGCGCTTCGCGGAGCGCCACGCTCTGCCCTTCATGCACATCGACGAGCTGGTGCGTTATCGCAAGTCTCGTGAGCGGGCTGAACCCGCGACCATTCGCCGGCCCGAACGACCCTTGGCCGAGCCTTTGCTCGACTATTGTGGCTGACGTGTCGGGGCAAAACCCTGCGCTTTTTCGCGGATTCGGCCCGGATTACCCCCGAACCGGTTTGTGGCAAAAGTGTCCCGAAGAGCAGACAGAGTCGGCTATATTGCGCCGCAATGGCGAAGGCGAAGGCGAAGACGGCGGCAAAGGCGAACACCCACTCCCGACCGACGGTGAAAGAGACGGCGGGAGACGACATCGGCGCCGCGGAAATGGCGCAGCGTGTCGCGGAAGTGTTGAAGGTGCTGCGTCGTGACCGCCACCTCTCGCTCGACGACCTGGCGTCTCGCAGCGGGGTCAGCCGCGCGGCCCTGTCGCAAATCGAGGGCGCGCGCACCAATCCGACCCTAGCCGTTCTTTGGAAGATTGCGGTCGGGCTCGATGTGCCCTTTCACGATCTGATCGGCAGCAACGAGCAACAAGACGTGCGTGTCTTGCGCGCGGGCGATGCGCCGCCGCTCAAGAGTGGAGACGGACGTATGGAGAGCCGTCTGCTATCGCCTGGAGGCGCCAGCGCCGATGTGGAGGTCTACGACCTGCGCTTTCAGCCCAAGGCCGTGCATCGCAGCGACCCGCACGGCAAGGGCACCACCGAGACGTTGGTGGTGCTCACCGGCTCGCTCCGGCTGATCGTGGAGGGCTCGGAGCACGAGCTCAACATTGGTGACTCGGTGTTCTTTCGCGCCGATGTCCCGCACACCTACGAGAACCGCACCTCTCGCGAGATTCGCTGTCTCGACGTCATCCGCTACGTGCGCGGCACTTGAAGCGTGCAGAGCCTGAAATAAGGACGACCCAGCCCATCCTTTCGCAGGGGCTGGGTCGTGAGTCGGCGCCGCTAACCCGGAGAGGGTCGCCGCTGGGCGTCGGCTCGAAGTGCCGATGCGTCAACTCTTGGTCGCGCCCGAAGGATCGACCGGCACCCAGTACGTTTCCAGGTTCAGCTCACGCAAGACTTGCTTGAGGAAGCTATCGTCTATGGTAGCGCGGAAGCTGAACGTCTCCTTGATCAGCCCGAAGCGCTTCGCCTCGCTGATGTTCTTCTCGTATTGTGAGATGACGTAAGGGTCGAGCAGCGGGCTGGACAGCACCTTGAGCGACTGGCCCTGGCGGTCCTCCTTGTAGGCCGAGAATGGCACGCCCGACTTGGTGTAGAGCTGGAAGACGGGCGCGGGGTTCGCGTCGTTGTCCGAGATCCATTTGGCGGCCAGCACGATTTGCTTCACCACGCGCTTGGTGATGTCAGGGTACTTTTTGATGAAGTCGTCCGCCCCGATGAAGGTTGCGTGTTTGAGGAATCGGGGGTCGCCCTTGGTGGCGTAGATGATCTTGGCCGTGCCCTGATCGCGCAGCTGCAGCAGGTCTTGGTTCCCGAACACCGCGTCCACGTCCTTGGTAACCAGCGCCGCCTTCGACGACGCCACGTCCATGTTGATGCCGCGGATGTCTTTTTCCGTCAGGCCGTTGGCCTCCAGCAGTTTGTTGATGGCAAGCTGGATGTTCGTGCCTTTGAACAGGGCGACCTTACGGCCTTTCAAGTCCTTGATGCTTTTAATGTCGGAGTCCGCAGGCACGGCCAGGTAGGTGTTGCCGCGGATGCCGCTGGCGGCCAGCACGCGTCGCTTCAAACCGCTCGCTTGTCCGACGATGAACGGCAGATCTCCCAGCAGCGAGAAGTCGGCCAAGCCGTTGGCGTACAGCTCGTTCACGGCTGGGCCGGCGCCGCGCAGGAACGTCCAGCTGATCTTGATGCCGTCGTTCTTGAACTCTTCGTCCAGCAGCCCCTTGAGGTGCGCGACCGCGGTGCTGCTGTCGCCGACGAAGGGACGGTTGCCGATACCCACTTGAGGATAGGCAATGCGAATCACCGAGGGCTTGTCGGCACGGGCGCTTCCGGTCGCGCCCAGCACCAAGCCGAAAGCGGCGAGCACGAGGAAGAGTAGGGACTGCAGACGTTTCATTTGAGTTCCTTTTTATGAGTGACGGAAAGCGCGCCTGGCAACAGTCGGGGGCAAGCTCCGATCAAAAGCTGGCTTGGTTCCTCGTTCCGTGTCGCGCTTGTGTGTCTTGTATACAAGAATATTCGTCAGTGGGCCAGCCCTGAGAAGCGCGGCCGTAGTTTTCCGAAGACTGCTGATGGGGCAGCAAACTTCGGCCAAATTCGGGCTTCCCGACCGTGCTGCCCATTGGCAACGCTCGGGCAGACTGCGGACAGGTTGTCTTGTAAAGAAGAGTGTGGTTGGTTAGTTTGAATCGCGATGTCCCCGTTGGCGGTTGTCAGCCGCGATCGCCGGCGGCCCGGGCCGTCGCGCAAGAGCCAACCATTCCGAGGAGAATCGTCAGCAAGTCGAAGAGTTGTTCCGGCAGGTCGATCGCGCGCTGGGGCCGGCAACGGCCTTGATCAACAGCGCAGGTGTGGCCACGCCACCGACGCGAGTCGAGGACGCCGATCCCGCGCTCATCGAGCGGCTGCTGCTCACGAACGTGCTCGGGCTGATGATCGCGAAGGCGCGCGCCGCATGTCGACCTTGCGTGGCGGCAAGGGCGGCGTGATCGTGAACGTTTCGTCCATGGCCGCCACCATCGGCGGGAGGCCGGGAAACTCCCACTACGCCGCTAGCAAAGCGGCCGTAGATGCGTTCAGCGTCGGCTTCGCCAAAGAGGTCGCGAGCGCGGGGATCCGGGTCGTCTCCGTCCGGCCGGGCTTCACCGCCACCGAGATGACGGAGGAGCGCCTGCGCGATCCCGC
Source organism: Myxococcales bacterium (assembly GCA_040348565.1). Classification (GTDB taxonomy): domain Bacteria; phylum Myxococcota_A; class Polyangia; order Polyangiales; family Polyangiaceae; genus PMG-095. The sequence continues at coordinate 2,871 of JBEQSW010000348.1, read as the reverse complement.
TTTCATGCGCGTCATCGCTCAGACGATTCCGCTCGGGCGGCCAGCGCGAGTAGAAGAGGTGGCGGCGCCCATCGTTTGGCTGTTGTCCAAAGACGCTTCGTTCATCAGCGGCGCCTGCCTGGACGTGTCCGGCGGGGGTTTTCAGGTCGCCGACGTGGAGCGAGTCGGCGGCGACCGGGGACCATGAGCGGAAGTCGCCGGTCGCTACCGAGGTTTGGCGACTAGGCGCCGCCCGCGCCGGAAGTGGCGCCGCCTTCGCCAGTCGCGCCGCCCGCGCCATCGGTCGTGGCGCCGCCATCGGCACCGCCGGCGGCGGTATCCCCCGCGTCGGCCTTCGCGCCGCCCGCGGTGGACCCAGCTTGGGCGCTACCAGCGGTCGCGCTGCCGCCGCTGGCGCTGCCGCCCTTCGCACCGCCTGTGCCTCCTGCGGGGGGAAGGGGAGCTAGCTCGTCGTCGGAGCTGGAGCAACCCGAAGCGAACGACAGGCCAAGAACGACAAGCAAAGAAGCCGCGCGAATGAACATGAATCTCCTTGGGAATGAGCCGTGGGACGAGCGCGTACGGCGCTGCGGTTGGTCAACTGTCTCGTTAAAAAGACACGCCGTCAAGCAGGGAAGTGGGGCCGATGATGCGGGGGAGAAAGGTCTAGGCGCTTCGCCAATGCCACAAGCACTTTGACTTGGGGACTTACGTCGGCCTCGATTGCTGCGTTCGCAGCAACGCGTAGTGATTGCGTTGTCCGTCTCTTGCGCAAGAGAGTCCTGTAAAGTAGACGTGGTCGAGGAGCTGCGAACGATGGCTGAAATGACGGGACTGGATCGCGACGGAACCTCCACCGCTGGGCCGACGGTCAGCGACGACGTGCTCAGCTTGGAGGCCGACGTGCTGGTGATTGGCGGCGGACCGGCGGGCACTTGGGCGGCTTGGACCGCCGCCTCGCGTGGAGCCAAAGTGGTTTTGGCGGACAAGGGCTACTGCGGCACTAGCGGAGCCACAGCGCCTTCGGGGGTGGGGGTCTGGTACGTTCCGCCCGAGCCCGAAGCCCGTGAAGACGCCCGCAGCAGTCGCGCGGCGATGGGCGGGCACCTCGCGGATCGAGCTTGGATGGACCGCGTGTTGGACCAGACCTACGAGAGCGTCGGCAAGCTCGCCGATTGGGGCTACCCGTTTCCGGTCGACGAGGACGGCAAGCAAGCCCGCCGTAGCCTGCAAGGCCCCGAGTACATGAAGCTGATGCGCAAGAAGGTGAAGCAGGCTGGCGTGCGCATCTTGGACCACAGCCCCGCGCTCGAGCTGTTGGTCGACGACGAGGGGGTCGCCGGAGCGCGAGGGATCGACCGCCAAACCGGTCAGCGCTGGGGGGTCAAAGCCGGCGCGGTCGTGATCGCCACCGGCGGCTGCGCTTTCTTGAGCAAGGCTTTGGGCTGCAACGTGCTAACCGGTGACGGCGGGCTCTTGGCCGCCGAGGTCGGGGCCGAAATGTCGGGGATGGAGTTTTCGAACGCCTATGGTCTGTCACCGGCCTTCGCGTCCGTCACCAAGTCCGCCTTCTACCGCTGGGCGACCTTTTACCACGCCGATGGCCGCCCGATCGAAGGCGCGGGCTCGGCGCGAGGGCGCTCCGTGATCGCGCGCACGTTGCTGACCGAGCCCGTGTTCGCCCAGTTGGACCAGGCGACGGAGGACATGCGCGCCTCGCTGCGAGCCGCGCAGCCCAACTTCTTCTTGCCGTTCGATCGCGCCAACATCGATCCGTTGACGCAACGGTTTCCGGTCACGCTGCGGCTCGAAGGCACCGTGCGCGGAACGGGCGGCATCCGTATTGCCAACGAGAGCTGCGGCACCTCGGTGCCCGGGTTGTATGCGGCGGGCGACGCCGCCACGCGCGAGCTGATCTGCGGTGGCTTCACGGGCGGCGGCAGCCACAACGCGGCGTGGGCAATCTCTTCCGGCTTTTGGGCGGGCCAAGGCGCGGCCCAACATGCCAGGGGCTTGGGTCCCCACGCCAGCCGTCGCACCCCGCGTGGCGCCGGCCGCGCCGCCCTGCAGCCGGCGTCGAGAGCGCTCGACCCGGATGCGATCGTGCGCGACGTGCAGGCCGAGGTTTTCCCGTACGATCGCAACCTGTTTCGCACCGAGCGTGGCCTCGTCGACTCGCTCGGTCGTTTGAGCTCGCTGTGGAACGACGTGCAAGCGCGTCCCGAGCCGCTGGCCCGACGCGTGATTCGCGGGCGCGAAGCCGCCGCCATGTTGGCCACCGCGCGCTGGATGTACACGACGGCGCGCTACCGTCAGGAATCGCGCGGCATGCACAAGCACCAAGATTTTCCCGAGCTAGATCCGGCGCAACAGCGTCGGCTCGTGACGAGTGGCCTCGACACGATTCGAGTTCGACCCGAGCAGGTGGCGCCGTGATCGAGCTGGTCAGCGACGCGCGTTGCGTGAAGTGCGACCTGTGCGTCAAAGTCTGCCCCACCGGCGTGTTCGAAGCCGTTCCCGACGAGGCGCCGGTCATCGCCCGCAAGGAAGACTGCCAAACCTGCTTCATGTGCGAGCTGTATTGTCCGACCGACGCTCTGTTCGTCGCACCCGAGGCCGACGGCACCGTGGAGGTGCAGGAGCAGTTGCTGTCCGCGCAGGGCCTGCTCGGAAGCTACCGCGCGGCCGTCGGTTGGGGTGAGGGGCGCTCGCCCGGCGCCCGCCACGACGCGTCGTTTCGGTTGCTCGGACCGGAGCGCAGGCCCGCCTCTGTTCCACGCTAGCCGACGATTCCGGCGCCTGACGCTTGCATCCGTAGACACCGCGTGGCAGTTTAAAAGACATGAGTCTTATAAAAGGGGGCGAGGCCACGGGCGAGGTGAAGCGACCCCT
>JBEQSW010000344.1:0-14293 GCA_040348565.1 Myxococcales bacterium | reverse complement strand
ACAGGTCGCGAAAACTCCAGGCATCGGCTATACCCAGCCCGCGTGGGCTATCGCTTCGGGTTTCGACGAGGCAGCGGGCAGCGGGTCATCTCGTTGGCCGGAGCGGCGCAGCTATGCCTGGGGCTGAATATTCCGTCTGCACGGGCCGCGAGTGACGGCGTCGTCGTGACGTGCCCGGAGCTACCGGAGGCACGAGCAGCAGAGCTGGAAGCGCGCGCGCGGGCCACGGTCCTCACCAGCGAGCTTTCGGCCACGGTCGCTATTTCTTGCTCAGGCGACGGAGTGGTGGTGCGCGTCGAGGCGGGCGACGACGGCGTCACGCTCAAGTTGCGCGTGGGGGCGGCAACCCTGCGCGAAGAAGTGCTGCGAGCTCTCGATCGGGCCCTTGCAGAGCTGCGCGCTCGCACGAAGCCCGAGGTTTCGGGCGAAGGGGTGGCCAACACCACGAGCGGGCCGACCGGACCTTCCGCCCCGGAGCCCGAGCCCGCGAAGCCCGACGCACCGCCTCCCGTACCCGTGGCCCCCCCTCCCGAGGCCCCCCGCGCCGAAGCAGCTTCGACGCGGGAGCTAGCGGTCGGCGCACAGCTGATGGGCGAAAGCTGGGGCAAGCACGGCGCGATCGGCGGAGGCTTGGGCGCGGGCCTCAGCTTCGACTCGCTCTGGTGGTTGGGCGTTCGGGTCGGTGCGGTCCACCCCTTCGGCCTGAGCGAAGTCGCGATACTCGAAGGGCACGCGCTGGTCGAAGCCGCGTTCACCGCCCGCGCGCTCGCCGGATTTCGCTTCGGAGTGGCAGCGGGCCCGAGCCTGCTGTTCGTGTCTCCTCAGTCGGGCTTTTCCGCACCCGGCGCCACCTTGAAAAGCGCTGCCCGCTTCGAAGCCCGCCTGAGTCGCCCTTTTCGCTTTGGCCGGGTCGAGCTCGCGCCTTGGCTCGGGTTGCGATTCTTCAGCGCCCAGCGCGGCGTGAGGGTCGCGCAGCACCCGCGCGTCGACTTGAGCGGCGCGCTGCCCCAAGTCGGCCTCGCGCTCTCGCTTTTCGAGTAGGCGGCTCCGATCGGCTCGGCGGCACGCGTCCCTTAGGCGCCCGTGAGCACCCGCGACTTGGAGCCGGCTCGCAGATTGTTGGAAGAAATACGCATCCTCTCTTCTTCCAGCAACGCGGGTTCGGGGGCGAGCTCCTGGTTCTGTGCGTACTTGGTGCGGTACTGCGACGGCGGCAGCCCACGATGGCGTACGAACTGATTGCTGAAGTGGCTCTGATCGTAGAAGCCCGTCTGCAGCGAGATGTCGGAGATGGGCAAATCGGTGGTGACCAGCAAATGGCACGCCGCGTTCATGCGCACGTTGGTCAGGTAGGCGCGCGGCGTCGTGTGAAACTTCTTGCGGAACTGGCGATTGAATTGGCTCACCGACAACGACACCTTGGCGGCCAGCGCCGCCGTGGACAGCGGCTGCGCATAGTCGTTGAGCATGATCTCGAGCACCGGCGCCCACGACAAGAAGCGGGCGTTGTTGGTGTTCATCTTCTTCACGTCGCGGGTGATGCCGCACACGCCGATGGCCAGCCCCTTTTTGTCGAAAATTGGCAGCTTCGTCGTACAGTACCAGTCGATGGTGCCATCTGGGTTTCGCACCAGCTCGACCTTGTCGATGATCGGCTCGCTGGAGCGCAGCACCTCGCGGTCGTCGCGCATGTAGTTCTCGGCCAGGTCAGCCGGAAAGAAGTCGGCGTCGCGCGCGCCGATCACCTCTTCTTCGCGCGTGGCGCGCACTAGCTTGACGAAGCCTTGGTTGACACGCACGAAACGCCCCTCTCCGTCTTTCACGAAGAAGTACACGTCCGATAGGTGCTCGAACAGCACGTCGAAGCCCGCCGGGGACTCGACCCGAGACAGGAAATTGCGACTCAGCCGTCGTGGATCCAGACGCGTCACTACCGAGATGCTCCGCTGCCGTTGGGCCGTTGGCAAGAGGAGTGTGCGGTTCCTTCGCCGCTGCGCAAGATCAGGAGGATTGGAAAAATTGCGCATTCTGTCTCACGCGGCCAGCGCGGGGCCTCGTAGCGGCGCTGGCTCACGCTCAGGGTAGGCGGGCAACCCGGGGGCTCAGCGCGAAGTGCACGAACCCTCTGCCCGACCCAGTGCGAGTGGAGTGAGTTAAGTCAGCCGATCAAAACCTTGGCGGCCTGACTGAAGCTCGCGCTGCCGAGGCGACCGCATGACCGCCCGACCACACCAGAGCGCGAAACCATCCATAGCGGAATTTTCTAGCAAGTTTCATCGGATTGAAGCCATGATGGATTGCTGGGTTGACATCCGGACGATACGAACGGGTGCGGCGCGCCTGCGCGCGTCGAAGCTTCGTCGACTCGCTCACATCTACTCACCCCTGAGAGTGTTCACACCCGCCCTATCGCGCCGACACGGCTTTGCTGCCTGCTCCCGGAAGTATCCGAGAAACATGGCGCGCATGTAGCGAATCCGCGCGTGCGCGCTCACTCACTTTCAACCCAAAGGCTTATCGCTCTTGATACACGATAACTTCCCGGCTTACCTTGAAGGCTGGACTGAGAAGTGTGCTTACAGTTCGAATAGGAGGCAACGGTGGTGAGCAAGCAATTCGAGCGGCGTGAGTTTCTGAAAGCCGCCGCATCGGCGGCGATCATCTTCGGCTACAGCCGAGAAGCCGGCGCATGGACCACGGATCCACACTGCGGCCCGAGCTTCGACCACGTCCCGCACCTCGATGGCGTCCTGCTCACCGACGCCGCCTCTACCAGCGCGAAGGGCTCCGATCTCGGCAACATCATCTTCAACACGCCCAAGGCCGTGTTGCGGCCCGCGTCCATCGACGACGTGGCCAAGATGGTGAAGTTCTGTGCCGAGCGCGACATCGTCGTGGCCGCGCGCGGCCAGGGCCACGCGACGCACGGCCAAGCCCAGGCTCGCGCGGGTCTGGTCATCGACATGAGCTCGATGCAGCAGATTCACCAGATCGGCACCGGTTTCGCGCTGGTCGACGGCGGCTGCACCTGGCGCATGCTGCTGGAAGCAAGCCTGCCCGCTCAGACGCCGCCGGTGCTCACCGGCTTCATCGGCCTGTCTGTGGGCGGCACGCTGTCGATGGGTGGTATCAGCGGGATGGCTTACAACATCGGCACGCAGGTGCAGCACGTTCACGAGCTCACCGTCGTCACCGGCAAGGGCAAAGTCGAGGTTTGCTCGGAGCACCAGAACCGTAACTTGTTCGATCACGTCCTGGCCGGCCAAGGTCAGTGCGGCATCATCGTGCGGGCCAAGGTCAAGATGGTGCCGGCCAAGGCCTTGGCGTTGAACACGACGATGCTCTACTTCGACGTGCACTCGTTGCAGGCGGACATGCGCACGCTCGTCTACCGCAACGAGCTCGACAGCATCTACGCCCTCAACATCGTCGTGGATCCGACCACCGGCGCCCGCGCCTATTTACTGAACCTTGCCAAGTTCCACGACGCGGCGACCACGCCCGACATGGCGGCCATGACGAGCGGCCTGTCTTACGTACCGGGCACCTTGCAGTCGGTGGACTTGCCGTACCTCGACTTCCAGCTGCAAGTGGACAACCTGATCGCTTCTCTGCGCAGCATCGGCATGTTCGACAACGTGATGCACCCTTGGTACGACGCGTTTTTGCCCGACAGCGAGCTGGGCGACTACGTCCAAGACATCGTGAGCAGCTTTGCGCCCGACGATGTCGGGCAGTTCGGGTTCGTGCTGCTGTTTCCGCTGCTCACCTCCACCATCACGCGCCCACTGTTTCGGCTGCCCGACGAAGAGCTGGTTTGGCTGTTCGACGTGCTCACCGCGCGTGACGTGCCCGGTTACGACGCAGACTTCGCGGCCAACAAACGCGCGCGAAACAACGTCTGGTTCGACATGGCGCGCCAGCTCGGAGGTACCCGTTATCCCATCGGAACCTTGGACTTCACCCCGGGTGATTGGCGGCGCCACTACGGTCCCGAATGGAAGGGATTCAAGCAGGCGAAGAACCAATTCGATCCGCACAACATCTTGACGCCAGGGCCAGGAATTTTCCCGAAGGACTGATCGGGAGCTTCACCCTTGGGTCTTACAAGATTGCCCCGATGGCCGTTCGTCCGCTCGACGCTATGCTTGGTACCATGGGGCAAGAACGGCCCTCCCTGAAGCCGACGGCGCTCAACTCGAGCGAGGACGAGAGCGAGAGCGCTGTCCAGCGCGTGATGTCCAGTTTCGTCGAAGGCCTGTCGCGACGCTTGGCGGGTCTATGCGACGCGACTGGCCTCTCCGCCGAGACCGCGAAGACCGCCGACGACGTGCTCCGCGATCTGATCGTGCCCTGGAGCCGCGTCGAGGCGTTCGCGCGAGCACCAGGCTCCGGCTGGATCTCGGAAATCAGCGACGACAATACGCCGATCGAATTCTCGGTGACCATCTCCCCCACTGGCTCCGAGGTGCGCGTGTTGTTCGAGCCTCAGGGAGAGGAGCAAACTCTGGCGGGGCACCGCGACGCCGCTCTCCGAATGCACGAGCAGCTCGCTCGGCAGTACGCGGCAGATTTGAGCCGCTTCAGGCTAGTTTCCGATCTGTTCACCCCTTCCGGCATGCAGGGGCCGTTCGCGTTGTGGTCAGCGGTGGTGTTCGCCAACGGCAAGCCGCCGAGCTTCAAGTCCTACTTCAATCCGCAGGCGCAAGGCGTCGGCAGCGCAGTGGCGCTAGTGGAGGAAGCTCTGCGACGGCTCGGGCTACCTCGCGCCTGGCGTCACCTGGCGTCGACGATGGCCCGGCGCGGTCCTCACCGAGACGAGCTCAAGTACTTCGCGCTCGATCTATCGACCAGCGAGCAGGCGCGGGTGAAGGTGTACGTGCGCCATCATGAAGCCACGCCGGAAGACCTCGAGATCGCTGCGTCGGCCGCATCCGATTCGACGCGGGGCGAGGCGCAGGATTTCGCGCGCGCGATGGGCGGGCGCGCCCTCCGCTTCAAGGAACGCGCGACCTTCACCTGCGCGGCGTTCGTCGGCGGACAAGACGACCGACCGTCGGCCACGACTCAGTACGTCCCCGTCTGCGCCTACGCGCTCGACGATCTGGAAGTCGAGCGACGCGTAGCAAGCTATTTGGGGTCCCAAGGGATCGACGATGCCCCGTACCGCCGGGTGCTAGCCGCCTTCGCCAACCGCCCGCTCGACGCTGGCGTGGGGCTGCAGAGCTGGGTCGCGTTCCGCCGCTATCGGGGTGTGCCCCGGCTCACGGTCTATCTCGGAACGGAAACGCGCTGCGTATTCCCGCCCGGCTCGGTTCCCGCCGGCACGCGGGACCACATGTTGTTCGATTCCCCGAGCCAGATCCTGAGCTGCGTCGCCCAATATAGCCTGTCCGAGCACCCCCTCCTTCGCGCGCTTTCGAGGCTATCGCAACGGCGCGAGGTGCTTTGGCTCTTGGTGAGCAATGCTTCTGCGTTGCTCACCAACACTACCGAGTTGTCCCTCGCGAACCTCAACCGGTGGCTATCGGACAACGCCACGCTCGGGACCTCGCTGCCGGTTGCGTACGAGCCCTATCGCAACCTGTTCACCGAAGCGCTGTCGCTGTTCGAAGAGTCCCCAGAAGCCGTAGATGCGATCGCGGGGCGCAGCGCCGCGGCGAACGCCGCAAGAGCTCTCGCCAAGACCCTGGCCGAATTTCTCGAAAGCGAAGAGACTTCGTCGATTGGTCTTTCTCTGGATTCCATCCTGCGCGAAGCCTCGGCCGCTGACACCGAACGCCTATCGCGACTCGACGCGGCTGGCGTCGCGGCCCTGCCCGCGATGGTCCGGGGTGCTCTCGCCGTGCACGAAAAGCTCTGGAGCGCGCTAGATCGACTGTCCAATCTCGCCAGCGACGGAGGCCAGGGACCATGAAGCTCGTGATCGATCGACTGGAGGAAAAAACTCGCGAATTTTCGCAGTTGCCGCTGTTTGCCTTCTTGCGAGACGAGAGCATCGAGCCCCGAAAGAGACTGGCTTTCGTGCCGTCCGTCGCCCACTTCGTCATGTCGTTCGCGGACCTGTACGCCTTCGTGCTGCAAGTGGACCCGCCCGGCGACGAGTACCAGGCGCTCGTCAACGCTCATGCTCGCGAGGACGAAAACCATTGGCGCTGGTTCTTGGACGACATGGAGAAGCTCGGTCTCGACGATCGCGTGCGGTTCAGCGACGCGTTACGTTTCATCTGGAGCGACGCCACCGTAAAGACTCGAGCGCTCACCTATCGAATGTGCCGGCTCGGCTACGGCGCAACCTCGCTCGAAAAGCTGGTTCTGGTGCACGTGATCGAGGCGGCCGGCAAGGTCACGATCGACGGCGTGTCAGCCGTCGGCACCAGCTACTCGAAACAGACTGGAAAGAAACTTGTCTACCTGGGCCACCACCACCTGGCCACGGAGAGCGACCACACCATAGAGGACGCGGACGTCCACAGGGGCATTACCGAAATCCAAGTCCCCGCCGATCAAGAGCCCGGCTTACTGGCCCTGGTCGATCAAGGTTTCGCAGCCTTTAGTGACTTCGCCGGCGAGATGCTTGCGACGGCTCAAGCAGAGCGCGTCCTGACTCCGTCACCGTAGGGGGGCGGCGGGCCACGCTAAAGGACATTGCTCTTCCAGGCGGAGCAACACCGTGGCATCCTGGCACGACTAAGCCGTGAGTGTCCTCCCTGTCATCAAGACTCTCGAACCCAATTATTGCCTCGCAACATGGGATCGCCTGTTGCTGCAAATTTGGCGACTCGAAGTAACGGCAGAGGCTGTGGATAACCTGCGCAAGGTGACCCGCGCGTTCGTGTACGAGAGCAAGCAACCGGTCAGCAGCCTTGCGATCGTCGAATCTACCTCCCCCCCACCGAGCGACAAACTGCGGCTCGCCCTGTCCGATTTCTATCGGGAATTCGCGGCGCAGATGAAAGAGCAGATTGTCGTGGCGGAGGGCAGCGGCTTCCGCGCTGCCCTCGTACGCAGCGTGGGGCTGGCGCTCTCGACGGTGGCGCCGAAGAGCTTGCCTTTCAAGTTCGTCGGTGGCGTCGACGAAGCAGCGATCTTGATCCGTCCTCATCTGAACCCCGCGGCGGGGGGCGTCGTTGGCCTGCAGCAGGCGATCAAGAGCGTGCGCGAAAAGATGCGCTGAGTCTTGGTGTCGACTCCGTCGCTACTGAGGGTGCTCGGGAGTGCTGGCGGATACGAAGAGCGCCCCGCGCGCTTCCGCGGCTTTGCCGCACAGCTCCGCTATCAACCGCTCCAGCTCCGCAAAATCCACCGGCTTCACCAGGTGGTCGTCACAACCGGCCTCGCGCGAAAGATGCCGATCCGACTCCTGCCCCCAGCCGGTGAGAGCGATGACGACCATGCCTCGCCCCCAGGCTTCACCGCGGATGCGTCGAGTAGCCTCGCGGCCGTTGAGGCGGGGCATACCGATGTCCATCAGCACGACGTCCGGCACGAGCTGCTCGGCGAGCGCTACGGCTTCGATGCCATCGGAAGCGATGTGCACCTCGTTGCCCGAGAGTCGCAGCATGGTCGCCAAAGACTCGACGGCGTCATGATTGTCGTCGGCAACGAGGATGCGACGACGAGGCGCGTCGGGCGTCGTCGGGGCGAGGTTTTGCGCGCGCTCTTCCGGCGGCGTGACCAGTATGGGTAGGCGTACGCTGAAGCGGCTGCCGCGACCCAGTCCGGCGCTGTCGGCGCGCACGCTGCCGCCGTGCATCTCGGTCAAGCCTCGGACCAGCGCGAGCCCGATGCCGAGACCGCCCGTGCTGCGCTCGACGCTGTGATCCACCTGCGAAAACATGCCGAAGATGGCGTCCAAAGACTCTGGACGTAGCCCGATGCCGTCGTCCTCCACCGCCACCAGCACGGTGTCACCCTGTACTTCGGCCTTGAGCGTGATGTGCCCCCGCTTCGGCGTGAACTTGCCCGCGTTCGTCAACAGATTGCCGAGAACCTGCGCGAGACGGGTCAGATCCGCGTCCAGTAGCACCGGCTCGGGCGGCAGCACCACTTCGAGATGATGCTCGGCGCGGTCGATCACTGGTCGCGCCGTCTCGACCGCGTTCGAGACGATTTCTGCCAAGGCGACGCGCGAGCGCTGCAACTGCAGCTTGTTCAAGCTGATGCGGGATACGTCCAGCAAGTCGTCGATCAGCCGCACCATGTGTGAAAGCTGGCGCTCCATGATCGTCCGCGCGCGCGTGACGGCGGCCGAGTCGTGCGAAGCCAAACGCATGACGTGAAGGCCGTTGCGCAAGGGAGCCAAAGGGTTACGCAGCTCGTGAGCCAAAAGGGCGATGAAATCGTCCTTCTTGCGATCGGCTTCGCGCAGCTCGCGCACGAGGCGTAACCGTTCGTAGGCAACGGTCATGTAGCGCGTGACCGTGCGCAAGAACTCCAGCTCGTCGACCTCGAAGCCGTCGCGCACGCGGCTGCCTACCGCCAGCACGCCGAGTACTCGCTCGTCGGCATTGAGTGGAAAGCAGGCGTAGGCGCGCAGCCCGAGGGCCTTCATTGGGGCGCAACGCGCGTCTTCGGAGCGTTGAACCTGTGAGACGGAGTACGGCTCGTGACTCCGCGTCACGTCACCGCACAGCGGAGACTCCGGCTCGATCACGGAAAATTCGGCCGCGTGCTCGGTCGAGATTCCATCGCAGTAAAAGAGCTTGAGACTGTCGCCGCCAGCCGCCATCGCGTAGCTCAGGACCACGTCGACCTTGAGGTGGGGTGCGATGCGCCCGAACAGTACGCGCACGAGCGCTTCCGGCTCCTCCGCCGTCAGCAATACGGCGGCCGTCTCCCAAAGCAGTCGCAGACGCTCTCCGTGCGTCTTCGTCCCCTCTTCGCCTCGCTTGCGCTCGATCGCCACGCCGGCAGTGCGGGTGACGACGTCGACCAAGCGCCGTTCGCTGGCATCGGGCTCGTGAAAATGCGGGTAGTAGAGCGCAAGCGTGCCCAAGACCGAGCCACCCGACGAAAATATGGGCGTCGACCAGCATGCGCGAAAGCCCTGCTGCAACGCCAGATCCCGCATGCGCGTCCACAGCGGGTCACTCGCGATGTCCGGCGACACCACCGTCTCCCGTCGATGCGCAGCCGCGCCGCAGGCTCCGCTCTCGAGCCCGACCGGCCAAGGATCGACCGCGCGAGACCACGCCGACGGCATGTGGCGTCCCGCGGCGGGGCGCAGGTGCAGGCCATCATCCTGCATCAGGAGAATGCTCGCGCGTACCGGCGAGGTGGCCTGGCGATCGACGATGTCGCACAGGGCTTCGAGCACCTCTGGCAAGGGCGTGCCCTGCACTACCAGCTCGAGGGCTTGAGCGCGCTCCGCCATCAGGTGCTCGGAGGCGCCATCGCGCTCGGCCCGCTTGCGGTCGCTTGCGTCGACCACGAACGCCAACAGCGAGATGGGCCCGCTCGCGTCGACGCGCGTCGCCGTGACGTTGGTGGTGCCCCACGTCGCCCCGCCGTCTTTGCGCACGTATCGCGTTTGCAGCACGCGGCAGGGCTCGCCCGCAACCAGCGCGGCTAGACACTGGCGCATTGCGGGACGGTCGTCCGGGTGCGCGTGCTCGGTGAACGTGGAGCCGACCAGCTCGTTGGCGGCATAGCCGAGGAGCTTGGCCAAGGGCTCGTTGGCGGACAAAATGCGACCGCTCTCATCGAGTTGGCCGACGCCCACGACTTGCTGCTCGAACAGCGCGCGCAGCACCGCAGCGTTGCGGCTCGGTGGGACTTCCACGGGTTTCCCCGGCATTTGGGGGTACTCTACCACGCGCTTACGTGCTGGAGCGGCGGCTGACGCGGGGGCGTTGCCTTCGAGCATCCGCTTGGCTATTGGAACGAGGCGCAACCATGAAAATCCGGCTTCCGCGCAGGGCTACTTTGCAGTTCGGGTTCCTCTTGGCAATTTTGCCAGGCTGTGGCGGCACGCAAGCGCCGCCGGTCGAGCCCGCTCCCGCCACAGCGTCCAGCGCACCGCCGGCCGCGGTTGCTCCCGCTCCTGCGGACGCCAAGTCCGCCGCCCCCGAACCCAAGCCGCCTGCGGCCGTCGTCAAGACGGACTGGGGCACCGTGGATGGTAAGACCGTGCAGCTCTATACCCTGACCAACAAGAACGGCCTTCGAATGAAGGTCTCCAACTACGGCACGATCATCACCGAGCTGCACGTACCCGACAAGGCGGGCAAGCTTGCGGACATCGTGCTCGGCTACGACTCTGTCGATGAGTACGTGAAGGCCACGCCCTATTTCGGCGCCACCGTCGGCCGCATCGCCAACCGCATCAAGGGCGCGGAGTTCAAGCTCGACGGCAAGACGTACAAGCTTTACGCCAACAACGGCCCCCACAATTTGCACGGCGGCAAAAAGGGCTGGGACAAGGTCGTCTGGGACGCCGAGACGACCGAAACGCCGGACGGGCCCGAAATTCACTTCAAGTACACGTCCAAGGACGGCGAAGAAGGCTTTCCTGGCACCGTACAAGCGAGCGTCGTGTACGCGCTCAACGACAAGAACGAGCTGGTCGTCACGATGCAGGCCACCACCGACAAGCCGACGATCGTGAACATGGCGCACCACACCTATTGGAACCTCGGCGGCCAAGGCTCGGGCACCATCAAGGACCACGAGCTTACGATTTTTGCCGACCAGTACACGCCCAGCGCCCCCGTCGCCAATGGCGACCCGGTTCCGGACGGCTCCGTCAAGCCGGTCAAGGGCACGCCTTACGACTTCACCAAGCCCAAGACGATCGGCAAAGATTTGGAAGCCGTGGGCGGCAAGCCGATCGGCTTCGACCACAACTGGATCGTCAACGGTGACCCGAACAAGCTCCGCCCCAATGCGCGCGTGAAAGATCCGAAGTCCGGCCGCGTGCTCACGCTCGAGGCCGACCAGCCCGGACTGCAGTTTTACTCCGGAAAGTTTCTGGACGGCTCCAACAAGGGCAAGGGCTCGACGTACAACCAGTACGACGGCTTCTGCCTCGAGACGCAAAAATACCCCAACGCCATCAACGTGCCGGCCTGGAAGGATCAAGTCATTTTGAAGCCGGGCCAGACCTACAAGCACGTGATGGTGCATCGCTTCAGCGTCGAATAAGCTGGCGCCCATGTCGGAAGCAAAGACGTACGCAGGCGGTTGTCACTGCGGCAAAGTTCGCTACGAGGTCACGCTCGATCTCGCCGAGCCGGCCATCACCTGCAATTGCTCGATGTGCGGGCGCAGCGGCACCATGCTGCGCTTCGTTCCGGCCGCGTCGTTCAAGCTATTGAGCGGCGCAGAGGTGTTGACCGACTATCGCTTCAATTCGAAGGTCATCAACCACCTCTTCTGCTCGGTGTGCGGCATCAAATCGTTCGCCAGCGGCGTCGGCAAAGACGGCGTCGAGACGCGTGCCATCAACGTCCGCTGTCTGGACGACGTGGACCCGCAGGCGCTAGCCACGCGTCACGTCGACGGCAAGAGCCGGTAACGTCAAGCCGTTGACGCGCGTCAGTACTCTGGCGCGCGTCACGCTCCAGAGCGCGCCGATGCGCGGCGTTTCTGTGCGCAACTGTCGTTTGCCGCGCGACGCTCGGGCTGGAACGCAAGTTGCTGAGCGAGCGGCATGCAGCTGTCCATTCCCGAGGCGACCGAGCACGTGCCCTGCCCGCTGTGCGGCGAAAGCGCGGGCATCGTGGTGGGCGAAAAAGGTCGCTTCGGCATGGCCGTGCGCAACGTGTGCTGCCAGACCTGCGCGACGGTCTACGTTTCGCCGCGACCGACGGCCGAGGCCATGGCCGAGTATTACCGCTCGACGTACCGAGAGCACTACGGCGACGTGGGCTACGCCGACGCGAACGGCAAACGCCTCAGGCCGGGCTCGCCAGGCTACGAAGATGCCTTGCTGCGCTGGCACCGACAGCAGGCCGACAACGCGCTGAGCCTGACGCCGATGGTCGAAGGCGCGCGCGTGCTCGAGATTGGCTGCCGCCAGGGCAAGACTCTCGACTTGCTGCGGGAGCGAGCGAACATCGTGCCCTTCGGCATCGAGCCGGGCGAGGCGGAGGCGGAGCAGGCGCGCCAAGCCGGCATCGACTGCTTCACGGGCGCGCTCGAAGATTTCGAGCCCGGCGAGCGCCGCTTCGATCACGTGCAGTGGTTTCACGTGCTGGAGCACGTCCAAGATCCGCTGGCCGCTCTGCTCAAGCTGCGGTCTTTGCTGGCGCCGGGAGGCACGCTCCTGATCGAGGTGCCGAACGTCTATCAACCGTACGGACTCTTGGAAGAGAACTTCTTCCAAAACGTACACCTCGTCAGCTACAGCCCGAACACGCTCGCGGCTTTGCTGCGGCGCGCGGGCTTCGAGATCACGCGCGTGGTCGACAGTGGCGCGTTATTCGTAGTGGGCACTCCGCGCGCGTTGCAAGCCGGCGAAGTCTTGCCGTTGCCCTTCACCCCCAGCCTGCTCGGCCAGCCCGAACAAGACGCGTCCTGGCTGGCGGTGCGACTGCGCAGCTACGCCAGCCTGGAGAAGCTGCAGCTGCTGTTCAAGCACCGCGGCCCTTCGCCAGAGCTCACGGGAACGCTGGTGCGCGCGCTCGGATTTCCGGCCTTCGACGACCACATGGTGAACGCATGCGCATTCTTCATCGAGCAGCTAGTGGCCCACGGCAGGCTCGACGATGCCTTGCTGGTCACGCTGGCGGTGGCGCAGGGCCCCCACCCGCTGGAGCTGCGCCACCAATTCCGAGCCTTCGCCGAGCGCCTGGGCGCTCCCCCTGACGTGCTGGCCGCTGCGGGCTGATTCAGCCAACCTGCGCCGTGCGGGTGATCTCGCCCATCCGCCCCGATTGGTAGTCTTCGAAGGCTTGCCGCAGCTCGCTCTGCGTGTTCATCACGAACGGGCCGTAGCGCGCGACGGGCTCCCCCAGCGGTACCCCCGCCAGTAGCAGCAGCCGCGCGTGCTCTGAAGTCCCGCGCAGTCTCACCGCGTCGCCTGCACCGAGCACCGCGAGCTGACCGTCTTGCACGGTTTTGCCCAAATTTCCGACCTCCGCCGCGCCCGAAAACACGTACACCAGCGCGCGCTGCGCGGGATCGAGCGCCAGCGTCACGTCGGCGCCCGGCGCGAGCGACCAGTCTTGATAAACGATGGGTGTATGCGTGTCGATCGCGGCGCGCACACCGAGCGCCTCGCCGGCGATGATCTTCACCCGAGCCAACCCGTCGGCGGTCTCGGCGCTGGGGATCTGCTCGGCGCCCAGCTCTTGATAGCGCGGGCGCGTCATCTTCAAGCGCGCCGGGAGGTTGACCCAAATTTGAAAACCGTGGGCTCGACCGCCGCTGGCCAACGTGGCCGCCGACGGAGTCTCGGAGTGCACGATACCGCCGCCCGCCGTCATCCACTGCACGCCGCCCGGCTTGATCGTGCCGCGATGGCCGGCCGAGTCTTCGTGCAACACTTCGCCCTCGAGCACGTAGGTGACGGTCTCGAAGCCGCGGTGCGGGTGGTCGGGCGCGCCGACGGCCTCACCGGGTTGATATTCGATGGGGCCCATCTCGTCGATGAGCAAGAACGGATCCAAGGCCGTCAGCCCCGACGCGGGCAACGGACGTCGCACGATGAAGCCAGCTCCTTCCAACTGGCGGTGCGACGACAAGATCTTTTCGGCTTCCCTGACTGCTTTCGTCATCTTCGGCTCCTCGAGACAGGTAGGGTAAGGAGCCGCCGGTCACGCCACAATCGCGCCGGACGCACCCCCACGTTGCTCCACTGGCAACAATGCGACGTTGGCCCTAGAATCCTCCCGTGAAGCACGCACTCTGGTTCAGCTTGGTTGGCTGGCTGGTCCTTGGCTGCCACCACGACAAGGAAGCCGAAGGCCCCATGCAGCGCGCCGGCAAGCACGTCGATCACGCCGCCGAGAAGACCGGCCAGGCGCTGGAGAAAGCCGCGCACAAGACCGGCGAGGCCTTCGAAAAGGCCGGCAAGAAGCTCAAGGGCAGCGACGCGCCGGCTCCGGCGCCCAGGCCCAAACCCAAACCCGCCGAGTAGCCGCGGCTACTTCGGCACGTCGGGCACGATGGTGCCGCAGTCGACGAACTCCAAGTTCGTATCGGCGCGGAAGTTCGACTCGCTGGTGTGCCGCTCGGCTTGGAACATGTCGAACGGATAGACCTGGCCCGTGGCGATGCCCACTTCGGTCGCCTTCATGTCCATGTCGACGGTCGCCGACTTGGCCCCGTGCACGCCGCCCAAATCCAC
>JBEQSW010000342.1:0-7931 GCA_040348565.1 Myxococcales bacterium | reverse complement strand
TCACCCAGCGCCGCTTCGAAGGCGGAGTCGAACAGCTCTTTGGCTGCGGCGTCGTCGTTGCGTCGGCGCTTGATGGACCCTAGCTCCACGTACACCGAAGCGCGGCGCAGGCTCGTGTTCGCGGCTCCCGTGCCGTGGAGCAGCAATAGCAACGAGCGGTAGCATTGCTCGGCGCGATCCCAATCCTCGCGCGCCGCCGCGGCCGAAGCACACGCGCGCTGCACGTCGGCGTCGGTCGGGTAGCGCTTGGCCGCTTCCAAGAGCTCGCTTTGTGCCGCGTCGCTGGCGCCCGACTCCTCGAGCGCCCGGACCAGCTCCAGGTGCACGCGCTTGCGTTCCGGCGGATAGTGGTCGCCGTAGTAGGCCAGCTGGTGGCGCAGCACGCGCAGCGCTCCCTCCGGCAGCCCAACGCCGAACAGCCGCTCGGCGAGATCCAGGGCGGGCCCGGCATCTTCCGAAAAAACCGACGGCTTTCGCAGAAAAACCTCGCCCGCCGAGCGCACGTCGCTGGCCGCCAAATGCGAGGCAATGGCCGACGCGCCGTCGCCGAGCTCGTCGGCTTGCAGGCGGCCCAGCCGCGAAAACAGCGCTGGGGACGGCCGCGTTTGGGTCGCTCTCACCAGCACTGCCGACAGCTCTTCGAAGCGGCGCGTCTGGTCCAGGAGCTGGCACAGCGCCTCGAATGCCTCCGGCAGCTCGCCGTGCTCGCCCTCCAGCTGCTCGAAGACGACGCTGGCATGCTCCGGCTCGAGGTCGAACAGTTGGCGGTACAACCTCACCGCCAGCGGCGCATCCTGCAGGCGCGCCTTGGCGACCTCGGCTGCGCGCCGCAGCAGCGCGCGGCGCGCGTCAAGCTCCACTTCGGCGCGAGAAGCTTCGGCGTAGACCTGGGCCAGCTCCGCCCAACGCCCGAGCTTCTTGGCCAGCTTCTCCAACCGTTTGCGCTCGCGCTCGCCTCGGGTCGATAGAAATAGCTCGCGCTCGGCCTCGAACGCGCCGGGCAAATCGCCCAGCTCGCGCTCGCACAGACGCGACAGCTCGGCCAACAGCTCGCGGCGCTCGGCGGTATCGAGCTCGAGGGTCAGCTCCGCGCGCAGAAGACGCGCAGACGTTTCCGGTTGCTGTTGCTCGCTGGCCCGAGCGCGCAACAGACGCGCGGCTTTTCGGCCTGCCTCACGCGCGCCGGGCCCGCTTTCGACCAGCTCCAGGCTGCGAGCAAACAGGCGCTCCAAAAGCTCCGCGCCGTCGCTGGGAGCCCGGGCGTACAGCCGCTCGATGGTGCTCAGGGCCTCGCCCAGGGCGCCCACGTCGAGTGACAGCTCGGTGATGCGCCGCTCGAGCGCGTCACGCTGCGCGGCTTCGACCCGCAGCAGGCGCCGCTCCAAGTGTCGGATCAGCGATTGCTTCGCGTCGAACTGCTCGTACAAACGCTCGAGCGCCAGATCGACTCGCGCATCGGCCGGCACGAGCTCGGCGTGCTGCTCCCAGTAGCTGAGCGCGCGTGCACGATCTTGCGCCACGTCGCGTGCGGCGATCGCGGCTTCGTCGAGCCAGGCTGCTCGCTGTTTGTCGTCGGCGGTGGCGGCGATGGCGCGGTCGTAGAGCTCGAACAGCTCGGGCCAGCGCTGCTCGGCGCTGAGCGAAAGCTTCACGCGATCGACCGCCCAACGCGCCCCGGGATCGTGCTCGAGCACCAAGCCCAGGAGCGAGGCGTCGACGTCTCGCCCCAGCCGGCGCAGCTGCAGGGCGGCTTCCACTCCACCTTCACCGTCCCCGTCCAAGAGGCGCAAACGCGCCAAATTTTCCCAAATTTCGGGGCGATCGGGGGCAAGCTCGGCGGCTTTGCCGAGCACGCTCAGCGCCGACTCGGGGTCGCCGAGCTCGTCTTCTTCGAAGCGCGCCCAGGCCAGCAAGACCGTCGGCCGATCCGAGCTATGGTTTTCCTGCCACTCGAACAGCCAGCGCTGCTGGGTGCGTCGCCATTCGCTGACCGGGTTCGAGTCGATCAACGCTTGATAGGCGTCCAGGTCCTCGCTGGTCGCGCGGTCGGCGATCAGACGCCGGTAAAGCTCGGCGCCTTCGTCGTAGCGCATTTGCGCGGCGTACAGCGCGGCGCTCTCGCGCAACAGTCGCGTCGACAGCTCACGCTCGTCGCCGCCCAGGCGCCACTGCAGGTTGTCGGCCAGCTCTGCGAATTCTTCGGCCGCACCGAAGCGCCCGGCCGCGCCCGCCACCGACAACAGAAGCTCGCCGACGTGCCGGTTGTCGTCGGACGCGCGCAGCACGACGCCGAACGCATCGGCCACGCCCGCGAAGTTGCCGGTCTCGGCTCTCAGCGACATCAGGCGGGCGGCGGCATTGACGTGATCGGGCGCGATGTCGAGCAAACGTTCGTACGCGCGCTCGGCGTCTTCCGTCTCGCCGGCCTGGGCGTAGGCTTGCGCGGCCGCCAAGAAGGCGCCCACCGCCGCCGCCTGATCACGCTGAAAATCATGATGAAAGTTGCCCAGTTTTTCCAGGGCGCGCCCGCGACCTAGCGCGGTTTGCTCTTGCTCCGCGCGCCGCAGCAGCACCTGCTCCAGCCGCTTCGCCTCGTCGGCTTGGTCGAACAAACGCTCGAGCACGTCGAGCGCCGCGTCGCCCTTCACGTCGTTCAGATCCATTGGCAGCCGTTGCACGCCTTCACTAGCGCGCCCCTCGCTCAACCAGCGTTCGCCGAGCTTGACGAGCGCGCTCGCGGCTTCGTTGCCTCCGCCGCGCAGCAGGGCCAGCAAAGTGTCTTCGCTTTCACGCAGCTGGCTCAACTTCGCCAATCGCTCCGTCAAGCCCACCACCGCCGGGGTCGCTTCCGGGACGGATTCCAGCATGTGGATGGCCCGCTCCAACAGCTGGCGCGCTCGCTCTTCGCTGGGCGCGACGCTCGCCGCCTCCGCGAAGCGATTGGCCAGCTCGCTGTACTGCGCGGCTTCCAGCAACAGCGGCTCGGCGATCGCCAGCGCCCGCTCGTCGGCCGGCGAAAGCTCCAGCGCCAGCGTAGCGGCTTGGAGCGTGGCGGCTTCGTGCTCGTCGCGTTGTCCACAGAGCCAGGCGGCTTGCAGCAACACCTCCAAACGAGCGGGGCTCGGCAGCGCACCCAGCGCCTCGTCGCTCAATGCGGCGGCGTAAGCGGCGGCCAGCGCGTCTTCGTGCCCGCCTTGCTCCGCTTGCTCTTGCAGGGCCTCCAGCAGCGGCAGCGGGTCGGCCCCCGCCCGCAGCTGCGCCAAGGCGCTTTCGAGCTTGGCGCGCGCGTCCGCGTGCGTTCCGGAAAATTCTGACAAGGGCGCTTTCGCCACGTCGTCCACCGGCAGCCTCCTCGCTGAGTTGCAGTCTGCAGATGGAGCAGTGTCCTCAGAGGCCAATTGCGGCGCTCTTTACCCGAAATAAGGAAAATCGCCGGCTGAACGGATGGCGGTTGCGAGCCGCCTGCGCTCGTGAGATACATGGTTTCAACAATTCAGCGGGTGTTGGAGCTAGTGCTCGATGTACACGCCCGCGTTCAAAATCTCCCGTTTCCGCCCGTTGTTTTTGGCTCTCGGGGCCAGCGCCTGTGGCGCGCTGTGCCTGGCCGCCTCGGCCTGCGGAGGTGACGGAAGTAAAGGCAACTCACCAAACGGCTCGAGCGGCGCTGCCGGCACGGCCGCCGCGATGGCCGGGACGGCCTCCGGTGGCAGCTCGTCTTCGGGCGAGAGCGGCGCTGGGACGGCGGGCGGCGTCAGCACCGGCGGGGTCGCGGGCAGCGCCACGGCGGGCGGAGCCGGCGGTACCGCTGGCAGCGCTGGAGCCAGCGGCGGCGCCGTGAGCTTTGGCGGCGCCACGCCCGTCGAAGGCAGCGCGACTCGGCCGCAGCTAGGCACCACCACCGCCGCCGACTTCACGGTGCTGAAATACTTCGAGCACGGCAGCACGGTGGACGCTCCGATCAAGGACGACTGGGATCCGACCGCCGGGGTCGGGGACGTCACCGCCCTCACTCCCAAGTTCACCGTTGCGGCCAGCGGCGGCAGCGACACGACGATTCAATCCGCGATCGACAAGGCGGTGGCCATGGGCGGCACCGAGCGCATCGCGATCGAGGTTGCCGACGGCGAGTACCGCGAAGTCGTGTGCGTGCCCAGCGGCGGCCCGCCCATCACTCTCTACAGCAAGAACCCCGACGCCAGCGCGACGCGCATCGTGTTCGACAACTACGCTGGCAAGCCCAAAGACGCCAACACCCCCGCCAACCCCTGCAACCCGGCGCTCACGGCTACCACCTACGGCACCAGCGGTAGCCCCACCTTTGCGGCGTTCGCCAACGGTTTTCAAGCCAAGAACCTGACGTTCGAGAACGACCTCGACGAAACCGGTCTCACCGGCAGCGTACAAGCCGTCGCGCTGATGACCCAGGGTGACAAGCAGATCTACGAGAACGTGCGCTTGATTGGTAACCAGGACACCTTCTTCGTGAAGTCTGGGGCAACGACCGTGATCGCGCGAGTTTACGTGACGAAGAGCTTCATCCAAGGCGATACGGATTTCATCTTCGGGCGCGGCGTGCTCGTGATCGACGACAGCGAGATTCACTTCGTCAGTCCGCGCCAAGGCTCCAAGGGGTACTGTTTGGCCCCCAGCACCGACGCGCGCAATCCGTTCGGCATCTTGGTGAACAAGAGCCAATTCACGGCCGACGCGGGCAGTACGGCAGGTTCCATCTATCTCGGCCGCGCTTGGGACGAGAGCGGCAAAGACCAGGCGACCTACGCCATGCTCGCCGCCACCGGCGTGTACCCGAACGGTCAAGCTTTGGTGCGCGAGTCGACGCTCGGCGCCCACATTCGCGCCGCCGATCCCTGGTCCGTGGCCGCCACTACCTCGCGGCCGTTCAGCAGCGTCAACGGCCCCATGTTCCCCGCCAACCGCTTGTACGAATACATGAACACCGGCGACGGCGCCGCCAAGTAGGCGACGCCGTCGGCTCGGAGTCGTGCCGCGGCCTCAGGTAGTCCGCGGTTCGACCGGCGCCAGGCGAGGAAATAGCGCCTTGCCTGGCTGGGGCGAGAAGCGTGCCTCAGCGCCAAAACGCGCGTGAGCGAGGCTGCCGAGCTCGGCCTCGGGCACGCCCAACCGCGCGACGATGCTGCGCGCGGCGTCGGGCAGAAACGGCGCGAGCAAGACGGCGGTCACGCGCAGCCCTTCGCACAGCCGCCACAGCACGTGGCTGAGCTGCGCGAGCAGGTCTTGCGCGGCTTCCGGCGTTTTGGCGGCTTTGGCGCGCCGCGATAGCGTCCACGGCTCCTGCGAGTCGAGGTAGCGGTTGGCGGCGCTGGCCAGCTCCAAGATGCTGGCCAGCGCTCGATGAAGCGCAAAGTCGTCGACCGCCTTGCAGACCTCGGCGC
The DNA here is from genome assembly GCA_040348565.1 of Myxococcales bacterium. Taxonomy (GTDB): domain Bacteria; phylum Myxococcota_A; class Polyangia; order Polyangiales; family Polyangiaceae; genus PMG-095. The sequence goes on along the minus strand of JBEQSW010000342.1, from coordinate 2,517 downwards.
CGGCTCGCGCGGCGGCGTCGCGCAGCTCGCGATCGGCGTCGCTGTCAGCCGCGCGCCCGGGCACGAGCGGCAGGCTCGGGTGTCGCAACGCCAGGGTGGTCACGCGCTGCAGCAGGTTGCCGAGGTTGCCGGCCAGCTCCGAGTCGTGCGCCTCGATCAGGCGTTCGACGCGAAAGTCGCTGTCGCGCGTGGTGTGCAGGTGGCGCAAGCAATAGAAGCGCACGGCGCTGGTGCCGAAGCGCTCCACCAGCCCGAACGGATCGACCGCGTTGCCCAGAGACTTGCCAATCTTGTTACCCTCGAGAGTGACGAAGCCGTGCACCTTGACGGCGCTGGGCAGCGGCAGGCCCGCGCTCAGCAAGATGGCCGGCCAATAAACCGCGTGGAAGCGCAAGATGTCTTTTCCGATCAGGTGCTCGCGCACGGCCGGCCTCTCGCTCCAATAGCGCTCCCGCTCCGGTGTTGGCTCGGGAAAACCGAGCAGCGAAAGGTAGTTGGCGAGCGCGTCGAACCACACGTAAATGACCTGGGTATCGTCGCCCGGAACGGAGATGCCCACGTCGCGCGCCCGCGCTCGGCTCCGAGAGACGCTGAAGTCGACCAGGCCACCGCGCACGAAGCTCTCGACCTCGTTTTGGCGTTCGCGCGGCTCCACGCGCAAGGCGCCGCTCGCCAGCGCGTCCAACAGCGGCTGTTCATAGCGCGAGAGGCGGAAGAACCAATTGGTTTCTTCCACCTCTTCGAGCGGATCGCGGTGAACCGCACAGCCTCCGTTGACCAGCTCGGCGTCGCTCAAGAACGCCTCGCAGCCGGTGCAATAGCGACCGGTATACGCTTTGGTGTAGAGGTCGCCGGCTTCGGCGCAGCGGCGCCAAAGCGCCGTCACGGCGGGGGCGTGCCGCGCGTCGCGCGACGTATGTAGGTAGTCGTCCAGCGCGACTCCCAACGGCGCTTGCAGGCGCCGAAAGAGCTCGCCCTGCTCGCTGACCAGCGCGCTCGTGGGGATGCCACGCGCGGCGGCGGCGCGAGCGTTCTTCAGACTGTGGTCATCGGTGCCGCCGGTGAGGCGCACGTCACGCCCGCGTTGGCGCGCGTGTCGCGCCAGCGCGTCTCCCAGCAAAAGCTCGAGCGCGTGCCCTACGTGGGGCGCGGCGTTGACGTACGGGATGGCGGTGCTCAGAAATAGCGGAAATTGCGGATTGTTCATGGGATCCTCGGCTCGGTGGAGGGGGAGCCGCGCGCGAGGGACCCGCAGGACAAAACCAAACGAGCCACCCGCGGGCGGCTCGTGTTGCTCTCGTTCGTTGGCTGCTGCTCAACGCATCGAATACACGGCTACCCGGCGCTTTGCGCTAGGCATGCTCGGCATTCGACGCACAGAGGAATTCACGAAAGTGAGCCGAGTGTAAGGCTCAGCTGAGCGCTCGTCAAATCGCTCGCTCGCCGCCTTGGTCCCGCTCAGCCGCAGCGGCCGCTCGAAGAGCAAAACCCACTCGCGCAATCGCTGTTGCTCGTGCAGTGACGCTGGTCGAGCTCTCGAGACGACGGATTGGCGGCCGGCCCCGGACCCCCGCAACCGCCAAGCGACGCAAGCGCCAGGAGCGCACAACCTGCGGCAACGTTAACTCGAGCAAAAAACCAGCGGCCCATGCCACATGCTCTCACGATTCTTGCCGCTTTTCCAAGCTCGGGGGGCCGCCTAGTCTGCCGCGCCGGTCGAGATGGGTGCTAGCTTTATAGACGTGTCTGCGCGCTTCCAAACCGCGGCCCGGCTTGGGTTCCTAGCCCTTGCCACCGCGTTCAGCTGCTCGGTTTTTCCGGACGAAGCCGTCCTACCCCAAGGTACGGCCGGCACCTCGGCGGCGGGCACCTCGTCGGCGGCGGGCGCCGGCGGCTCAGAGAGCGTTCACCCAAACGCCGGTGCGGGTGCAGAAACCAGCGCAGGCGCAGGTGCCGAGGCGAGCTCGGGCGCAGGCGAGGGTGGTGCTGGTGGCGTCGGCGGTGATCCATCCACCAGCCAGGGAGGCGCGCCTGGTGGCGCTGGTGGCGCTGGCGGCGCTCCGTCGTGCGCGAGCCCTCAATCGACGGTCGGAGACGTGACTGCCGACACCTGGATCGACGCCGCCAAACCCAACAACAACAGCCATGGCGGCGAGCCCACGCTTTCCGTCATCGCTGGCGGCGCCGAACGGCGAGCACTGTTGCAGGTGCAAGTGCCGACCCTGCCGACCGGCGCCGTCTTACTGCGCGCCACGCTGGCGTTGCACCTCGAGTCCAATGCCGATGTCGACCTCGTCACGCGTCGCTTGGCGGTGCGCCAGCTCGAGCACGAGGTCATCGAAGCGCGCGCGTCGTGGCTGAACTGGAACAATGGCAACCGCACCTGGAAGCAGGAGGGCGGCGACTTTGGCCCGGCGTTGGACAAGGCCACCCTCCCGGCAGGAACCTCGCGCGCGGCGGTGGACTTCGACGTTACCGTGGCAGTGGAGCAGGCATTGACGGACCTGACGCCGGAGC
>JBEQSW010000321.1:0-24113 GCA_040348565.1 Myxococcales bacterium | reverse complement strand
TTGCCGTGGCCTCGGGGGCGGCGGCGCTTGCGCTAGGCGCGGTGTTCCCGGCGGCGCTCGCGCTTATCGAACTGGGCATCGCGCTGGCAGACGGAACCGCGGCCACGCTGGCGGCAGCCTTGGGCGGGCTCACTGGGCTCGGGCTCGGGCCGGCTTCGCGCTTTCCCTGGCAAGAAACCAGGGCCAACACGAGGCCCGCCGCGCAGGGCACACGGGTCACGCAGGGGAGTGTACAAGCGTTCCCCCGGATACCCCGCATTTCTGACGCTTCAGTCTGGCTGGACGTAACCTATTGAAGTTATAGGGTCTTATTCTGCTTTCCCGGCAGCCGGGCGCGTGTGGTGTATACAAAGCCTCTTCAATGCCACAGGCAGCAAAGAGCTATGGGTCACGCCGATAGGTGGCAAGAGCTCGAGCGCGTGCTCGCAGGCGCGACCGACAAACCTCACGTGATCCTGCTGGGCGGGCACCCCGATCCCGACAGCATCGGCAGCGCGCTGGCGCACAAGCGAATCTGCGAACGAATCGGCGTGTCCGCGACCATTGCGCACGTGCTTCCGATCTCGCGCGCCGAAAATCGCGCGATGGTGAAGCTGCTCAACGTGCCGATGATCAAGGTCACCGACTCGGAAGAGCTGGCGACCTACGGCTACCTTTCGCTCGTCGACGCCAGCCAAAGCGAGCAGGCGATCAAGGTGCCGGAGAGCGTGCAGCTACTCACGGTGGTGGATCACCACCGACCAGCGGCCATTCCCAAGGCGCCCTTCGTCGACATCCGTCACGACGTCGGCGCCACCGCGACTATCTACGCCGAATACAGCGAGCGCGGCTTGGCTCCGTTCGGCGCCAACGGCAACGACGACGCATCCGTCGCGACCGCGATGTTCTTCGGCATCCAAACCGACACCGACGACTTTGCCTTCGCGACGCCCAACGATTTTCGCGCCGCCGCCTACTTGAAGCAGTTCTCGGACGCCGAGACGCTGAGCCGTGTCGGCCGCCGCACCCTGACCGCCGAAGCGATGGAAGCCGTCGGTCGCGCCCTGCGCGATCTGGAAGTGGTGCGCGATTTCGCCATCGCTGGCGTCGGCCGCGTCTCCGCCATCAACCGCGACGCCATCCCGATGGCGGCCGACTACATCTTGCGCCGCGAGGACATCGACACCGTCGTCGTCTTCGGCATCATCGAAGACCGCATCGACGGCAGCCTGCGCACCCGTCGCGCCTCCGTCGACCCGGCGGCTTTCATGCAAAATGCCTTCGGTGATGACAGCCAAGGTCGCCCCTACGGTGGCGGTCGGGCCGACATGGGCGGGTTCCGCGTCCCGCTCGGCCTGATCGGCGAAACCGAAGACGAAGAAACCCTCTGGGCTCTCGTCAAAGACGTCGTTCGTCAACGCGTCGCGCGCGTCGTCCCCGATCTGGACAAGAACGACAAGCGCAAGGGCGACTGAGAGCACTCACCGGCGCCGCCAATCGGCGCCCGCTAGGCTTCGACACCTCTTAGGCGGCCACGCCGCAGCCTGAATCGCAGCCGCCCGTCGTCCGAGAAAGAAACTTGCAGAGCCGGCACGGACGCCGACCGTACCCGTCGCGCAAATCGACGGTTCCGTCTGGGCTGAAAACCCGAGCCCTCCAACGCGCCCATGCGCCCCCGGGCGGTCACTCCTCGATCCTGATATCAGGTGATATCACCTAATTATCAGGTGATATCAGCTAATTCTCGCGTCGCGAATTGGCGTCGCGGGACAGCGAGCTGGACCTGCCGTTGCTATTCCCGTGACTCACCGACCATCTGACAGCCAGCCGACGCGGCTCCGTCGTGGTGGCGGTGGCCAGCAGGTTTCAAGCCATCAGGGCGGGGGACTTGGGGGTGCGCAGCCGTCGGCGGGCCGTTGCGATTGGGCGGACCGGTCGCCTTCTGGCCTTGGAGGGAAATATTTTTGGTTTTGGTCCTCCAAAAACAAAAATGCGTTCTCGTCTCTCGCCTTCCTGCCCTTCCGATCTTCCTGTGAAAATCTCGGAGGCTCTCGGTAAGACCCCCCACCAGGAGGGCAGCAGCCCGAAGGGGTCGCTAGGCGTCGCCTTGCGACGCCACGGTAGTTTCTGCAAGTAAGCTGCGGCGCGGCAGCCCAAGATGTGATGAATCCTTAGGAGCTGCGGCGCGGCCGCCACCCTGACACGATCGAGCTCTTATTCTGGCGCGAGCGAAGGGCGGCGGGAACGCTTGCTAGCGGAGGCCAAGATTCCTAGCTCGTAGGCTGCCGGAGGTTGTGAGCTGCTGTCGGGCTGCGGTTTCAGCGGCGAGCGCGTGAGGGGCGCGGGGAGTCGTTCTCGTTGGCTTCGGCGTCGAGGGGGTCTTCGTGGGTTGCGCGGTTGTCGGCTTCGGCTTCGGCTTCGACGTCGACGGACACGCGCCGGCGAGGGGCGGGGGCGGGACCGCCGCTCGCGAAGGGGCCCCACGGCGGGGCGAAGGGGCCGGGAGTGGGGGTGGAGGGGCGGCGCGTTTCGGGATCGATGCCGCGATCGTGGAGGAAGCGTTCGAGCTCGGGGGGGATCGGGCCGCCCATGAATTGGTAGCGAATGTGGGCGCGGGCGCGGGCCAGGCCTCTTTGGCCGGCTTGCGCGATTTCCAGCATGCGTGCGCGCCGGCGTGGGACGGAGATGAGCGTGAACAGCAGCGGGAGCAGGACGCCGAAAAGCGCGAACGTGGCGACGCTGGCCAAGCGCAGCGCGAAGAGCAGGACGATGCCGAGGATGACGCCGGGCGGCACGGGCGGCCCGGGACGGTGCCAGTTGCGGGCGTAGTGGCGCGTTGCACGCTCGGCGTGTTTGCGGGCGCGCCGCTCTTCGCGTTCGGCGTGCTTGCGAGCGCGCCGCTCTTCCCGTGACGCGTAACGTTGATGCTGCTCGTCTTCGAGCTCGTGGAAGCGCTCGCGGAGGCGCTCGCGGCGAGCGGCTTTGGCTTCTGCGGCGGAGCCGGGGCGCGGCGGTGGCGGGGCCGCCGAACCGGCGCGTGGCGGCGGAGTGGACGGCGAGCCAACCCCCGAGGCGAGGCCGGCGGCGCGCAGCGCGTCTTCTACGGAGCGCGCTCGCTTGTCCGGATCCGGCTCGAGCATGCGCAAAAGAACGCTGACCAGGCGCCGATCGACCTGGCCGCCGAGCGCGCTCTCCACGTCCACGCCCAAACCCTTGTGCGGTAAATCTTCCGGCTCGCGACCGGTGAGCAGGCTGAGCGCGGTGGCTCCGACCGCGTACACGTCGCTGGCCGGCCCCGCGCGGCCCTGAAACTGCTCCGGCGCCATGAAGCCGAAGGTGCCGACGACGGTGCTGCCACCCTCCGGCTTCAAGCGGTCCCGCACCGAGCCGAAGTCGACCAAGCAGTACGAGCCGTCGGGCCGTAGAATCACGTTGCCGGGCTTGATGTCACGGTGCACGACCGGGGGCGCCTGCGAGTGCAGGTAGCGAAGGCAGGCCCCGGCGTCGCGCAAGAAACGCATGACTTGCGCCTGATCGAGCCCCGCGTCGCGCGTGCAGCGTTTCGCCCTCGATCTTTTCCATCACCAGGTAGAGCGCGCCGTTCTCTTCGAAGTGCTCGATGTAGCGGGGCAGGCCGGAGTGGCTGAGCGACGCCAGCACGTTGGCTTCGCGCTCGGCCAGCTCCACGTCCTTCCACGACTTGGCGGAGCGGAGGGTGAAGCGCTTGATGGCGACGGGGCGGCCTTCGCGCTTGTCGACCGCGTCCAGCGTCTCTCCCTGGGAGCCGGCGCCGAGCGAGCCGGTGATGACGTAACGACCCTGTCCCAGCTCTTCGGCCGAGGGTGACGCGGGCATGGACGAATTTTCGGGGCTGGGGGTCATGGCAGACCCCGCCCGCTTGCGTCAGCCGGTGTTTCGCATGCCCTGCGCAATGCCGTTTAGCGTGGTCCCCAGGGCCTGATCCAGCAAGGGGCGATCGGGATGATCTTCGGCCAGGGTGCGCTTCTTTTTCAGCAAGCTGACTTGAAGCAGGCTGAGCGGGTCTACGTAAGGGTTGCGCAGGCCCAACGAGCCCTGCAGGAAGCGGTGGTCGGCGAGCAAGTCACGGCCGCGGATGGCGTTGAGGCAACGCACCGTGCGCATGAAGTCGCGCTCGATTTCGGCGGTGATTTGCGCGTTGCCGCCCAGCTGCTCGACATACAACTTTGCAATCTCGAGGTCGGCCTTGGCGCAGACCATCTCCAGCTTGTCCAGCAAATCGCCGAAGAAGGGCCAGCTTCTCGCCATGTCCTTCAGCACCTGTTCGCCGCCCGGCTGCTTCATCATCGTCTCGAGCGCCGCGCCCGCGCCGAGCCAGGCGCTGACCATCAGGCGCATTTGCGTCCAGCCGAAGTTCCAAGGAATGGCGCGGATGCCCGCCATCGTACCGGCGCCGCGCTCGCGGTAGGCGGGGCGAGAGCCGAAGTGCACGTGCGTCAGCTCGCGCACCGGCGTGGCGGTGAGGAACAGCTCGAACACGGCGGTTTGGTCGTGCACCAAGGAACGGAACGCGACGCGCGATTGCTCACTGAGTTGTTCCATGGCGGCGCGGAAGCGCTCTTCGGTGCCGCTGGGCAAGCCTTCGCGCCAATCGGAGAAATGCGCCATCAAGGTGCCGGTCAGCATCACTTCCAGGCTGCGCTCGGCAATCGACGGCAAGCCGAACTTTTGCGAGATGATTTCGCCCTGTTCGGTGATCTTGATCTTGCCCGACAGCGTCTGCGGGGGAAGCGCGGTGAGCGCGCGGTACACCGGCGAGCCACCACCGCGCCCCACCGTACCGCCACGACCGTGAAACAGGCTGAGGGTGATGCCGTGCTCGCGCGCTACCGCCGACAGCAGCTCCTGCGAGCGGTACAGCTCCCACGAAGCGGCCACGACCCCGACGTCCTTGGCCGAGTCTGAGTAGCCGAGCATGATCTCTTGATGCATGCCGCGCGCCTTGAGCTGGCGCGCGTACACCGGATCGGTCACCAGCTCGCGCAGCACCTTGGGGGCGTTGGCCAAGTCGGCTTGGGTTTCGAACAACGGAGCCACGTCCAGGTGCGAAACCGGCGGATCGGAGGTGAGGTCGCAGAGGCCCACCTCGCGCGCCAGCAGCAGCACGCGCAGCAAGTCCTCGGCCTTGCGGCACATCGAGATGATGTACGTGCCCGCCGCGCGCTCTCCGAATTCTTCCTGCACCTGGCGCATGGTGCGAAAAACGTTGACGACCTTGGTGGCTTCTTCGTCGAGCGTCGTGTGCGGCGACAACAGCGGCCGCTTGCCGAGCAGCTCACGGCGCAACCCTGCTTCGTCCAGCTTGCCGACGTCCACGCTGCGAGCGATGGCGTCCACGGTGCGGGTGTGGGTTTCCGAATCGTCGCGCAGATCGAGGTAGTAGCCGGCGAAGCCCAACGTCTCGACTTGGGCGACGAGTGGGGCGACCAGGCTGCGCACGGCGTGCTCGGCGCCGCCCGCGCGCACGGTTTCTTCCACCAGCTTGAGATCGGCCAGGAATTCTTCGGAGTTGGGATAGGCGCCTTCCAGCTTTTCGGGGCGGTTGGCGTCGCGCGACGCCACTTCTTGGCGCGTGGCTTCGAGGCGACCGACGATGAAGGTCAGCTTCAGGCGCAAGCTCTCGTTGGCGTTGCGCTTCTTGTTCTTTTCCCAAGCGATCGGCAAAAGGGGCTTGTCGCGCTCGAGCGAGTCGATCAGCGCTTGCGGAGGCGATGCGATGCGGTCGGAGATGGACAGGCGATTGATCAGGCTGCCCACCTTCTTGGCGTAGTGGCCCAAGATGGCGTGCGCGTTGCGACGCGCGGCCGCTAACGTGATCTCGGGCGTGACGAACGGGTTGCCGTCGCGATCACCCGCCACCCAGCTACCGAGCGGGACGTGCAAGGTCACGCCCAGCTCTTCACCGAATACTTCGCGGAAGGCGTTGCTGGCCGATTCGCCCACTTCCGCGGATGCGTCGAGCAGCCGGTCCTCCAAGTACCAAATGACTTGGCTGACCTCGTCCAGCACGCTCGGGCGATTGCGGCGCACCTCGTCGGTCAGCCACAAAAGCTCGATCTCGCCTTCGACGTGCTCTTCGAGCCGCCGCAGCTCACCGGCCGACGCGCGCTCACGGCTGAGCAAGGCCTCGGCCAAGCGCGCCTGCAGCTCGAGCAAGGTCCGACGCGTGGCCTCGGTGGGGTGCGCGGTGAGCACCGGGCGCACTTCGAGATCTTTGATGTACGCGCGAAGCTCGCTCGAGGTCTTGCCGCGGCGCTTGAGCTCTTGGAAGGCCCACAGCGCGCTGGCCGGTTGCGCCGAATGAGGCGACGTACCCTCGGCCGTCGCGTAGCTCTGACGGCGCCGTACGCGGTGCACCTGCTCGGCCGTGTTGATCAAGAAGAAGAACACCGTGAACGCGCGCGCGGTCGGGGCGGCGATTTCGAAAGGCAGCGCGTCGACCTTGTGCAGGAGCTCACTCAACGAAGGCGCGGTCGGGTCACCGCGGCGCCGGGCCCGGCAGGCGACGCGCAGGTCTTCGACGGCCCGAAACACGGCATCGCCCTGCAGCCGCTGAATGACTCGGCCGAGCAGGCTGGCGAGCCAGCGCATGTCGTCTTGCAAAGCACGGTCTTCGGGGCGAGCGTCGGCGGGTTTCACGAGTTTCGGTGTCGCATGGACTGCACCGGAACAGCAAGGCCCGGCGCGCCCGGTACAGCCCGATTTCAGGCCTGAATTGCGGGCCCGGGCGCGGGCGGGGGCCGCTTGCTTCGTGCCGCCACGTTCCGGGAACCTGCACGAAGCGCGCGTGTTACAGTTACGCGGTTCGTCTCAGCGGGCCCCCCGCAGTCGTCTCATGCCTTCCTCGATGCAGAAGCTCCCCCGGCGCCTCACCGCGCTGTTGCTGGCACTGGTGCTATTCGCACCGGCCAGCAGCTTTGGCAGGCTCCTGTATTCCTGCGGCATGACCGGGCGGGTGACGGCCGGGGCGTGCTGCTGCCATCGGGCCAAGGCGAAGGCCCAAAAGGCCGAGCTGGCGGCGGGGCAGCGCCCGGCGGCAAAGGCGGAGAGCCCGGGCTGCTGCAAGGTCGATGACAATCGGCGCAACGCCGTGCCGGCCTCGCTGATGCTGGCCGAAGCGACGGTGCTGGCGGCGGCGCCCAGCGCGCTCGTGCCCGCCCGTGAGGCGCAGACCTTGACGTCCGAGCAGGTGAGCTGGCTCGCCCACAGCATTCGTGGGCCGCCGCTGGCCGAGGCGTTCGTCACCAACTGTCGCTGGTTGATCTGAGGAAGGCGCGCGTGCGCCCCCGCTCGGCGCGCGCGTTCGGCTGAGTCGCGCCTGCGTGTTGCCAACGCGTGGGCTGGTTCTTGGCGCTTTCCCCAGCCGCTACCGACCTGGTCGGCACGCGGCGTCGTTCGGAGACGTTGGATCATGAGCTTGAAGAGCGTGATGGTTTCGAGTCTTTGTTTGCTGAGCGCGACGCGTCTTGCCGCGGCCGAGACACCAGAAGCGCGCGCGGCGAGCGAAAACGCCGCCGCGGTTCTGGACGAGGCGGCGGCCGACGCCGAGCTACCCCCTCCGGAGCTGATGCTGGAGGTGTGGCGCGTGCCGGTGAAGCGGCCCTACGCGCTGAACGACGCCGACATGATTCGCGTCGGCGTGGAGCAAGAATTCACCGCGCCAGGCGAGCGCTCCGCTCGAAAGCAGGCGGCGGGGCTGCGCGCCCGGGCCCTGAAGGCAGAAGGCGACGCCAGTGCCCGCGCCGTAGCGGAGAGGGTGGCTCACGCTCGAGCCGACCAGTGGCTAGCGGAGCGCAGCCATCGAGTGCACGAAGCGCATCTACAGCTGACACTTCGCACGTTGGAGCTGGCCCGCGCGCGCTACGCCGCCGGCGGCTCGCTCGCCGACGTGACCGCGGCCGAGCTGGCGGCGGCGTCGGCGGCCGCGCAGCTGGCTTCAGATGCGGCGCGCGCCCAAGCGAGCAAGAAGCTGGTAGCGGCTCTGGCCGGCGCGGACGCGCCTCCTCCGGCGGGCGAGCGCCCCGAGCTTGCGATGTTGCGCTGGTCGCGTGAAGGAGAGCTGGCCGATGCTCGCGCCGAGCAAGCGCGCAGCGCTTGGCCCGACTTTCGCGTGGGCGCTTCGTACTTTGCACCGACCTCGGGCCGAGACGAGCACGGCTTCGGCGTCACCCTGGGTATGAAGCTGCCGTGGCTGTGGGGGGACCGCTCAGGTCGACAGAGCGCGGCTAGAGCTCGCGCTCGTTCGCTCGAGCAGCAGCTGCTGGCGAAGCGACGCGACTTGAACGCCGACACGGTGGAGGCCGAGGGCGCGCTGGCGGCGGCGGAGAGCATGCAGCGCGTGCTCCGCGAACAGGTGCTGCCGGTGGCCGAGCGCGGCAGTCAGCTGTCGCTGAGCGCGTATCAGAGTGGGCAGGGGAAGCTGGACGACGTCTTGCGAGCGGCCACGGCGCGCGTCGAGGCCGAGATGGAGCTGGTGCGTGTGGAGGGGGAAATCCAGCACCGGAAGGTCGAGCTGGCCTTCCTGCAAGGCCGGCCGGAAGCGTCGAAAGTCGAAGGAGACGGCCATGTCCACTGAAGCAACGCAGAAACCCGTCGACGCCCGGCTCGATCGCATCATGGCTCGGGTGCGCTGGTTGCTGGTCGCGCTGGCCGCAAGCCTGTGCGTCTTTTCGTGGTGGTCGTTGGCGCGCGCCGACGGAGCCGCTGCGCAGGCGCCGCGCTTCTTCTGCCCCATGCACCCGCAGGTGAGGTCGCACGATCCCGGTGAATGCCCGATCTGTCAGATGACGCTCGAGCCTATCCCGGTAACGCGCAAGAGCTCGGCACCGCGCGCGGTGAACGCCGGGCCCAGCGCTTCGGCCTCGAGCGGCTTGCCGCCGGACGTGGCGCCGTCCCTCGATCTGTCGCTCGACCGCGTTCAGGCCATCAACGTGCGGACCCGCGAAGCGCGGCTGTTGCCAGGCTCGGGCAAGCTCGTCTTACCGGCGGTGGTCGAAGCACAAGAGCGGGGGCGGGCGGAGGTGCACGTACGTAGCGCTGGCTTCGTCGAGCGGGTGGCGGTGCGCGAAACCGGAGCGGTCGTGAAGGCCGGCCAAGAGCTGTTCGCCCTGTACAGCCCGGAAATCTACCAAGCCCAGAGCGAGCTACTGGCGCTAAAGCGCCTGGGCGGCGACGCCGACGGCAACGTCGAGCGGGCCCGACGCCGGCTCGAGCTATTGGGGATCTCGGCGGCCCAGAGCGACAAGTTGCTGCAAGGCGGAGCCGCCAGCCGCACCGTGCCGGTGACGGCGCCGCTCGGCGGCTACGTCGCGCGCCTGTCGGTCGTGCAAGGCGCGTTCGTCACGCCCGAGGCCGCGCTGTACGAAATCGTCGATCCGTCACGGGTGTACGTGGTGGCAAGCTTGCCCGAATCGCGCGCGCGCGAGGTCACGCTGGGGCAAGCCGCGCGCTTTCTGCAGAGCGACGTCGACGCGCGGGGAACACCTGGCAAGATCGATCTCATCTATCCGGAGCTCGATCGGAGCGCGCGCAGCGTGAAGCTGCGTCTATCGCTCGACAACACGCAGGGTCACATCTCGCCCGGTCAATTCGGGCGCGTGGAGCTGGCGTTGGCAGCCGAGCCCACGGTGGCGGTGCCGCGCGACGCCGTAATCGACACGGGGCGCGGCGCCTACGCGTTCGTCGACGAAGGGCAGGGCCACTTCCGGGCCGCAGCCGTCGAGACGGGCGCGGTCTTGCCCGAAGACGAGCTGGAGATCAGAAAAGGGCTGCACGCTGGCGAGAAAGTGGTGTCCGGCGCCGCCTTCTTGCTCGATTCCGAGAGCCGGCTGCGCGCGTCTTTGGCCCCCAACGACTGACGGAGCCCGCCATGTTGCCCCGCATCATCGATTGGTCGGCACGCCATCGTTGGCTCGTAATTCTCGCATATCTGGCGATCGCGCTCGGCGCGCGTGAAGCCATTCACCGCGTCCCGCTCGACGCCATTCCAGATCTGTCCGACCCGCAGGTCATCGTATTCAGCGAGTGGAAGGGCCGCTCCCCTACGCTGATCGAAGACCAAGTCACCTTCCCGATTGCGTCCGCGCTGTTGTCGGCGCCGCGCGTGACGGCCGTGCGCGGCTTTTCCATGTTCGGCATGTCGTTCGTGTACGCCCTGTTCGAGGACGGCACCGACCCGTATTGGGCGCGCGCGCGGGTGCTCGAATACATGAGCGGCCTGCAAGCGCGCCTGCCGGCGGGCGTGACGCCCGGCCTCGGTCCGGATGCTACCGGCATTGGCTGGGTTTACAGCTACGCGCTCGTCGACGACTCGGGACAACGCGATTTGGCCGAGCTGCGCACGCTGCAGGACTACAGCCTGCGCTACGCGCTTTCGAGCGTGCCGGGCGTCGCTCAGGTGGCGAGCGTCGGCGGGTACGAGCGCCAGTTTCAGGTGTTGCTCGATCCATCGCGCCTGCGCTCCTTCAACTTGACCATCTCCGACGTGGCCGACGCGGTGCGAGGTGCCACCGGCGAAGTGGGAGCACGCAGCCTCGAAATGTCCGGCCGCGAATACGCCGTGCGCGGCCGCGCGCAGCTGAAAAGCCTGGCCGAGCTGGAAGCCACCGCCATCCGCGCCGGCCCCGACGGCACCCCGGTGCGCATTCGCGACGTGGCCAGCGTACGCTTCGGCGGCGAGGTGCGGCGCGGGCTCGCGGACCTGGACGGCCAGGGCGAAGTCGTCGGCGGCATCGTGATCGCCCGCTACGGCGAGAATGCGCTCGGCGTGATCGAGCGCGTCAAAGCCAAGCTGGACAGCTTGCGCGGTAGCTTGCCGGCGGGCGTCCGCGTCGTGCCGACCTACGACCGCTCGAGCCTGATTCAGCGCGCCATGCACACGCTCAAGGGCGCTCTGCTCGAAGAGATGATCGTCGTCAGCTTGGTGATTATCCTGTTTCTGCTGCACCTGCGCAGCGCGGCCCTGCCCATCATCAGCTTGCCGCTAGCCGTCGCGACCGCATTCATACCGATGTGGCTGCTGGGCGTTCCGGCCACCATCATGAGCTTGGGCGGCATAGCCATCGCGATCGGCGCCACCGTCGACGCGGAGATCGTGATGATCGAGGCGTGTCACAAGAAGCTCGAGCACGCGCCGTCGGGGATTTCGGGCCTGGAACGGGCCAAGCTGCTGGCCGACGCCGCCAAAGAGGTCACGCCCGCCATCTTCTTTTCGCTGTTGATCATCGCGGCTTCGTTCATTCCCGTGTTCGGTCTGAACGGACAGGCGGGCCGGCTGTTTCGACCGTTGGCGTTCACCAAGACGTTCGTGATGCTGTCGGCGGCCCTCGTCAGCATCACCCTAGCGCCGGCCCTGCGCGATCTGCTGTTGCGAGGACGGATGCGCAGCGAGCGTGAGCACCCCGTCTCTCGTTTCATCGTGCGTTGGTACGAGCCCTTCGTGCGGGTGGCGCTGTCACGGCCGCTGACCACGCTTTCGATTGGCTTGTTCGCGCTGCTCTCGACCATTCCGGTCTTCTGGCGGCTCGGCAGCGAGTTCATGCCGGCGCTCGACGAAGGCGATCTGTTGTACATGCCGACGACCCTGCCCTCGATCTCGATCGAGGAAGCCAAACGACAATTGCAGCTGCAGGACGCGGCCTTGCGTCGCTTTCCGGAGGTGAAGCGGGTGTTCGGCAAGGTCGGGCGCAGCGAAACCGCAACCGATCCGGCGCCCTTGTCGATGGTCGAGACGGTGGTCGAGCTCCATCCGCCCTCGACGTGGCCGAAGCGGCACGTGCGTCGCTTCTTTTCGACCTGGCCGAGCCCGCTACGTCGAATGCTGAGCGCCGTGTGGCCTGAGCAACGCCCCGAAAATTGGCAAGAATTAGTGGAAAAGCTGAATGCTTCTCTGCAGTTTCCGGGCTGGTCCAACGCCTTCACCATGCCCATCAAGACCCGCGTCGACATGCTGACGACGGGCGTGCGCACGCCGGTGGGGGTGAAGGTGCTGGGCCACGATCTGGACGGCATCGAGCGCACCGGCCAACAGCTGGAAGCAATCTTGCGGGGCGTACCGGGCGCCCGCAGCGTGCTGTACGAGCGCTCGCTGGGCGGTAGCTATCTCGACTTGGTGCCCAAGCGCGAGGCGCTTGCCCGCTACGGGCTCTCGGTCGGCGCGCTGTTGAACGACGTCGAAACGGCCGTCGGCGGCGAGCCAGTGGCGACGGCGCTGGACGGCCGACAACGCCTGTCGATCAGCGTGCGCTTCAAAGAAGACTTTCGCGCGACGCCGGAGGCGCTTTCGGCCTTGCCGCTCCGACTGCCCGACGGGGCGCAGTTGCTGCTCGGTGACTTGGCCGAAATCAAGCTCGCGGAAGGTCCGCCCATGTTGCGCAGCGAGGCCGGCATGCTGGCCGGCTACGTGTACGTGGACAACGACGACAGCCGCGATTTATCGGCGTTCGTCGAGGACGCGCAACGCCGCGTGGAAGCGGCGCGCGCTTCGGGCAAGCTGCGCTTGGGACCCGGACAGTACTTGGTGTGGACGGGCCAGTACGAGCAGCTGGCCGCGATGCGCGAGCGCATGAAGCTGTTGGTGCCGCTGGCGCTGGGCATCGTGCTGCTCTTGCTGTACGCGCAGTTCCGCAATCTGACCGAGGTGCTGATCGTCATGCTGTCGATCCCGTTCGCCTTGGTGGGCAGCTTCTGGCTCCTGTACCTACTCGACTATCGCCTCTCGACCGCGGTGTGGGTGGGCGTGATTGCACTGGTGGGTCTGGCAACCCAGACCGGCGTGGTGATGATCGTGTACATCGATCAAGCCTTCGCGCGGCGGGTGAAGAGCGGCACCGTGCACTCGCTCGCCGACATCATCGAGGCTCACTCCGAAGGCACCGTGCAGCGGGTGCGTCCCAAGCTGATGACCGTGGCCACCATGCTGATCGGGCTGACGCCGCTGCTATGGGCCACCGGCAGCGGCGCCGACGTCATGAAGCGCATCGCCGCCCCGATGGTGGGCGGCTTGATGTCGAGCGCGTTTCTCACGCTGGAGCTGATTCCGGTGGTTTACACCTACTGGCGTTATGCTCAGTTGAAGAAGGCCCAGCGCCTTAACGTCCCGCTCGCGGAGTTGACGGGCATGCGGTAACCTCGGCTGAGGTGACCATCCCTCGTCTTCTGCAAGCGCTCGATTTTGCGGCCGAGCGGCACAGCGCACAGCGGCGCAAAGGCCCGGATGCAGCCCCCTACGTCAATCACTTGATCGAGGTTGCCACCTTGGTCGCCAATGTCGGAAAGGTCGAGGACGTGGAGGTGCTGATCGCGGCCGTCTTGCATGACGTGCTGGAAGACACCCCCACGACTGCCGACGAGGTGAGCGAGCGCTTCGGGCCGCGCGTGTGCGGCTTCGTTCGGGCTCTGTCGGACGATAAGTCGCTACCGCGCAAGCGGCGGCGGGAGCTCACGCTGGAAGAACTGCCCAGCATGGAAGCGCTGGTGAAGATCATCAAGTTGGCGGACCTGAGCAGTAACATCAAGTTGCTGCCGCCCACCTGGTCCGACGCGCGCAAGCTCGAGTACCTGGAGTGGTCGGAGCACGCCGCCAGCATTTGCTCTGCCGAATGCCAGGAGCTTGCCGATTTGTATTGGCAGCGCGCTCGGCTCACGCGAGCCCGGCTCGAAGCGGCGCTGAGCGCCTGAGCTTTGCCAACGCCAGCTGTCGGCTAGATTCCGCGCGCTTTTGCGAAGAGCCGCACGACGCGCTCGGCGGTTGCCTCCAGGAGCGGGCCGGCGTCGCGCATCGCTTCGCCGAGCGACATCGGGCGCGCGCACAATGAGAACATGCCCGAGAGCTCCGGAAAGTCGGAGTCGCGCACGTCGCCGGCGATGCCACCCGCCAGCACCACCACTGGCACGTTCTGCGCCGCCGCTCGCCGCGCCACCCCGAAAGGCCCTTTGTTGCGCAGGCTTTGTCGATCCAGATGCCCTTCGGCGGTGATGCAAAGCGCAGCTCCGGAGAGCGCTCGCTCGAAACCGATAGCGTCGAGCACCAAGTCGACGCCGGGCAACAGCCGCGCCCCCAACACGCCGTAAAGCCCGGCCGCGATGCCGCCCGCCGCGCCGCCGGAAACCACGCCCCCCACGTCGCGGCCGAAGTCGCGCGCGAGCACGGCGGCAAAATGCGCTAGCCCGTTTTCCAACGAATCGACCTCGGCCGGGCTTGCGCCCTTCTGCGGTCCGAACAGGCGCGCAGCGCCGTGCTCGCCCAAGAGCGGGCTGTCGACGTCGCAGGCAACGTCTAGCGGTACCTGGCGGGCTCGTGGCTCGAGCTGGCTCAAGTCGATGTGCGAAAGCAGGTGGAGGGCACCACCGCCACGCGGCAACGGGCGGCCATCGGCGGCCAGCAACCGCGCGCCGAGCGCTTCCAAGATGCCTGCGCCCCCGTCCACGGTCGCGCTGCCGCCGACGCCGAGCACGATGCGCTTTGCTCCTGCTACCAACGCCGCGCGCAGCAGCTGGCCGGTGCCGAAGCTGCTAGCGCTGAGGGCGCGCCGTTCGTTCGGCTCGAGCAGGGCCAGGCCCGAGGCGGTGGCGACGTCGATGACGGCGGTACCGTCGTCGAGCCAGGCATAGCGCGCCACGCGTGCGCGCCCTAGCGGGTCTTCTGCCGGCACCTCTTCGAACCGTCCGCCGCGCGCACGGCATACGACCTCTGCGGTGCCATCCCCGCCATCGGCAATGCCCAGCTCGACGACCTCGATGCCGGGGACCGCTCGGCGAGCACCGGCCGCGATGCTGGCGGCGGCGGCAAACGCAGATAGGCTGCCTTTCAGCGCGTTGGGGGCGGCGACCAACTTCATCATGTAGGTGGATGTCCTGAAACGCCTTGGGGTAGCGGAGCTTCCGCCATCTCCGCTCCGGAAACGTATTTTCTGGTCTGAAAAGTCACCGTGCCACGACTTAGCTCCGATGCTTTGGCTAAAGCGCGCGCCCGCAGCTTGCTTTGCGCTCGTTGGTTGGGTGACCGCTTGCACAGGCAGCATCGAGGGAAATCTGCCGGAAAACGTCGCCGTTCCCGCGAGCGCTGGCGCGACCGCTGGAACTAGTCCCGGAGCCGGAAGCGGGGGCGGCGGCTCGACCGCCACTCCCTCGGCGCCGCTGGTGCGCGAGCTGCTGCACCGGCTCAACCGTCTGGAATACGACAATACCGTTCGTGACCTACTCGGCACCGCGCTGACCCCGGCCGATGCTTTTCCACCCGACAGCAACCTGGACGGTTTCGACAATTTGGCCGAGGGCTTGAGCCTCTCGCCGTCGTTGATGGATCAGTACGCTGCCGCCGCGCGTGACTTGGCGCAAACGGCGCTCAGCGTCGCTCCGCGCTACCACGAATTTTTCGAGGCCAAGGCGCTCGGCAAAGCGCCCGGCTATGGCTATGGCGCTTCGGCCTTCACGCTCGCCAGCAGCACCCTGACCGCGCAGCTCGAGCTGCCGCAGGCCGAGTCGGTCACCATCTCGGTTCCGGCCGGCGGAACCGTCTCGCAGGCCCCGGCGCCCATCATGAGCGTCCAGGTCGACGCGCAACCGGCGCAAACCTTTACGGTCGAGGCTCTGCCGTCGGCTCCCAAGACGTTCAGCTTGACGGTGGACCTGGGCCCGGGCCCGCACCGCGTGAGCATCAGATGCGAAAATTACGTGAATTTGCCGGCCGACAACATCACCAACCAGCTCGTAGTCAGCTCGATTGACGTGCGCAGTCAGGCCCAGGTGGTGCCGGCCACGCGCGCCAAACTTTACGTGTGCGAGCCCGCGCAGGAACCCGATCCCGAGACTTGCTACGAACGCATCGTTACCGGTTTTGCGGAGCGTGCGTTCCGGCGACCGCTCACTGGCCCGGAGCGCGATAGCCTCCTCGCGCTCTGGCAGAAGCTGCGGCTCGAAGAGACTGACGACGACGCCATGATGTTGCTCGTGCGCTCGGTGCTGGTGAGTCCCGAATTTCTCTACCGGCCGAGCTTCGAGCTGAATGGCGCGGCGGCGGACGCGCAGGGCCTCGTGCCACTCGACGACTACACCATCGCTAGTCGCCTTTCGTACTTCTTGTGGAGCAGCATGCCGGACCAGCCCCTGTTCGATGCCGCCAAGGCCGGCGCGCTGCAAACCGATCAGGGAATTTCGCAAGCCGTGCAGCGCATGCTCGAAGAGCCGCGCTCGACCGCGTTGCAAGAGGGCTTTGCCGCCCAATGGTTGAACGGACGCCCGCTTTCGCACGTCAGCAAAGACGTCGCCAAGTACCCAGACTTCGACGAGCCTTTGCGTGCGGCCATGGCCGCCGAGGTAAATGAGTTTTTTGGCGCATTTTTGAGCTCCGATCTGCCCGTGTCGCGCATGCTGGACCCGGGCTTTGCGTTCGTGAACGACCGGCTGGCGCGGCACTACGGCTTGCCGTTACCGGGCAGCGAGCAGCTAACGCGCGTGGCCTTGCCGGCGGGCGCGCGGGGCGGTCTCCTGTTTCAGGGCGCTTGGCTCACGGTCAGCTCGGAGGCCAACCGGACGTCGCCGGTCAAGCGGGGGCGGTTCTTGCTCGAGCGCATTCTGTGCCGGGCGGTGCCACCGCCGCCGCCCAACGTGCCGCCTTTTAAAGATCCGGCGGGTGACGTCACCATGCGTGAGCGGCTGGCAGAGCATCGCAAGAGTCCGGCGTGCGCCGGCTGTCACAACATCCTCGATCCGGTCGGGCTCGGGCTCGAAGAGCTGGACGGCATCGGCACCTTGCGCACGACCGAAGCGGGCTCGCCCATCGACACCAGCGGCGCCATTCCTCGCGATGCCGATGCCGCAACCGCCGACGAGCCCTACGCGGGCGGCCAGGAGCTCGTGGCCAAATTGAAGGACGACCCGCGCTTCACCCGCTGCCTCACGCAAAAGCTATACGGCTACGCGCTCGGTCGCGCTTTGTCTCCCGGCGATCAACCCTATTGGGAGGCGCTGGCCAGCGCCGGCGGCAGCGACACGACGCTGCCGCAACTGGTTCGGGCCATTGCGCTTTCGCCGGCGTTTCGCCGCCAAAATGCGCGGGAGGCCACGCCATGAGGCAGCTTTCTCGTCGCTGGTTCTTGGGTGGCGCCGGGGCCTTGATCGCGCTGCCTTCGCTCGAATTTCTCGCGGCCAAATCGGCGGGAGGCCAGGCTATGCAGCCGCCGCAACGCCTCGTGATCTACTTTTTGCCCAATGGCCGCATGCCCAAGATGTGGGTACCGTCGCCGCTGGGCCACGACTTTACTCTGCCCGCTGCGTCGGCGTCGCTCGAGCCATTCAAGCAACGGCTGCTGTTCATGTCCGGCTTGTTCCACACCGCCGGTCAAAAATCGACCGCCGCCGGCGACCACGCCCGCGGCACCGGGACTCTGCTCACGAGCACCACGCTCGATACCTTCAACCAGCTGACCAACGACATCTCGTTCGATCAAGCCGTGGTCAAAGCGCTGCAGCCGACCACGCGCTTTCGTTCGTTGCAGTGGGGCGCCGGCGAGCCTTCGGCCTGCGACTTTGGCGCGTCGTGCACCTACACGCAGTCCATTTCTTGGGCCGCCCCGGGCATGCCGCTCAGCCCGCTCACCGATCCGTTGGCGGCCTTCAATCAACTGTTCGGCGGCAGCAGCGAGGGTGCCACCGCCGAGCAGCAAGCCATTCGCCGCCATTCGCTGAGCAGCGTGCTCGACTACGCGCTGAGCGACGCCCAGCGCTTGAGCCAGCGGCTGGGCAAGCGGGACCAAGCGAAGCTGGACGAGTACTTGACGGCGGTTCGGCAGCTGGAAACTCGCCTACAAAGCCCGGTGGGAGCTTGCGAAGTTGGCGAACCGCCGGGCGCCGGGCTCGGCTACCAAGAGCGCGTGCTCGCCTTCAATGACTTGATGTTGCTGGCGCTGCGCTGCGATCAGTCGCGAGTCATCACCTTCCAAATCGAAAACGGCCTCAGCAGCCGCTCGCATCCCTTCATCGACGCCGTGGCGGGTCACCACGCTCTTTCGCACGACGGCAGCCCCGACGGGCGAGCGGCGCTGTTGCGCCTCGAGACCTGGCAATGCGAGCAAGCCGCCGATCTTGCCAAAAAGCTGGCGGCGGCCCAAGACGCGAACGGCTCTTCGTTGCTCGACAACACCGCGCTCTTGCTGCTGCCCGACATGGGCGACGGCAATCCGCACGATCACACCAATTTGGCGCCGGCCCTGTTGGGGGGCTGCCGTGGCGCTCTCGATACGGGCAAAGTCGTGGACTTCAAAGGTGCCCCGCTCGGTAACCTTTATGTCACGCTGCTGCAGGCTCTGGGTGCGCCGAACAAGACCTTTGGTGAAGATGGCACCGCGGTGCTGCCGGGGGTGCTCAAGGTCTGACGCTCCGTCGAAGGTGCGCGTGGTGTGCTAGGAGTTGCACCATGGCCAGCGCGGTCGAAGTGGCAGTCGACACGTACATTCGAGCGGCAAAGGAGCCAGATGCGACGCGGCGCGGGCAGCTGCTCGAAGCCTGCTTTGCCGAAAATGGTCGCATGGTCACGCCCGGTCGAGAAGTTCGCGGGCGCGCCGCGCTGGCCGAGATGTTCACGCGCTTCTACGCCACCCAGCAGGTGTTGCGCATCCGCCTCACGAGCGCGGTCGACGCGCGCGGCACCATCTTCCGCTACCGGGCGGTGGCGGAAATGCGCGACGGCACCAGCGCCGAAGCCTTCGACGCGGGAGAGATCGACGAAAGCGGGCGCATCTCCCTGATCCTCACGTTCGCCGGACCGCTCGGTGAAGCGCTGGAGTAAGACCACGATGCCGCGCGTTTTGCTCAACCTGGACGTGGACGACATCGAGCGCGCCGTCGCTTTCTACAGCGCCGCGCTGGAGCTGCGAGTCGGTCGGCGCTTCGACGACGGCTTCGTCGAGCTGCTCGGCGCCGAAGCGCCCATTTACCTTCTGCAGAAAGCCGCCAGCAGTCCGCCGTTCGCAAAAGCCGAGCACGGCCGCAGCTACGCTCGGCATTGGACGCCGCTGCACCTCGACTTCGTGGTCGACGATCTCGACGCCGCGCTAGCCCGCGCGCTGGCCGCAGGAGCGGTGCTGGAGGCCGCACCCAGCCAGCACGCTTACGGCCGCCTCGCGCTCTTGCACGATCCGTTCGGCCACGGCTTCTGCCTCCTCCAATTCCAAGGCAAGGGCTACGACGCGCTCGGTCAGAGCAAAAGCTCCTAAACGCGACTGTCGCGCGTGGTCGGCGACGGCCCCGAGCGCCACGGCACCCGGGGCTGCCACCTGCAGCTCGCTGAGGATTCCACACATCTTGGCTGCCGCGCCGCAGATCCCCTGCAGAAACTGCCGTGGCGTCGCCAGGGCCACCCGGCGAGAGCGCTTGGGGCTGCTGCCGTCCTGGCGGGTCGTGTCGAGAGCCTCCGGGATTTCACAGGGAGGACGGGAGGACGGGAGGCGTGCGGGGAAGAAGGCGAGAACGCATTTTTGTTTTTGGAGGACCAAAAACCAAAAGTATTTCCTTCGAGAGAAAGCCGGAGGGGTTGAGCCCGCGACGCTGCTGCAGACCCGCTGGCGGCAGCGCGGGCCCCAAAATTCTCGCCTCTGTCTCGTCCTCCCGTCCTCCCGTCCTCCCTGTGAAAAATCTCGATCGCACGAGGTGGCCTTGCGCCGCTACAGAAGCTTCTGCAATTCAAGCTGCGGCTCGGCAGCTCCAGCAGGACGAATCTCAGGGGGCCGCGTTTGGGCAGCCCCCGAGGGTCGAGCTGGCGGCGGCTACTGGTTCACGCCGCTGGCCAAGAAGCCGCCGTCGACGGCTAGAATTTGGCCGTTGACGAAGCTGGCGGCGGGCGACGAAAAGAACACGGCGGCGCCGACGATCTCTTCGAATTTGCCGAAGCGTTTCATCGGCGTGCGGAGCAACAGCTCGCGGCCGCGCTCGGTGCCGTCGAGCAGCTTTTGGTTGAAGTCGGTGCGGAACACGCCGGGCGCGATGGCGTTGACGCACACGCCGCGAGCGCTCCATTCGACGGCCAGAGACCGGGTGAGCGCGGCGACGGCGGCCTTGCTGGCGGCGTAGGCGGTGACCTCGTGGAACGAGACGAAGCTGTTGAGCGACGCGATGTTGACGATGCGCCCGTAGCCGCGCTCGAGCATGGCGGGGCCAAACGACTGACAGGCGCGCAGCGTGCCGGTAGCGTTCGTGTCCATGATGCCGTTCCACAGCTCTTCGCTGGTTTCGAGCGTGGGGATGCGCTGGATGCGGCCGGCGCAGTTGATCAAGATGTCGACTTTGCCGAATTCGCGCAGCACGACGTCGCGCAGCGCGTCGACGGAAGCGCGGCTGGTGACGTCGGACGTGACGTTGAGCGAACGGCGGCCGAGCGCGCGAATTTCGGCGGCGGCGGCGGAGACTTCGGCTTCGCGCCGCGAGGTGGGCACGACGTCAGCGCCGGCGGCGGCCAAACCGAGCGAGAGCGCCTTGCCGATGCCGGACGCGCCGCCGGTGACGACCGCAACCTGGCCTTCGAGAGAAAAAATAGAGGGAGTCATGAAACCTAACCTTCAGCTTCTGACCCGCAGCTCCACCTAACCTCAAAATGCCGATGATTGGCAACGATAAACCGCGGCCAACGCCGCGGGAAGGCTAGCGCGCGGCTTCGAGCAGCCGCCAGTCGGCTTCGGCAACGCGCCGGCGCGGCGTAAACCCTGCGACTTTTACCGCTTCGGTGACCTCCGCCTGCTGCGACGCCAAAAAGCCGGTGACGTACAGCTTTGGGACACGACGCGCTGCGGCGGGCAAGGCGCCCAGCACCTGCAATAGCGGTCGGAGCTCGATGTTGACGACGGCGAGATCGAAGTCGCCGCTGACGCGAGCGCTGGTGTGCACGAAGCGCGTCTGCTTCGAGCAACCGTTGATGGCAGCGTTCAGCGTGGCGGCTTCGACGGCTGCGGGATCGATATCGGTCCCGAGCGCGCGGCGCGCTCCGCTACGCACGGCCACGAACGACAGCACGCCTGTGCCCGCGCCGATGTCCAACAGCGCGCCGCCGGGAGCCTTGCGGTAGTGCGTTTCGATCGCGCGTGCCATCAGGCGCGTGGTGGGGTGGTCGCCGTCGCCGAACGCGAGGGCGGGTTGATAGAAGATCGTTGCTTGGGCGGCACCGACCTCCGGTGCGGGAGCGGTGGTGGGGGCCAGCCACAAGCGGCGCGTCAGCTGCACGGGGCGCAGGTGCTCGGTCCAAGCGGTGCGCCAACTCTCGGCTTCGTCGACCTCGATGGTGCAAGTGGGCAGCTCGGTCGCGTCTAGCGAGCTGGCAAGCGCTCGCTGCGCGCGCTTCCAAATGGCCGACAGCGCCCGGCGATTGTCGGCGTAGGCCACCAGTGTGGCGCCGCGCCCCGGCCGTTCTTCCAGCCCCTGAGCACCGGCATCGAACAGCGCTTCGCTCACCAGCGGCGCCAGCTTCTTCTTGGTCGAAACGATCAGCCGCACGGTCGGCATGCCCCCTTGCTTTCGCACGCTCCTGAAAAAAGTGCCACTATGGCGCGTGGCGTGTCCGCTGGTTACGGTGCACTTCGCCCAGTCGCTCGACGGCAAGATCGGGCTCGGGCCGCGAGCCGAGCGTGCCATCTTGAGCAGCGAGGAAGGCGTGCTGTGCGCCCACCAAGCGCGCAGCTCGCACGATGCGGTGCTGGTCGGCATCGAGACCGTGCTGCACGACGACCCGCAGCTCACGGCGCGCGGCGTCCAGCCGGCGCAACCGCTGCGGGTGGTGCTCGACTCCGAGCTGCGCTTGCCGCTCGGCTCACGGCTGCTCACGACCGCGACCGGTGCCGGCAAAGTCGTGGTTTTCGGCTGCGCCGAGCGAGCGCCGCTCGAGCGGCGTCGACAGCTGGAGCAGGCCGGAGCCCAGGTGCTGCTCACGTCTTCGGGTGAAAGTGGTCGGGTCGCCCTGGCCGAGGCGCTGGAGCTGCTGGCGGCGCGCGGTGTCAGGCGCTTGCTGGTGGAGGGCGGAGCCAAAGTGCTGACGTCATTTCTGGAGGCCGGCTTGGCTCAACGTGCCGAAGTCGAGATCGCTCCGCTGTGGCTCGGAGCGCCGGCCACGCCGGGCGTGGGCGAGCTTGGCGTTGCGAACGTGGCGCACGCGCTGCGGCTGGAGCGCATGGAGGTCGAGCGCTTGGGCCAGAACGTGCTGGTGCGCGGCGACATCGTTTACCCTGCCAAAGGCCGCGAATGACCGTGCGCGAGCTGTGGTTCACGGCGCCGGAGCGAGTGGAGCTGCGGAGCGCGTTGCCGGCGGTGCTCGGCGCAGGCCAGGTTCGACTGCGCGCGCTGGCTTCCGGCATCAGCCAAGGCACGGAGCTGTTGCTGTACCGCGGCGAAGGGCCGACGCCGTTCGATCCCTCGCTGGATGCGCCCGGAGCCCCCACGTATCCGCGCCGCTACGGCTACGCCTGGGTTGGGGAAGTGGTGGAGTCGCAGAGCGCCGAGCTTTCGCCCGGAGCGCGCGCGTTTGTGTTGGCCCCGCACGGCGACGAGCACTGCGCGGACGCGGCGCAGGTACGCGTCTTGCCGGATTCGGTGCCGGCTGCTCGCGCCGTTTTGGCGGCAAATCTCGAGACGGCCGTGAACGTGACGTGGGACGCCGGCGTCGCGCTGGGCGACGACGTGGTCGTGGTCGGCGGTGGCGTCGTGGGTTTGCTCAGCGGTTTCGCGGCGCTGCGGGGAGGGGCCAGCCGCGTCCGGTTGCTGGAGCCATCGCAGCGGCGTCGCCAAGTGGCGTTGGCGCTCGGTTTCGAGCAGGCCCTGCCGCCCGAAGACGCGCACGGCATTTCGGCCGACGTGGTCATCGAAGCGAGCGGCAACCCCGCGTGCCTCGATCTGGCGGTGTCGCTGGCGCGCGACGAGGGCGTGATCGTCGTGGCTTCGTTCTACGGGCAGCGCGTGGCACCCGTAGCGTTGGGCAGTGACTTTCATCGGCGCCGGTTGACCTTGCGCGCCAGCCAGGTCTCACGTTTGCCGCCTTCGCGCAGCGCGGGTTGGTCGTTCGCGCGCCGCTTTGCGCTCGTGAGCGAATTGCTGAAAAATCCGGTGCTGGACGCGCTGCTCGACCCGGCCGTGCCGTTCGCCGAGGCACCGGCCACCTACGCGCGTTTGGCCCGCGTCCCGGGCGATTCGCTGCAAACCTCGTTCACTTATACGGGCTAGTCCGTGAGCTGCTAAGACGGCAGCCATGTTCAGCCTCGGCGTGTCCGACCACATCATGGTAGCCCACAGCTTTGCCGACCCGTTCTTCGGGCCCGCGCAGCGTTTGCACGGCGCCACCTACGGCGTCGAGGTCACAGTGCGCACGCCCGCGCTCGGTCCTCATCACGTCGTGATGGACATCGGCGCCTTGCGCGGCATTTTGCGGCAAGTGCTAGGCATGCTCGACTATTCGAACCTCGACGAGCATCCGGCTTTTCCGGGCCGCACCTCCACCACCGAGCGCCTGGCGGAGTTCTTGGCCAAGACTATGGCCCAAGAGCTGCTGAAGCTGCCGGCCGACGCCGCCCCGCCTGCGCCCGCCACCGTAACGGTTCTGCTACGTGAGTCTCCGGTGGCGTGGTCCAGCTACGAAGTCACGCTCGGCGCTGGCGCCGGAGGTTTGGTATGACGTCCGAGCCGCGACGCATCGCGTGGCTGGTTTACGGCTCGATCGAGCAGGTGAGCGGCGGCTACATCTACGATCGGCTCGTGGTGGAACGGCTGCGTGAGGAGGGAGACACGGTGACGGTCGTCTCGCTCACGCCTGGCACGCCGAGCGACAGCTTGCCCGCGTTCCATCGCGACGACTTCGACGTGTTGGTTGGCGACGAGCTGTGCTTTCGCGAGCTCTTGCCGATTTTTCAGCGCACTCAGGGCCCACGGCGCGTGCTTTTGATCCACCACTTGACGGCTTGGGAGCACCCGCCCGGCGCCGAGCGGGACGCGGCCCTGGCCCTCGAAAAAGCGGTGATTGACGCGGCCGACGCCTGCGTCGCCACCAGCCACGTCACGGCCGATAGACTGCGCCGCGACGGCGTGACGCGCCGGATAGAAGTGGCCGAGCCCGGCGCCGATCGCTTGCC
>JBEQSW010000307.1:0-22179 GCA_040348565.1 Myxococcales bacterium | reverse complement strand
GGGCGCGACGCCAAGGGCCGCGCGCCAGATTTCGCCGATCCGCAGGTGCTGCTCGCTGGCGCGGACAACACCATCGAGTCGTGGCTGGCCGTCTTGGAAGGCTCGCGGCAAGTGACGTTGAGCGTCACGCCCGAGGCCGATCGGTTGAGCGCGGAGCTTTCGTTGACACCGGCGGCCGAAGGCGCGGCGGCGCTGCTGTCGCGCGAGCTGGTGGTCGGCTCGGCGATGCCGCTGCTGGAGCTGCCGTCCAGCACCGGCGCGGCGCTGTTACTGCGCGGCGAAACGCAAGCCAACGTCACCGGTCCGGGCCAATCCGTGGCGCAACTGTTCGGTGGTCGACTCGACGCGCGCCAAACCAAGCAGCTGGTGGACGCTCTCGACGCGTTCGCCCAGGCTCGCCACGGAGCCACCGTGATCGGCTTCGTTCCGGCGCCGGCGCCGGCCCTGCTCGTCAGCTGCGAGCTGAGCTCCGGCGGTGACTTTACGGAAGCGTTCGCCGACGTCTTGTCGCTTTTGCAGCTGCCGCCGGTGAGCGGCATGGTGTCTGGCTCGCTGGGCAAGCTGTCGCTGGAGCTTGGTCGGCCGGCTAACGGCGCGCGCCACGCGCGACTCCGGCTCCGGCCCACTGCGCACGGAGCCGGCATGCCGCTTCCCCCATCGCTCGGCATTACTTGGGAAGCGAAGGCTGGCGTGGGCTACATCGTGGTGTCGCCGGACGAAGCGTTGGGCCTCGCTCCTTTCCACGAAGCTTCGCGTCTCTCCGGCTCGGAGTGGCTGGTGCATAGCCAGCCGGAGCTGGCCGAGCGGCGCGCCTTGGCGCTCTTCGCGGACGCTCGACTGCTTCTGCCCGGCGGGCCGGATGACGCCAAGCTTCTGCTGTCTTTCGGCAAAAAGGCCGACCAGATCGTGCTCGCGCTGGATGCGGCGGCCTCGGCGCTGCCCGCCTTGGCGCGGCTTTTTGCGCTAGATAGATCCCCGTGAACAGGGACGCACCGGGAGCCGTGGCCGTTGCCACGGGCAGCCGTGACGGGCTCTTGCGAGATCGCTTCGCCGGCGACGTGCTGCTCGTCACCGGCTTCCCCGGGTTTCGCGCTCAAGCGTTGGTGCGCTTGTTGGGCGAGCGCGAGCCCGACGCTGCGCTTTGGCTGGTCGTTCCCCCCACCGAGCTCGAAGCGGCGGCCCGCGCCTTGTCGCGCACCGCGTGGCCTCGGGAGCGGCTGCGGCTCATCCCCGGTGAGCCGTGCGCCATCGACCTCGGGCTTTCGCGTCAGACTTACGGAGAGCTGGTCGCTCAGGTGGACCGCTGGTTCGCGCTCTATCAAACCACGGAGGTGCGCGCGCCGCGGGAGCTGGCATTTCGTGTGAATTTGGGCAGCGCGCGAGAGATCGCCGAGCTCTCGAAGGTAGCGGCGAGCTTGTCGCACGTCGCGTTCTTGTCGAGCAGCCTGGTATTCGGCGATCACCAAGGCGAAGCCGCCGAAGAGGACTTAGCGGTCGGGCAGAGTTTCCGATCGCCGGCGGCCGAGAGCTTGGCGCTCGCCGAAGCCTTCTTGCGCCGGAAGCTGGCCGACGTGCCGTTGTCGGCGCTGCGCACGCCGCAAGTGTTGGGAGCCCCCGGGGCCGAAGCGTCCACGCGCCCGACCGGCCTGCACCGCATCTTGGCGATGGTGGCTGGCGCGCCTGCAGACGTCTTGCCTCTTCCGCCCGGCGCCAGCCGCGCCGTGCAAGCTTTGCCCGCCGATTTCGTGGCCGAGGCGCTGTACGCGGTCTCGGTGCTGGGCACGCGCGGCCACACCTATCACTTCGCCGACCCCGAGCCGCCGTCGCTGGCCGAGGTGCTGGAGCAGGCCGCAGCGCATTTCGGCAAGCGCATGGAACCGAGCTTCGATGCCAGGGCGCTCGGGCGCATGCTGCTCAACGGGCCGGGTTTGTGGCTGTCTCAGCAGAGCTCGCGCGCGCTTTCGGAGTGGGCGGAAGGGCCGCGGCTGCTCACGCGTGGTGGCGATCGCTTGCTCGAGCGAGCCGGGTTACGCGCTCCCAGCCTGCTCGGTTATCTGGAAGCGGCGCTGCGCGAGAGCGAAGAGCTGCTGCGCGCAGATCGGCTCGATGAGCGGCACGTCACGATGCCCTTCGAGGTGGTGGCTTGAAGCAGGGTTGGCTCGTGCTCGCGAGCTTGACCTTGACCTGCGCTCGGCCCGGTCCGCTGCCCCTGGCGCAGGCCGCCCCGCCCAAACCGGGCGCGAAGTGCGACGCTCCAAAACCCGCCGCGTCTGGCGCATTGCCCGAAAAATTACCGGTGCCGCCCGCGGCCACGCCGCCGTGTCGCCCGCTCGGCCAATTCTTCGATGCGCTGCACCAGTTGGAGCAGGGCAGTCGCACCAGTCACGTGCGCGTGCTGTGGCTGGGAGATTCGCACACCAACGCCGACTTCTTGAGCGGCACCGTGCGGGGCGCGCTACGCGAGCAGTTCGGCGATGGTGGCCCCGGCTTCATCCGCGTCGGCACCAAGCCGTATCGACACGAAGGCGTGAAGACGGGGCGAGACGGCGCTTGGAACATCGATCCCGACCCGCCAGCGCGGCGCACCACGCAAGACGACGGCGTGTTCGGTCTCGGCGGAACGCGTGCCGTGCCGGGCGCCGACGCCAGCTATTCGCTGCAAGTCATCGCCCGCGACGCCGCGGCCGAGGCACCGGCGCGCTTCGATCTGTCTTACACCGCGCCTCTCGACGCTGGATTCTCGCTCGAGCTTGCGGGCAAGAAACAACACGTCGACGCCAAGACGCCGGCCGAGTCGAGCCCGTCGGGCATTTCGCACCTCACGCTTTCGGCGCCGCTCGGCAGCCATTTGCTGCTGACGCCCGAGCGCGGCGCCCCACGTTTTTTCGGCGTAGTCGTCGAGCAGAGCGCCAAGCCCGGTGTGGTCCTGGATACGCTCGGTATCGACGGCGCGCGCCTGGAGACGCCGCTCGCTTGGAACGAAGCCGCCTTCGTCGAAGAGGTCGCGCGCCGGGCTCCCGAGCTGTTCGTGATCGCGTTCGGCACGAATGAAGCCTTCGACACGGTCAAGGTCGACAAATATGCCGCGCACCTATCCGAGCTCGTCCGGCGCTTGCGCCGCGGCGCCCCGCTCGCCTCCTGCCTGGTGTTGGGTCCGACGGACGCGCCGTTGGGCGACGCTTCGGTGCCGCGCGTGGCCGAAGTGTCGGCAGTGCTGCAAAAATCGGCCGGGTCGCTGGGCTGCAGCTTCGCCAGCCTGCAGCAGCTGATGGGCGGCGAAGGTAGCTTCGCCAAAGGCATGAAGGCCAAAGAGCGGCTGGCGCAGCCCGACAAGCTGCATCTAACACCCAAGGGTTATCAGGAGCTGGGCCGAGTCCTGGCCAAGCTGCTGCTCGACGCCTATTCGGCGGGCCGCGTCGATTTGCCGTAGCTCTGATAAGACTGCAAAATAGCGCGGTAAATCCAGGTGCCGATGATTTCGGCGCCCACCGCCGTCGGGTGGGTCATGTCCGCTTGGCCCAAGCCTTTTCGGACCCAGCGCGGCATCGAACGGGCGCCGCCCATCGCGGTCCAGGTGTCGAAGAAGGCGCAGCCGGCGTCCAGCGCCGCTTGCTTCTGGTTGGCCAAGAGCTCCGGCATCACACGCAGGCTGACGATCTCGTCGCCCACCTTGGCCGCGCGATCCATGGTGCCGATGACCAAGCACGACGAACCGGGCAGCGCGCGCTTACCCTGCTCCAGCACGTCACGCATCGTGCGGTGGTAGTCGGCCATCGAATACAAAAAGCCGTCGGTGCTCTCGTTGGCACCGAACTCGTAAACGAGCAAGTTGGGCGAGCGCAGCTGGAGCTGATCGGCCCAGTGCTGGTCGTCTTGCTTGTCCATGAAGCGGATGCGCGCGCCTTGCACGCCCAGCGCGTCCAGCACCACTCCCGGCTCTTCGCGCTCCAGCACCACGCCGAACAATCGTGAGGTGCCGCGCTTTGTCTGCAGGCTCAGCTGATGCGCGCCGTCGCTGACCTTGACGGTGTGGGTCTTGCTCGCAACCAGCGGGCCGGCCGTGGAAAGCTCGTGCGGGGGACCCCCGTCGAGCGAAAGCTCCAAGGTGCCGCCGTTCGGCTGCTCCAAATAATAGAGCGTGAAGCTCGAGACTTTTCGGCCATATTCGCCGCTTTCGGCCGTGCCTACCCGCGACAGCACGTTGGGCGGCGTGCTGAACGAAACCCCGCCCAGCCCGTAGCGCCCATCGGCGGCGTAGGGTCCTACGATGCGGCTCACGTTGAAGCCGGCCGTGGCGTAGCGGCTCACGTCGTTGTGGAAATACGCGGGCCAGGCGTTGGCGACCAACACGAAACCGTGACCAGCGTCTCCGAAGGTGGCCTGCAACTTTCGCCGCAGCGTGCCCGACACGTAGTCGCTCACGATGATGGAGTCGCCGAAATGCGCTATGCGGGTGATCGCGCCCGGCTGCTTCTTCTCGGTGCGCGACAGCGCCGCGAAGAAACCGTCCAGGGCCTTGCCCGTCGGATCGAGTAGCGGCACCGGCGGCGCTTGCTCCAGCGCTTTGGCCTCTTGGGCCTCGGCGGGAGCCAGGGCGGCCGCGCCCGGGAGCGTGCGCGGAGCGGTGGTTTCGAGCCCGAGCTGGCTCTCACCGACCGAGCTTGCCGGTACCACCGCCGCCACCGCGACCGCGGGCTCGCGCGTGGGGCGCTTGCCGAACAGGCGAAAGCGCGCCAAAGCCGGCGTGAGCTCGAGCACCAGTGCGCCCGCGGCTACCAGCAGCGCCGCGGCAACGGGGCGCGAACGGAACACGGCGCCCGGCGGCGTCGTGTCAGTTGCTGCAGGAGGCATCGCCCAGCGTGCGGCAGAGCGCTTTCAGTCGCTTCAAATCGGCGTCGGTGGCGGAGCCGCTGCGTTGCTTGGCGAGCAGCTGGTTCTTGGCTTGCGTCAATTTGCTGCGATCCACGCCGCCCGCGTCGCCGCTCGGCACCGGAATTTCGGCGGCGCCCGGATCGTCGAACGGGTTTTTGCGAACCAAGGTGGCGGGGCCGGTGGCGACCTTGGCCGGCGTGGGTGGAGGATCCGCGGTAGTGGCGACTTCCGGCGACCGCTGCGAGTCGCTCGGCTTGTTGAGCGAGCCTTGACCCGACTGGGCGCTGCGCACCGTGCGCGGCGCGCTCGGCAGCTCGTTCACGTCGATGGTCTCGCCACCGAGGGCGGCCAGATCGTTGGCGGCGCGCTTGCGGCGAATCGAGTCCACGGCCGTCGCGCGCGCGACCTCCTCCAGTAGCTTGCGCTTCTCGGCCGGATCTTCGGTCTTGCTGGCGCGGTCCAAGAGCAGATCGGCCCAGGTGGCTTGGATGGTGCGAAACTCCGGGGTGTCGCGCAAGTTGCTGTCTTCGGGGATCTGGTTGGCGCGATTGCGCGCGCCGGTGGTGTCGCCCTTGTCGAGTAGGGCTTTGGCCTCGGTCAGCAGCTTGGCGCTGGCATCGGTTTGCTCGCTCTTCGGCGCGCTCAGGCTGACGTCGGCCGGCTCGTCGCCGCGGGAGATGGCGACGACCAAGAGCGTGCCCAAGAGCGCCACCGCGCCGATGGCGATCAGGACCTTGGCGCCGGTGGTCATGCCGCGCGCTTCACCGGGGGTGGCTTCGAAGCCGCCCAGCGAGGAAATTTGCTGGCTCTCGTCGGCGCCGGGCACGTACACGTCGCCGGCCGGAATGAACTTGAAGATGACGTCGCCGAGCTCGATGTTGTCGCGCGCGTCCAGCAAGCCGCGCGGCAGCTCGACGCCGTTCACGCGGATACCGTTGGCGCTCTCGCGATCCACGATTTCGTAGCGGCCGTCGCCCAGGGCCTGAATCTCGGCGTGAACCCGGCTCACCGAAGGGTGATTCACGGAGACGTCACACTCTTCGCCGCGGCCGATGACGTGACGGGGGGCGGTGTTCAGGGCGTACTCGACGCCGGGAGTCGGCCCCACCAACATCACCAGGCGGTCGGGCTGACCGAGCAGGGTTTGCGAACGCGGGGCCGCGGGAACGGTGGCCTTGCTGTCGAAGCCGGGCGCGGGCTGCTCCAGGGCTTCGTCGACCAGCTCCAGCCGGTAGTCACCGAGCTGAACCAAATCTCCGTGGACTAGATCTTGGCGCTGGTTGACGCGCGCGCCGTTGACGTAGCAGCCGTTGTAGCTACCGGCGTCGAACACGACCCAGTGCTCGGCCTCACGCGCGATGCGCGCATGTCGGCGCGAGATGTTACGTTCGGTGAGGCGGACGGTATTGTCCTCGCCTCGACCGATCGAGTACTCCTCGCGTGCCAGGGGAACGACCGTTCGGTTCGCCTGGTCATCCTCGATGGTGAGCTTCCACATGAAGGACGGTCGCCTGTACATTTCCCGCCGGAAATGAACGGCCCTGATCCTGTCATGGGTTGGGGGGGACGGGCAACACCGCCTTTGCGTTCGCGAACAGCGCGTCGTGCACCAACGGCCGAGCGCCCCGAATGCGGGGGTTCTCGCGCGTTGGGTGCACGCGGTTCGTGAGCAAAACGCTCACTAACCCGGCCCCGGGGTCGCACCAAAGGCTGGTCCCGGTGAAACCAAGGTGCCCGAAGGTGTCCGGGCCGGACAGCGCGCCGGCCGACGAAACGCCCTCCGACTTGCCGTCGAAGCCGGCTCGCAAGCTGCCGCCAGGTCGAGGCTGCACCATCGTCCACAAGGCCTCGCGGGAGAGCCAGCGGCTCTGCCCCGCCAGGGCCTCGAGCAGCGCGGCGCCGAAGCCGAGCACGTCGGCAACGGTGCCGAACAGACCGGCGTGGCCGGACGCGCCGTGCCCCGAGAGCGCCCACGCGTTCTCGTCGTGCACCACGCCGCGCACGCAGCCGCCGCGCGCGCGCACGACTTCCGTCGGCGCGACATCGCGCAAGTAGCTGTCGCGCCGTCGGCGCAGCTGGCGCGCCGAGCCCAGCTCCAACCCCAACGGCTCGACGACCTCGCGCGCCACGACCTCGTCCAAATCCATGCCCGTCACTCGCTCGATCACCGCGCCCAGCAAAATATAGCCAAGATCGCTGTAGATGGGCGCGAAGCCGCCGGGGGGAGGGGAGCCGCTGCAATCGCTGCGGCGAGCGTCGGCCGCGCTGCTCAGCGCGCGGGCTCGGTTCACGGCTCGGCCGCCGAACACGGGAGCGAACAGCGAGCGATGAGCCTCGAGCCCGGCGCGGTGAGCCAGCAGCAATTCCAACGGCACCAGCTCCGAGCGTGCCCCCCGCGCTTCGGGCAAGAGCGAGCCGAGCGGAGCCTGCAGCGTGAGCGCCCCCTGACCAGCGAGACGCAGCAACGTGCAAGCCACGACCGGCTTGCTCACCGAAGCCAGGTCGAACAAGGTGCTCAGGCTCGCGTCGCCCTCGGGAAGCCTGCCGGCGGCAGCCATTTCGAGGCACGCGCCGTCGCCGCCGGGCCGTCCAGACACTGAAGCGCCTACATAACCGGCGGCGGCGGCGGGCGCGACCTGGGCGCTCGGGCCCGTCACGTAGCGCCGCAGAATCTCCGAGATTTGAGCGTTTTGAGGCTTTTGCGCCAAGCGCTGCGTCCGTTCTTTGACCGCGGGCGAACCAGGCCGTTATTCTTACGTGGCAGGATTAGGCGAACAACTTCATGGCTGAGTTTACTTGGGAAGCCCGCGCACGCTCTGGAGAGGTGCGTAAGGGCGTGATGGAGGCGGAGAACGAAGACGCCGTCAACAACAAGCTCCGCCAGCAGCAGCTGAATCCGGTCAAGGTCAAGAAGAAGAGCTCGTTCTCGTCGTTCCAGTTCGGCAGCGGCGTCACGACCAAGGATCTTGTCACCTTCACGCGCCTGTTCGCGACGATGATCGACGCCGGCTTGCCGCTGATTCAGTGCCTCGACATCTTGAGCAACCAGCAGACCAACAAGAATTTCGCGGTCGTGCTCAAGGACATCAAGAGCCACGTCGAGCAGGGTGCCACCTTCTCCGAGGCGTTGAAGCGCCATCCGCGCGTGTTCGACGATCTGTTCACCAACCTGGTCCACGCCGGTGAAGTGGGCGGTATTTTGGACAGCATCATGAGCCGACTCTCCGTCTACCTGGAGAAGAGCCAAAAGCTCGCCCGTCAGGTGCGCGGCGCCTTGGTTTACCCGTCGGTCGTCATCGTGATCGCCATGGCCGTGATGGCGGTGATGCTGGTGTTCGTGATTCCCGCCTTCGAGGGCATGTTTGCCGAGTTCGGCGGCGGCGCTCAGAACCTGCCGGTGCTGACGCGAGCGCTGATCGCGATCTCCAAGAGCTTCGTGACCTTCCTGCCGTTCGTCATCGTGGGCGTGATTGGCTTCGTGGTTGCGGTCACCTACATCAACAAGCAGCCCAAGGGTAAACGCTTCTTTCACAAGACGTTTCTCAGCCTGCCCGTCATGGGCCCGGTGCTGCGGAAGATCGCGGTTTCACGCTTCACGCGCACGCTAGGCACGCTGCTGCAGTCCGGCGTGCCCATCTTGGACGCGCTCGAAATCTGCGCTCGCACCTCCGGCAACGTGATCATCGAAGCCGGCATCATGATGGTTCGCCAGTCGATCAGCGAAGGTAAGAACATGGCGGAGCCGTTGGCGGCCACCGGCGTGTTCCCCGACATGGTCGTGCAGATGATCGCGGTCGGCGAGCAAACCGGCGCGCTCGATCAGATGCTCAACAAAATTGCCGACTTCTACGAAGAAGAGACGGACGTAGCCGTGTCCGCCTTGACCTCCGCGCTCGAGCCCATCTTGATGGTCGGTGTCGGCGGTATGGTCGGCGTGGTGCTGGTCGCCATGTACTTGCCCATCTTCTCGCTCGCCGGCGCCATCAAAGCCGACTGAGCCGTCCCCTTGAAGCTGACGCTCGGCATTCCGGAAATCGTCGGCTCGGCGGCGTTGCCGCGTCGCTTGGCGTGGCTGACGGGCGCGCGTCTGCTGTTCATGAGCATCGCGCTGGCCCTCGTCGGGTCGTTGTACTTGGGCGGTCAGTACGAGGCGCGCTACTACACGCTGCGCGCCGGTCTATTCACGTTCGGCGGAGGCTTCGTGATGACGGCCGTGTACGCGGCCATCTTGCGCCGCGGCCGCCACGTCGAGCTCTTGGCCGACGCGCAGCTGGTGCTCGATCAAGTCACGTGGACGGCGGTGGTCTACTTGACGGGCGGCGCCGCCAGCGGTGCGACCTCGTTTTACGGGCTCAGTTGCCTGGTGGGCGCCGCGCTCACGGGGTTGCGCGGCGCCAGCGTAGCCGCGATTTCGGGCGGCATTTGCTACGGCGCCATCGTGACGGCGCTGGCCAAGCGCTGGATCCTACCGCCGCCCGATCAGCCGCCGGGCATGTACCTGCCGTCGGCCGAAGAGCTCTCGTTTTACGTCACCGTGAACCTGCTGGTGCTGGTGGTGGTGATGCTGTTGGCCGGCACCCTTGCCGATCGTTTGCGCTGGACGGGTGGCGAGCTGATCGCGGCGACCGAGCGCGCCGACCAGGCCGAGCGCATGGCCGCGCTGGGCCGACTTGCGGCGGGGTTGGCCCACGAGATCCGTAACCCGCTCGGCTCCATCGCCGGCTCGGTGCAGCTCCTTCGCTCGGGCAAAGGGTTGGACGAGGAGGATCGCCAGCTGTGCGAGATCATTCAGCGCGAAGCCAATCGGCTCAATGATTTGGTGACGGACATGGTGGACCTGTCCAAGCCGCGCAAGCCCGATTGGGCGATCGTGGACGCGGCCACCATTGCGCGCGAGGTCGTCGCTTTGGCCGGCAAATCCGGCCGCGCCGTGTCCGACGTGCAGGTTCTATTCAGCACCGACGGCAAGCCCGCGCTGGTACGCGCCGACAGCGCTCAGCTGCGGCAGCTGGTTTGGAACCTGGTGCGCAATGCCGTTCAGGCCAGCGAAGCCGGCGACGACGTCAGGGTGTCGGTCATCGCTCAGCCCGAAGGGGTCGAGCTTTCGGTCGTGGACCACGGCGTGGGCATCGAGGAAGCGCAAATGCCCCGGTTGTTCGACGCCTTCTTCACGACTCGAAGCCAGGGCTCCGGCGTCGGCTTGGCCGTGGTGAAACGCATCGCCGACGAGCATGGGTTTTTGATTCACGTCAAAAGCGAGGCCGGCCGAGGCGCCGCGTTTCGGGTTTTGATGAGCCCGGCCCCGCAGGCGTGAACGATTGAACGGTCGCGGTGTGCCGCGCCGGCACAGCCGCCACGACTTAGCAGCCCCGTGCTGCAGTGGCACGGTAGGCGGCGCTGGCAGGAGCCGCTCGTCGCTGCGGTTTTGTTTTTCGGCAACGTGCCGATAT
The DNA here is from genome assembly GCA_040348565.1 of Myxococcales bacterium. Classification (GTDB taxonomy): domain Bacteria; phylum Myxococcota_A; class Polyangia; order Polyangiales; family Polyangiaceae; genus PMG-095. The sequence continues at coordinate 11,857 of JBEQSW010000307.1, read as the reverse complement.
TGCTATGGAAAGTGGAGCGCTCGCCCAGGCATGCTCTTTCGCACCCGGCCCGGGAAAAGTTCGGCCCGGCACTTGCGTATAACGACCAGCGAACCCAAAACAGCTCGAGGAAATACCGTGATTCTCCGTCGCACCTTTCTGACGCTCGTTGCCTGCTCCGCCTTGGTGGGGGTAACCCCGCTCGCCCTCGCGGCCGAGTCTGCTCAAGATTTCGTGAAGGCGAAGCAGACCACGCTGATGACCTTGGTGAAGCAGGGCAAGCCCGACGCCGACGTCGATAAGGTCTTCAATGAGGTGCTCGACTACCGCGCGCTGGCCGAAGCAGCGCTGGGTGAGCACTGGGCGGGCCGCACCGACGCCGAGAAAGAGGAGTTCACCACCCTTTTGTCCAAGCTGGTGCGCAACAGCTACCGCAAGAACCTCAAAAAGACCCTCGGCTACGACGTTGCCTACAAGGGCGCGGAAAAGGCCAAAGACGGCGAGGTCGTGCACACGGTGGCGACCAACACCAAAGACGCGCGCGAAGAGCCGATGAGCATCGACTACGTCGTGCGCAGCCAGGGCGACGCCAAGCGCATCATCGACGTGGTCACCGAGGGCTCGAGCATGGTGGGCAACTACCGTTCGAGCTTCAACCGCATCATGAAAAAGGGCGGTTTTCCCGAGGTGCTGCAGCGGATGCGCAAGAAGGTCGCGTCCGGCTCGACCGGCGCCGACTGAGGCGAGCCTGCAAATCGGCCCGCCTGCTCGGCTCGGGTTTTGGGCCAGTTTCGCAGAATTTGCTCACGGTACGCCCGAGGCTGTTACGATTTCAGCCCGAAGTGGGCTCTCCCGTCCGACCTTCAACCGTTCCGCCGCGCCCGGGCGCCAGCGCCAAGGCGCTCGTCGGCCCACCGGAAGATCCGCGCGTTCCGCTGCGGCTCACGGTGACGCGCGGCGCGCTCGGAATGGAGCTGTACGAGCCGATCGAAATTGGGCCGCTCTGCGTCGAGCGGCTGTCGCTGACGTTTGCGGGGCTGAGGTTTCCGGTCGACCTGTCCGGTGGTGTGCCGCGCTTTCGCAGCCGTCGCGGTGAGCTGCAGGAAGTCGTTCTCCGGCTGCGCCTGCCCGAGCTGGCGCGCTTTGCCGGCAAGCGCGTGGGGGAGCCGTTTGGCCCGTTGGTGAAGCCCCTCGCGGTGTGGGGAATTCCGGGCGGCCTCGGCGTGGGGTTGGTCGGGGAACGGAGCGCGCTGGCATTCGATCTGCTGTGGGCCGCCGACGCAGGCTCGGCGCGCCTGGTGGTCTCGCACGCGCGTGGTGTCGGCTTGTCGGCTCCGGCTTTGTCGGTCGCGCTGCGCGTTTGCGACTCGGTAGTCGAAGGCTTTGGTCGACGCAGCGGGCGCGTCGTGACCATCTCCGACGTCGGTGGGCGCATCGGGCGCTCGCTGCTGCCCGCGGTCGGGGCGCGCGCGCCCACCTCGGCTTCGGTGAGCTTCGGTGAGCTCTTTCTCGAGCTCGACGAGCTGCTGGTGGCGTTGGACGCGACGTTTCCGCCCTCGGCAACGAGTGACGTTGCCACGCGCGCGCTCGAGCTGTCGCGCCTGACGCGCGAGGCCGACGACGCCTTGGCCGAGTCGCGCTTGGACGAGGCCCGCGAGAAATTGCTGGAAGCGCTGGAGCAGGCGCCGCGCCACCCCGAGCTGGTACGCACCATTTGCGAGCTCGATTCGGCCGTGCCGGGGCGCTCGGAGGCGGCGCTCGGGCTGCTAGTCGAGACGTTGCCGGCGGCGGCGGCCGGCAGCGTCGGCGCCGAGTTGCTCGTTGCCAGCGGCGACCGGGCGGGCGCGCTTTCGGCTTTGGAGAGAGGCGCGAGCGAAGAGACGTTCGCGCCGCTGGCCGCGCTCCTGTTGGAGCGCGCGGCCGAGGTCGATGGCGGCGCGCAGGTGTTGCACTTCCTCGACCGCGCCGTGGCCTGCGCCCCGACCTTGGCTCGTGTTCACCAAGCGCGCTTGGAAGCTCGCCTATTGCGCGGCGACGTGCACGGCGCATTGGCCGATGCGGAGCAGCTCGAAGCAATGGCCAATGGAGCCGCCGCGCGACACGCCGTCTGCTCCAGAGCCGCGAGCAGTTTGCTAGCAGCGGGCTACGTCAAGGACGCGGGGCGCGCGTTCGAGCGCGCGCTTCGCTACATGCCCGATGACGCGCGGGCCACGTCGGGGCTCGGTCGTGCGCTCTTGGCGGCGGGGTTCACCACGCGCGCGATTGGGCTGTTCGAACGCGCCGTCACCCTTTCGGAGCGCCGTGGTCAGCCCGACGGGCAGGCGCTGCTCGAGCTTGCGCGCTTGCTCGGCGAGCACCTGAACGACCTGCCCCAAGCCATCGCGCGGGCGCGCCAAGTACCGGCCGAAGCCCCCGAGGCCGAGGCCGCACGTCACCTGGAGGGCCTGTATCGCAGCCGAATCGGCGATCGCGTCGGCGCTTCGCAGGCCTTCGGGCGCATGCGCGAGGTCATCGAGCTCAGCGGCTCCAAGAGCCCGGCCACGCTCGGGCGGCTGCGCGACGCCGCTCGTTTCGAGCGTGAAGAGCGTGACGAGCTGGCGCTGGCGGAGCGGCACTTGGCGCTTGGCCTGCGTTTGGCGCCGAACGACGCGGAGCTGGCCGCCGAATACCGCAAGGTCGGCGAGCTGCTCGATCTGCGTCAACGCCAGCGTAGCTAGAGCAATGTGTGCAAGGCACGCTCGGCCGTGGCCAGGGCCGCTTCGGGCAGAACCGCCGTGATGCGGAGCGGGCTTGCGACCAGCAGCGAAGGCGGCGCTTCGAGCGCGGTCAGGAACTCGGCCAGGCGCGTGCCGTCGGCGCCGACACCGACGCCCACGCTGCTGACCGTACCGACGCCGCGCGTGATCTCCAGCCCCCCGACGCTCGCCTTCAACGTGGCCAGCGTGGCGTCGGCGCTGGGAACGCTGGTCAGCGGCAAGGTCGCGCAGAAGCGGTCGTCTTGACACACGCTGTCACGCAGGCTGAGCTCCGCGCGGCTGCAGGCCGCGAGCAAGCTTTGCACTTGGCCGAGCGGGCAGCGCAGCAAGGCCACCTTGCGGTCGACCACGATGGCGCGCGCGTTTTCGGCCGCCTGCTCTTGGACGCGAGTTTCACGGCCCTGCCCGGCTTGCGCGAAGTCGTCGGTCTTGCGGGCGTGGATGGCAATTTTCTGCGCCTTGGCCCACTCGACGGCGCGCGCATGCAGCACCTTGGCGCCGCATTCGGCCATCTCTTGCATGGTCGTGAAATCCAGCTCGGGCAGATGACGAGCGTCGGGGACCTGGCGGGGATCGGCCGAGTAGACGCCGTCCACGTCGCTGTAAATCTCACAGCGCTCGGCCGACAAAGCTGCGGCCAGAGCGACCGCGGTCGTGTCCGAGCCACCGCGCCCGAGCGTCGTGATCTCGCGCCGGTAGCTCATGCCCTGATAGCCGGCCACGATCACGATTTTTCCGTGATGGAGCTCGTCTTCGATGCGGTGGGGGCGCACCTCGATGATGCGCGCGTCGAAGTGGCGGTCGTTCGTGATGATGCCCGACTGCGAGCCGGTCAAGCTCACCGCGGCTTCGCCCCGCGCCTGCACCGCGATCGAGAGCAGGGCCATGCTGATGCGCTCGCCCACCGACAGCAGCATGTCGAGCTCGCGCCGGGCCGGCGCTTGCTCCTCGCCACCGCTGCGGGCCGCGCGCTGAGCGAGCGCCAAGAGCTCGTCGGTGGTCTTGCCCATCGCGCTGACCACGACGACGACCGAGTTGCCGGCGCGCTTCGTGGCCACGACCCAGTCGGCGACGCGCGACAGCTTGACGAGGTCCGCTACGGACGAACCGCCGTACTTTTGAACGACTACGCCCACGTTTCAGCGCTACCAGTCCGCGCCAATTGGGCCAAATTTCGCACGGCGATTCTCCGCGCCCGGGCGGGGACTCCTCGCTCAGCGGCGCAAGCGCACGAGGCCGTACAGGCCGGCTGCCCACAGGTAGCCATCGGCAAATACCAACGCCTGAGTGCGCCCGGTCTCTTCCGCCTCTTCGTCGGGCTCGCCCGCGACCTCGGCGATGCTCACGGCGTGTCCGTTCCCCGGGTCCACCGCTATCAGCTCCGAGGCGTCTTTGCCCTCGCGGTGCAGGGCCGCGAACACCCGGCCCGCGCTCTCGCCCTCGCCGATGGCCACTGCCGTCACGTTGACGGCGCCCGTCACCATCCGGAACGTCTCGCCGCCGTCGCTCGACAGGCACAGGCCGCGCTCGGAATCCGCCAGCGCCACCACGTTGCCGCGAGAAACCGCGGTCGCCTCGGCGCCTAGCGCGACCGTCGCCGCCGGCTCGGGCAAGACCAGCTCGCGGAAGCTGCTGCCGGCGTCGGACGAGAGCTGGAGCGTCGGGCGGTTCGAAATCACCAGCAAGGTGAGCCGCTCGTCGTAGCTGGTCAGCGCGCGGACTTCGCCGCCGGCTTCGTGCTTCTCCCAGCCGCCAGCGCGGCGACGCCACAACGCGCCGTTGGCCAGGCGCGCCCACAACACGTGGGCGCCGCGCGCCGCGGCCAGCTCTACCGCTTCGGCGCCACTGCCGCGCGGCGGCTCGGGCGCGTCCGCGAACGACCAGGTGCCGCTCGGTCCGCGCTCGAGCAAGCCGCGCGTGGTCGCCATCAACGTGTTGCCGTTGTCGAGCTGCGTGAGCGACGCGATGCGCGTGCCCGCCGGCAACGGGTCGCTGCGGCGTTCGGGTCCGAAAGTCATCAGCTGCTCGCCGGCAGCCAGCACGCTGCCCGCGCCCGCCCAAAGCGCGCCGCAGGCGTTGCCCAGCAGCAACCATTCACTGGCGTAGGGTGGCCCCTTGGCAATCTCGCCCTCCGGCGCGCTGGGCAAGAACGCGCGTTCCAGATCGGGACCGGCGTCGCCGTCGCCTTCCTCGCTGAGCAACTCCGGCAACTCTTCCAGGCCGTCGTCGCCGAGCTCGGCGTCGCTGCTCGGATCGTCGCTCTCCAACGGGGTGTCGAGGTGCAGGTCCAGCTCGGCCGTGGTTGGGGCCGGCGGAACGCTGTCGCGATCTTCGGGCCCCTCGGGTAGCGCTTCGAGCAGATCCGAAACGCCCACGTCGAGATCGCTGGCGGCTTCGTTGCCGCCAGAATCGGTCAACACCTGAATGTCGACCTCGAAGGTGTCGGTGGCGGAGTCGTCTTCCTGCTCGTCATCGTCGGTCAGGCTCAGCACGAAGCTGCCAACGTCGACTTCATCTCCCTCGTCGCCTTTGTCGAGCTCGGGCAGATCCAAGGCTTCGGGCTGGGGAGAACCAGTGGAGGGAGCAGGGGAGCGCGGCAAAGCGGTCACGCGCGAAGGCTAGCAGACGCGGCCGTGGCTCGCCGTCACTAGGCAAGGGCCGCGGTTCGAGCTATGGCAAAGCCCGTGCCCGTTGCGCCCCTCGTGGACCGAGACCTGGTTTGTCGCAGGGTCTTGGTGCGGGACAAGGACGTCGTCTTCGTCAAGGGGATCTTCGAGGCGAGTGACGGGCTGGGTGCCCTGTTCGCGGAGCGCGGTGGAGAGCTGATCATTTCAGCGCCGCTGTCGCGCGAGCGTGAGCTCGACGAGCTGCTCGCGGATCTGCAAAACGAATTGCAGGCGCACGTGAGCCATCTACCGTTGCCGACCGTGCCCTGATGCTTTAGCGTCCTCGCCATCGTGGCCCACCCGCCGCTCGAGCCGTCCATCTCGGGGAAGCTAGCCGGAGCTCCTGCCGACCGCACTCCTCTCCCCGAAGTGATTCGAGGTACCGACTCGCGCGTGCTGGACGCGTGGTGCGAGTGGCTGGGCGCGCTCGCCACCGACGCCGAAGCCGCGTTGGCCGCGGCCATTGCTTACCGCGAGCTCGACGCCAAGGGCCGAACGTCGTGGCTCAACGCGCTCGAGCAGGACTCGGTGCGCTTGAAGGTGCCGCGCATCGCCGTGTACGCGCCGCTCTTGGCAGTGGAATCGGATCCCGAACGGCGCGAGCGCATCACGTTCGCGATGGGGCCGGCGGAAATCGAAGCCACGCCGCGCGCGGCGGTGCAGGCTCTTTCGGCGCGCCACCCCGATGGCGTGCGTATCGCCACCATCATCGTGCCGCTGTACTTGGACTTCGTGCAGGTTTTGGCCTGCGCCTACCGGCCCGAACGAGGGTTTTCTTGGGTGCGCCACGATCCCATCGTGGACGCCAAGCATGCTCCCGGCCCCGGCGACTTGCTCGAGGGAGCGGTGCTGGAACGGACTCCGCTGAAGGCCCTGATCGACGAGCTGTCGCACGCCGTTCTCTCGCAGCGCCGCGGCGGACGTGAGATGCCGGAGGCGTTGCGCGTCTTCGCCGACCTGTTCGGGCCGAATATCGGCGGCTCGACCCCGCCGCCGCCTTCCGCCCCGTGAAGCGTCGACAGGTCGCGGGCGTCGTCGGCTCGGCGTGTGGTTGGGCGCTGGGCGCGCTACTGCTCGGCGCGTGTTACGCACGCGAAGGCGAGCGGCCGCGCGAGGCCGAGCCTGACCTAGGGGAGCCGCTCCAGTTCACTTTCGGCACCATTGCCGGAGGTGAGGTGTCGAGCGACACGACGCGCGGGCGCACGACGGCGCTGTTGTTCGTCACCACGTATGACCTGCCATCCCAAGCCGAAGCGGAGCTCTTGCGCGACGTGCTCTCCACGCACAAGCCCGTCGCCAACGCCGCGATCGTGATGATGGAGCCGCCGCGCAGCGCCTCGCTCGCGCAAGTGTGGGCAGACTCACTCAATCTCAAATGGCCGATCGCGATGGCCAGCGTAAGCTTGCTCGCCGGAGACAGCTCGCTCGGTCGCATCTCGGGTGTGCCGACGCTGATCGTTTTGGATCGCCGCGGGCGGCTCGTCGCCAAGAGCGAAGGCGCGCTCGGGCGAGACGCACTCCGCGACTGTCTCACGCGAGCTGACGCTCGATAGGTCGGCGCCCTGCTGCCCGAATAGGCGGCAAAGACAGCGCTTCTTCGCGGAACGGTCGGCAGTCGAAGCGGGCTCGAAACCGTATTGACTATTTCTAGGGCTAGACTCAGTCTAACGACCCTTGTCGTGAACCACGCGCCTGCAAAAGGCGCCGGAGGAATGACCATGCCGAAGCTCGATGGAACGAAGACGCACGAGCATCTGAAGGAAGCGTTTGCGGGGGAATCGCAAGCAAACCGCCGCTATTTGTACTTCGCCAAAGTCGCGGACATCGAAGGCTATCCGGAAGTCGCGGGCTTGTTCAAAGACACCGCCGACGGCGAGACCGGACATGCTCACGGTCACCTCGACTTTCTCAAACAGGTGGGCGACCCGGCCACCGGCAAGCCCATCGGCGACACGCTGAAGAACCTGCAATCGGCGGTCGCGGGCGAAACGTACGAGTACCAATCGATGTACCCGGGCTTCGCCAAAACCGCGCGTGAAGAGGGCTTCGCGGAAATCGCCGAGTGGTTCGAGACGCTGGCCAAGGCCGAGAAGTCCCACGCCGGGCGCTTCGAGAAGGCCGCGCAGACGCTAGGTTGAGCGCGAGGGGGCACGAAAGACATGCACCGAGCACCCGCGCGCGCGCCTCTCGTGCCCCCTGAGCACAACCCCAATTCGTCCCGGTTTTGGGACGAACGAGACCTCGAGCAGGAGCTGAAACGCACCTTTCAGATCTGCCAAGACTGCCGCATGTGCGTCGGCTACTGCGGATCGTTTCCGATCCTGTTCGAGGCGATCGATCGGGAGATCGAGAGCGGGCGCGCGGAAGGCGCCGAGACCGTCTCCAGCGCTACCATCAACGCCGTCAGCGACCACTGCTGGCAATGCAAGCTCTGCTACATCAAGTGTCCGTACACGCCGGACGAAGGTGCCTACGAAGCCTTGGATTTTCCGCGCTTGATGGCGCGCGAAAAGGCGCAGCGCGCCCGGCGCCGGGGCATTGCCGTCGTCGACCAAGTGCTGGGGGAGCCGCAGTTGATCGGCGCGCTTGGGGCGGGTCCGTCGGCGCGCATGGCCAACGTCGTCAACGCCAATCGGCTGGTGCGCAAAGTAGCCGAAAAGGCGTTCGGCATCTCGGCGGAGTTTCCGCTGCCGCCGATCGCGACCCAAGCGTTCGGTAGCTGGTTCCGCAAACACGAGCCGGCAGAAGAGGCGGGAAGCGCGGGCCAAGTCGCGCTGTTTCCGACCTGCTACGGCGAATACAATTTCCCGAACGTGCCGCAAGCGGCGGTGGCGGTGCTGGAGAAGAACGGCTTCGAGGTCGCGTTGCCGGCGGGGCTCACCTGCTGCGGCATGCCGAACTTGGACGGCGGCGACATCGACGCCGCCAAGCGCAAGATGCAGCAAAACGTCGAGCTGCTCTTGCCGCTCGTGCGCCGGGGTATGCAAATCGTCGTGCCGGGCCCTACCTGCGGCTACACGATGAAGAAAGAGTGGCCGCAATACCTGGGCACGCCCGAAGCGCGCGAGGTGGCGGCCGCCACCCGTGATTTGATGGAGTTCTTGGACGGCCTACGCCGCGAAAAGAGGCTGAACCGCGAGCTTTCGGGAGGCTTCGGCAAGGTCGCGTATCACGCCGCTTGCCATCTGCGGGCGCAGAAGATTGCCGTGCCGGGCGCCCGCGTGCTCTCACAAATGCCCGAAACCGAAGTGCGCATCATCGAACGCTGCTCCGCCGTCGACGGCACTTGGGGCATGAAGGCCGCCTACTACGACGAAGGGCGCCGTTACGCGCAGCGACTGACCGACGCTATCGATGGCGAGCGTGACGACGGGAAGCCGCTCACGGTCGTGACCGACTGCAGCCTGGCGGCCCTGCGCATCAAGAAGGAAAACGGCACCGAAGCCAAGCACCCCATCGAGCTTTTGGCAGAGGCGTACGGCCTGACGGGGTGGCAGACATGAAGCCGATCTCGCGCGACGAATTGCTGGATCTCGGCGCATACGAACGCATCCGCGAGACCTTCTTGCGCAGCGTGCTCGAACGCAAGCGACCGCGCTACGTGAAGCTGGGACCGAACATGACCGCGCTGTTCGAGAACCGCGACAGCGTGTTGTTCCAGATTCAAGAGATGCTGCGCACCGAGCGAATCAGCCAAGAAAAGGCCATTTTGCACGAGCTCGAGACGTACAACGCGCTCGTGCCGGGTGACGCCGAGCTTTCGGCGACGTTGTTCGTCGAATATCAAGACCGGGACGAGCGCGAGCGCATGTTGGCGGCGTTGGCCGGGCTGGAAGACAAATTCAGGTTGCGGGTGGGGGCGGAAAAGCTGCCGGCTACGCCCGACACGCGCGGCTCGGACCCCGAGCGGACCATGGCCGTGCACTACGTCAAATTCCCGCTCACGCCGTCGGCGCTGGCTGCGCTCAAAGCCGGTAGCACGGAGGTGGCGCTGGAGGTCGATCACCCGCGCTACCGCGAAAGCACCTCGCTCGCTCCCGCTACGCTGCAGTCACTGCGCGACGATTTCGCCTGAGCGCCGTCGCGTCACTGCATGAGCGGCGGCATCTGCACGACCTCGAAGGCGCTGGCGGGCACGCTCTTCAGCGGCTCGATGTCGTCGTCGGTCCAACCGGCGTTGGCTTCGCCCTGGAAATAGAAATTCGAGCCATTGTCGGCCAAGATCATGCCGTATTTCTTCATGCCGCGCAGCACCACCTGGGCGCTCTCGCTGGCCTTGGAGATGTCGTAGCCGGCCTTCAGCCGCACGCGGGTGCCCATGGGCGGACCGTCGCTCGGATTGCAGCCGCCAGGTACCGCTTGGTGGGTGGCGGGGTTGACGTATTTGTCCGTCGTGCACTTGAGAGTGAAGCGCAGCGCGTGCGTCACTTCGCCCGCCCGCACTTCGGCAAAGCGCAGTAGACCCGGCGCGATGGCGAGGCCGGCCGCGTCGGCAGAGGTCCAGCCCATGGGGCGCTGGCCGTAGCCGACCTTGGTGAGATCCCATTTGGCGCCGTTGCCGCAGTGCCAACCGTCTTGGCGGTACTCGCAGGCATAGCCTTCGAAGAGCATGCAGACGCCCTGTTGAATCACCAGCAGATGGCAGTCTCCGTCGCAGGCTTCGGGGTTGTTCCCTTCGATGATCACGTCGTCCGGCCCTGGAAACGGATACGGACCCTCGTCGCTCTCGTCCGGGTAGTCGTCGAAGCTGACGGGCGCGAGCGGCTGCGTCTCCGGCACGACGTTGAGCGGGATTCCATACAGATCCTGGCCGTCGACGCCGTAGTCGGGGTGGATCTTGGCCGTGCCCACTAGGTCTTGGACCTTCTTGGTCCAGGTGGCGTCCGCGGCGACGCCGGAGACGTCGAGATTCCAGGCATCCTCGGCGGGGAACATCTTGCAGCCGCCGACCTCGCCCGGTTTTCCGGGCACGCCCGTGCCGCCCGCCTTGCCGGCGCTGCCCGCGCTGCCGGCGTTCTTGCCGGCGCTGGCGTTGCCGCCGCTACCCGTGCCGGCGCTGCCGCTGCCGCTGCCTCCACTGCCCGGGGTGGCGGTGTTGTCGTCATCGCTGCCTCCCGAGCAACCGGTCGACGCGAGGAGCAGGCTCAAAGCGCACGTGAGCTGGAAAGTTTTCCCCATGGCCGCCGATGATCGTCCCGCCTGCGCGATTTATCAAGCGGAGCGTCAGCGCGAACTTGCCCCAGCGGTTGGCCAGAAGTTAGAAACGAAGGGCCGTGAGCGACGAGCGAAAGAGCAGCGTGCGAAATTCGCTGGAAGGTGTGCGCCGCGAGGCCGTCGCCATCGCGCGACAGGCCACGCTGATCTACCGCGATGTGCGTGGTGCACGGCCGATGTGGGTACGGCCGGACCGCGACGTGGTGATGCTGGTGCACGGCTTGTTCGCGACGGCAGGTGTGCTGCGGCCACTGCGGCGTGACATCGAAGCGCGCACGGGCGCGTACACCACCAGCTTCACGCACCCACCGGGCCCCGGCATTCCGAGCATCGCCGACGATATTGCGCGCGCGGTGCGCGCGATCTCCGGCGACGTGCGCATTCACTTGGTTGGCCACAGCATCGGCGGCATCGCCGTGCGCTACTTCGTGCAAGAGCTGGGCTCGGACCCGCGCGTGGTGCAAACGGTGTCGATTGGCAGCCCGTTCGGCGGCGCCAAACCGGCAAGGCTGTTCCCGGCTCCGGTTGGGCGCGACATTGCCCCGGGTAGCCGCTTGCTGGCGCGCGTGGCGGAGGGCGCTCATCAGCGGCTGCGCGTGCCGCACGTTTCGATTGCCGGGCTCGAAGATCACGTGGTGCCGAGCGGCGCGTACCTGGCCGCGGGTGACCGGGTGAGCGTGGCCGGCTGTGGCCACAACTCGCTGCTCTACCACCACCGAGTGCTGGCCGAGGTGGTGGCGCGCATCCAGCGGGTGCAGGCCGCCGCCACCGTGCGTGACGCGCGCGTCGCGGGCTAGGGCTCTACTCGGCGCACTGGTCGCCACCGACGGCCGACGCGCATGCGGTTTGGTCTTCGAAGGCGCGCACGCTGTACAGCACGCGGCAGCTCAGGCCGGTGCTCTTTTCGGCGTTGGCCACGGAGTACTTGGAGTCGGCGGGGGCTTCCGGCAGATCGATGCAAGCCTCCATGCATGTTTCGGGGGTGTTCCAGGCTTGCTGCTCGAACTCGGTGGGGCAAGCGGCGGCCACCAGCGTGCAGTAAGACTCGCAGTTGCCGCGGTAGCCGTTGTCCAGATCATCGTGGCCACAATGGCCGTCGCCGGTCGGGCCGGAGTGGGAGCAGTGATTCTCGGGGCCGAGGCTGGAATTGAACGAGTGGTAGCGGCGGCAGCCGACGCTGTTGCCGGTTTCGTCTTCGTTGGTTCCGGGCGGTAGCGCGTTGCACACCGCGTTGCACTCCGC
>JBEQSW010000297.1:0-7266 GCA_040348565.1 Myxococcales bacterium | reverse complement strand
CCGGTTGCCCAGCGCACCGCGAACTGCAGGCTGCCGTGCGGCTTCTTGGTCGTCATGTCGCCCTGAATGCGGGTGGCGATGACCTGGTCGATGGAGGCGTACGACGAGTAGTCGTTGGGCGAGCCCGTCTGCTTGCTGCCCGTGAGAAAGCCGATGATGCCGGACTGGTGCTGCTCACCGACCGCGCAGTCCATGTTCAGGCCCTTCAACACCAGCAGCTTGGCCTTGTTGGCGGCCAAGGGCGTGAGGATGGGGCTCGCGCTCGGGTCATTGGCGGTAGGCCAGTGCTTGTCGAGCACGGTGCCGCCGGGCTGGTACACGCTCAAGAAGCGCTTGGCGGGGGTGCCCGCAGCGTGCGCTTCTTTGTCGTGGCCCATGATTTCGAGCCAGGGCAGCGCGATGGCGATGCTGCCCGCCCCACGCAACACGGTACGGCGGTCTAGCTTGAACTTTCCCATGAGATTCATTCCGGCACCGCCGGCAAAGTGAGGAACGCTTCGGACTGAGTAAGCGCCAAGAGCATCTCTTGGATGTTGTAACCAGACTCTTTGAACTTGCTGCGTACGTTCTCGACCGCGCACGCTTCGTCGGACGACAAGGTCCGGCCGTAGCCGAAGTTGACCCACTGGGACGCAAAGCAGTTTTGCACCTGCTCCGAGCCGGCCAAGATGGCCTCCATCTCGATCACGCCGTTGAACTTGCTGTTGGCGCCGAGAATGGGCGCGTCGCCCGTGGCGTCGATGGGCGTGTTGTTCTCCTGGTCACGCCAGCGACCCACCGGATCGAAATTTTCGAGCGCGAAGCCGAACGGGTCCATGTTCACGTGGCACGCGTGACAGACGGGGTCGGTGCTGTGAGTCGAGAAGCGCTGGCGCGCGGTGGCTGCGCTGTTCGGGTCCGGCGGGGTGACCTTGGCCGCGATCTCTCCGGTGGGCTTCGGGATGATCTGGCACATCAGCTTTTGCACGACGAAGGAGCCGCGCACCACCGGGTTGGAGTTGTTCGAGTGGATGGGCCCGGCCAACACGCCGGCCTGGGTGAGCAAGCCGCCGCGATGGGTGCTGGGATCGAGCATCACCTTCTGGAAGGTGTCGCCGGTCACGCCGGTGAGGCCGTAGAAGCCGGCCAGCTCTTGGTTGACGTACGTGTACTTGGCGGTGAAGACGCCCGGCCAGGTGCCGGGACCGTTGAAGATCTCGTTCTCGATGAACGTTTGCGTCTCTGTGTGCATCAACGAGCCGATTTTCGAGCTGAAGGTCGGGTAGAGCGTCTTGTCGCGCTCGAGGGCGGCCAGTGACTCGATGGGCAGCAGCTTGTCGAAGAAGTAGTGGATGACGTCGCGAGCTTTCGGGTCCGCCAGCAAGCGCTGCGCCTGCGCGCGGATACCGGCCGGGTTGCTCAGCTCTCCATTGGCGGCGGCGGTACGCAGGCCCTCGTCCGGCTGCGAGCCCCAGAACATGTACGAGAGGCGCGTGGCCATTTCGTCGCCGGTGGGCTGCTTCACGTCGGTGCGACCGGCGACGCCGACGCCGAACTCGGGCTTGTACAAGAACTCGGGGCTCTGGAAGATGGCTTCCAACATGGCCGCGACGGCGGTCGGGAAATCTCCCGTGGCCCGGACGGTCGTGAACAGCGCGACCAAGCCGTCGGCCTCACCGGCGACCAGCACGCGCCGCCAGGCTTTGCGGGTGAAAGTCTCGGCGATGGTCTTGGCACACGCCGTTTCGGAGGCGGCGTCCGTCACTTGGGTGGCGCACGGTGCGAGCGCCGAGAGCTTGCCGGCCGCGGTGGCGGTGGCCGCGATCTTCTCGGCGACCGTGACGTATTGCTCGATGAGCGCGGGGACGGCGTCTTGGGTGTTGGCGTCGTTGCCGAAGCCGTTGCCCAAGTCTTCACTGGGCAGCGCGTTGGCCGGGTAGCTGGTGTCGCCCACCAGGTCGCGCACGGTGTTGTTGTATTCGAAGCGGGTGAGGCGACGCAGCGGCGCGCGCGGAGCGGCCGTGTTTTCGCACATTTTGGGCGGCAGGCTGCCGCCGCCAACGGTGGTCGTGCCAGCACCACCAGCGGCCGTCCCAGCACCACCGGTCCCGATTCCGGTGGAACCCGCCATTTGGTTGGGCCCGGCGCCTTGCCCGACTTCCCCGGTGCAGGCAGCCATGGCCGCAACCGACAGCGTCAGCGCGAGCGCAGAAATGGGCTTGGTTACGGCATGCATGACCACACCTGGTTAATGCGGGGGGGCATGAAGAAACTTTCCGCTTTCACGAAGCCGACTCGCAGCCGTGAAAGCTATCCATCCAGGGCCGAAAATGCGCGCGACAGAACACTCGAGTGTGCTCGGTGTGGTTCCGACCGACCAGCACCGGAAGCGCGACGAACAAAGATGTATGCGAGCAGAGCGCTGCTTTACGCAGCTGTACCTACATCGCGAAGGACCGCACAAAAGCCGCGAAATGCGGGCCAAGTTGACGCGCAGGGGCGCGTGATACACTTCCGCGGCCGTGAAAGTCCGTCTGATCAGAGAGCAACGCTTCGAGGCCGCCCATCGCTTGCCGAAGGTGCCGCCCGGCCACAAATGCGCGCGGCTGCACGGGCACAGCTTCAAGATCGAGCTGGTCGTCTCGGGGCCGGTCAACCCGGACACGGGTTGGTTCATCGACTACGGCGATCTCGACGCCCTGTGGCAGCCATTGCACGACCAGTTGGACCACAACTACCTGAACGAAGTGCCGGGGCTCGAGAACCCGACCAGCGAGAACCTGGCCCATTGGTTGTGGCACAAGCTGAAGCCCAGCTTGCCCGCGCTCGAGCGCATCATCGTCCACGAGACGTGTGACGCGCGCTGCGAGTACGAGGGCAACTGAGCATGGCGTTCGCGAAATTGGTGGAGCTGGCGTTCATTGGTTGCGCAGCGCTCGGCGTCTACGGTTTCGTGACCGCCGCCAAAGACGGCGAGACTCGTCGCTCCTGCACGTCGCTGTGCGCGCTTCGACCAGAGTACGCGGCGCGCAACCGGCTCGCTCCGGACTTCGAGCTGCCGTCGATGAACGGCAGCAAGGTGCGGCTCTCCAGCTTTCGCGGCAAGGTCGTGATCCTCAATTTTTGGACCAAGACGTGCCGGCCTTGTCTGGAAGAAATGCCGTCGATTGCCGACCTGGCCAAGGCGCTGAAGGCGCACCCCAACGTCGTGTTGCTGACCATCACCACCGACGAAAGCGCCACGGACGCGCGCGACACATTGAAGAGCGTTTTGGGCGGCGGTGAGCCACCGTTCGAGGTGTTGATCGACGCAGAGTCGAGCGTCGTCCGCGACAAGTACGGCACCAAGCTGTTTCCCGAAACTTGGTTCATCGATCAACAAGGCGTGATTCGCGCGCGCTTCGATGGCGGCCGCAGCTGGGCCAGCCCCATGACCATCGATTTGGCGGAGAGCCTGGGCAACCCGATTCAATGCGACGTGGGTTTCGAGAGCGGCAAGCCTCACGGGCCGATGGCCAGCTTGTGCGGCGAATTCACGCCGGATACGAACTGACGGCGTCGTAGCCATGAAGCAATTCGTCTGTCGCTGCGAAGACGTGACCTTGCACGAGCTCTTGGGCGGCATCGAGCGCGGCCACCGCGACATCGAATCGCTCAAGCGTTACACCGGCTTTGGCACCGGGCACTGTCAGGGCAAATGGTGCTTGGCGACTTGCGCGCGTATCTTGGCCGAGCAAGGGGGCGACCCCGGGCAAGGCATCACGCCGCGCCCGCCGTATCACCCCGTGTCGTTGGCCGAGCTTGCGGGAATAGACCCCGACTGGGGCTGAGCGATGGAAAAACTAGAGAAAAAGCTGCTGGCCGGCATGGCCAAGGCTTCGGCCGACTTTCGTATGCTCGAGCCGGGCGATCGCGTGATGGTGGCGGTGAGCGGCGGCAAAGATTCGCACGCCATGCTGTACCTGTTGCGCGAGCTACAGAAGAAAGCACCGTTCGAATTTTCGATCTTCGCGCTGAACGTCGACCAAGGGCACCCGGGCTTTCCGAGCGAGCTTTTGCCCGCGTACTTCGAGCGCGAAGGCTACGAGTACGTGATCGTGAAAGAGGACACCTACTCGGTCGTGACCGAGAAGATCCCCGAGGGTAAAACCTTCTGCTCGCTGTGCTCCCGCTTGCGGCGCGGCATTTTGTACACGCAGGCGCAGAAGCTGGGTGCCACCAAGATCGCGCTCGGCCACCACCGCGACGACGTGATCGAGACGTTGATGTTGAACTTGTTGTACGCCGGCCAGTTGAAGGCCATGCCGGCGCGCCTGCGCTCGGACGACGGACGCAATGTCGTGATTCGACCGCTGGTTTACGCTTCCGAAGTGGAGCTGACGGAGCTGGCGGCGTTGAAGCAGTTTCCAATCATTCCGTGCGACCTGTGCGGCTCTCAAGACAACTTGAAGCGCAAGCAGGTCAAACAGCTGTTGACGACGTTGAACGACCAGAATCCGACCGTGCGCGCCAACGTGTTCGCGGCGCTGGGTAACGTGCGCCCGTCGCACCTGTTCGACGTCGAATTGCGGCGCATGATGGGCGTGGACGAAGCGCTGGAAGAGGCTCCGGGCAGCGGCGTGGCGAGCAACGTCATTCCGCTCACGGCATTGCGGCGCTAAGCTCCGCCCGGAACCTTCGCCCAGTGACGGTGTCGGTTCGAAAGTGACCGCCGCCGTGAAGCCGTCGACCGAAGGTAACGTAGCGGCATTGCTCGTTTCCGTCGGGCTCCACGCCGCGCTGTTGCTAGTGCCGATCTTGGGGCGCCTGCACGGCTCCGTCGCGCCGCCGACCCTCGCGGCGCTGCCCAACAGCGTCGCCATGGCCGGCAATTCGATCGAGGTCGAAGCACCCACCCCGGATTTTGCGGCCGCGCCCGCCACACCCGCGCTTCCCGCGCCAGCTCCCGAACCGGTCGACGTGACTGCGCTGCCGCCCGAGCCGCCACGCCTCCCGGAGCCCGACGCGCCCCGGGCGCCTGCGCCCGCGCCGGCCAAACCGCGCAGCAAGCCTTTGAGCAAACCCAAACCGCCGTCGCCTAACTCCGTCGCCGATGCAAGCACGGCTCGACGCCCAAGCTCAGCGGCAGCCGCAGACGCGGCCTCTTCTGGCCAGCCTGCCGCCGGAACCTTTGGCCAAGAAGGGCTGCCGCCAGGCGTTCGGCGCTTGGGCTACGCCTTTGCCCGCAGCATTCCACCAGCCACGAAGGGTGACGCGGCGTGGCTCGAGTTGCCTGTTGGGCACGTCGGGACCATCCGCATCGAGTTGGAGGTCGACGCAAACAACCACCTCGGCACCGTGAAGCGTTGGCAGGCCCGTGCGGGCGAGCCTGCGCCTCCTGCGGTGCTCGAACGGTTGGTCGAAAGGACTCTGATCTTGATGCGCGCCGGGCAGTTCGCGCTTTCAGGCTCGAACGACCCCGGCTCCGAACGCTTGGTCATCGACGTCGAGGTGCGGGACGAGGCCGCCGATGACGAGGGTGACGCTCAGGTCGTCCAGTTGAAGTTCGATGCCGCAACGCCAGGTCGACCCAACAAAGCCTACTTTCGCTACGGCACCGGCCGCTCTGTCGAAGCCAAGGTCACCACCGTACGCTCCAAAAACTGAAGACCCCTAGCGAGCGCTGCGCGATGTGCGCCCGCTGGCACGATGGTCGCCGGCCTAATCTGCTCCCCCAAAGCCAGCGGCTCCGCCGCTTTCACCCGGACCGCCGCCGGCACCACCCTCACCGGTAATCGCGCAGCTGGTGACCTTCCACGAGGAGTCCGCCTGGTTGCAGACGGCTTGAGCCGTCGGGCAATCCTCGCTCCGATAACTACAGACGGGCGGGTAGACGGAGAAGAGAGCCCCCGTGCGGCACGAGCTTCCCTCGGCGGGTAGCGTGGCCGGACAGGGCAGGATCGTGATGGGATCGTAGCAGCAGAAGCCGCCCGTAGAGCCAGCGGTGCCCGCCATGCCCGCCGTCCCCGACGTCCCGTACCCCGGTACTCCGCCGTACGTGCCGCCGGTGCCGCGTGGGGCGACGCCGCCCGCACCGCCCGTGGACATCGAAACGCTGGCGCCGCCGGTGGTAGTCGAAACGCCAGTGCCCGAAGACGTGCCGCCTACGCCGGCGACCGCGTCCGTCTTCGGTGGCTGGTGCGAGAAGTCGCCATCTTGGACGTGCCCGCAAGCAACAGCTGCCACCACCAGCGACAACAACGGCGCGAACTTCCGACCCCGACCACTGCGACTCGCCATGCCTCGAGTAATGCAAGCGGAAGGCCAGCCATAGAAGTCGAAAAGCAAGGCCAAACGCGACGTCACCCGCGGCCATTGGCTCAGTTGGGCACAGTTTTCGAGAGAGCGACCTGGCGTCGCTGTCACGCAAGGGCGGAGCGGGCCGGCCTCGATGCGCCACGGCTGGCACCCTGGAAAGCGACTCAGGGACGCGCGATGGCGAGGTGCTTGTGCTTGAGGCGCTCGGGGGCGATGGGGGCTTCGACTTCGGCGTAGCCGCGCCCGTCGGGGCTGTGGCCGAGGGCGAGAAATTCGCGGCGGTAGGCGGCGAAGTGGCCGCCGTCTTTGGTGGCGCGGTAGAGGGCGAGAGCTTCGGCGACGCCGCCTTGAGCGAGCACGTATTCGACCCAGGCCCATTTGGCGCTCACGGCGCGCACGTCGGCGCGGCCGCGCAGGCCGCGACGGAGACGGTCGAGGCGGGCTTCGACGGTGCGGATGCCGGCGTAGGGCATCTTGTCGAGCGGGGTGTTGCGCTTGGCGCAGAAGGGCGCGACGCCGAGCGCGATGGGGATGGTTTTGGACAGCTCGCTGACGAAGCGCACGCATTCGTCGATGTCTTCGTCGGCTTCGCCGGGGAGGCCGACCATGAGGTAGAGCTTGAGGCGTTCGTAGCCGTGGCGGCGGGCGTTTTCGGCGGCGACTTGGTAGTGGGGCTCGCGACCGCGCCGCTCGATCAGGTTGCGCATGCGCTCGCTGGGGCCGTCGAGCGCGGTGGTGAGGGTTTTGTAGCCGGCGCGGCGCAGCGCGCCCACGAAGTCGTCTTTGAGCTTGTCGGGGCGCAGGCTGGAGAGGCCGACGTGACAGCCGCGATCGGCCAGAGCGTTGACGATTTCGGTGATTTTCGGGTGATCGGAGACCGCGGCGCCGACCAAACCGACCCGTTTGTGCTCGAGCGGAATGGCTTCGAGCACGACGTCTTTGGGCACGATGCGCATGCCGCCGTTGGTGGAGCGGCGCATCACGCAGTAG
>JBEQSW010000286.1:0-17225 GCA_040348565.1 Myxococcales bacterium | reverse complement strand
AAACGGGAACGTGCACCGAACCTACCGCGAGAACCGACGCGACGACGACCGTCACGAGCAAGCCCTCGCCGATCGAATCCCAGGCGTTAACCCGGCGCTGTTTCTGGGGCCGCCGCCGGCGTCGGCGCGCCGAGGTGGCGTTGCTCGCTAGGTCGTCCATTGCGTGTTAAAGGCCCAGCTTATCTCGCGGACTTCAACACGACAGGAAAATCGCCCGTGCCTCGCTGCACTTGGACTACGGACGTCCGCGCAGGGCGCCACGTCCAACGCGAACGGCCAGGTCGATCGGACGGTGCAGGCGGCGTCGAATCCGCTGGAACGTATTGACCGCCGGTCCATAGAGGAAATCCAGCGCTGATTCGGCCGGGTACAGAAGATTCGCGAGATACTGCGCAATCTCGACTGCACTCGCGCCTTCTCTGAATTTGTTGGTCAACCCTGCCGCCCGCAAGCGTTGCGCATAGTCGGAGTCGAGCCGCCCTGCGAGACAGTGCCAGAGCAAGATCTGTTCACTCGTGCCCTCGAGGCTCGGGCTCGCGAAATCTCCGTTCGACAGCGCAATGCACAAGCGCTCCACCACGTCACAGGTCTCGCGTAGCTCCGGTGCAAGGTAGCGCGCGGCGTCTTTCAGGACCTGCGGCTCCTGGTATTGCAAATCCATTAGGTCCGCCAGCATTCGCAAAGAGGAGTAAGTCTGCGGCGTCGAGCGATTCTGCACCAAGGCGTGGACGATGGCGTGGGCGGCGAGCACCGCTTTGTTCGGCACGAGCAGGGCGCCATTTCGCGTCACAAGGTCGTGCACGATCAGTTGATCCGCCGATGCAAAGCTCCCTTTTTCCACGATCACCCCCGGTAGGTGGACATGCAAATCGATCACCGCACCGAACGGACTTCTCAGCGCTTCGAGTTGATGCGGATATTCGTGGGTGTTCGTTCGCTGAAATCCCGCCGCAAGCAACGCGCGCCAGAGCTCTCTCGCGCTACCCTGCGGCAGCAAGAGGTCCAAATCGGCGACTGCCCGTGCACCGATCGAAAGGACACCTGCCAGGCGCAGCCCTCCGAACTTGACTGCAATCGTGGGGATGCGAAGGCGCTCAGCTAGGTCTGCGATCTGATGCTGGGCTTGGACGAGCAGCGTTTCTTGGGCGACGTTTGCGTAGTAGTCCGCGCTCAATTCGGCAGAGCGCGCGCCCAAAGACGCGCCACGCGAGGCACCCAGGCGTGCCGCGACTCGACCCGAGAGCTGAGTTGCCCGGGCAATTTCCAGCGCGTGCTGCGGGTCGCTCGGCTGCGTGAGGCTCTCGTCGGTGGCAAATGCGGCGCGCAGGACCCAAGCCAAGTCCGCGTCGATCGCAACCCGCGGCGGCTCGAAGCTCAGTGGTCGAATGGGCATGTCTTGCTGGGCGTTCTGTCACACGGCGCTCACGCGATCACCTGCGTCGGTGATGGTGTGCGCGGCGCGAGCTGTGAAGCCAATAGAGCTAGCACGGGCAGCGTCAGCAAGTCCTCACTGCCCAAACTGCAGACCAGCAGTCCGACCCAGACCGCTCGCTGCCAGCCGGTCAAGGCAGTGAAGCGATAGCCTTCGCGCCCGACGAACCAAGCCAAGCTCAGCAGCACTAACCCGATGATGCCAAGCTCGCTCAGCATGCCACCGAGTTGATTGTGTGAGTCTCGCTGATCGCTCCATTCGCCGAAGGTATTCATGGCCATGACGCGGCAGGCGTCGCGAAAGCGACCCGGACCGACCCCAAAGAGCGGGTGTTCGGCGAAACAAGTTAACCCTCGAAAGGCGAGCTTTCCATAAGCCGTGACGTGACCGCGCACCGCCAGGCTCGGCGTCCCAATGGTCGCCTGGGGCATGTAGGTTGGGCCGAGCCCTCCGCTCCAGTACTCGGGGAGCTCGCGCGAAACAGCCATACTACGTCGGCCTGCGCTCAGCTCGAGCGGCTGAAAATAGAGCACGGCAGCGGCGAGTGTCGTTGCACAACCGACCAATGGCCAGCGCAGCCAGCGTTGTGGCACGAGCGCGACGAGCAGCGCGGGGATAGCGAGCAGCGCAATCGACAGACTGGCGCAGGCCTCGAACAAACCGAGCGCGCGCCCAACCCAGCGCAGTCGTGGCTGAGGCAAAGCTTCGACCAAGCCGACGCTGGCCAGTGCCCAGACGCCAGCGGGAGCCGGAGTGTTGGCCAGGCCTCGAAAGCGCGGAGCGCCTGCAGCGTATTCATGTTGCAGATGCTCGAACGCGTCGAAGCCGCCCCAGAACCACACGTTCGAGATCGCCAGCAGGAGATTGACGCCGAGTAATGCCACGGCCGCCCACGCCAGCGCCGGCTTTGCGTTCTCACCGCCGAGGCCGAGGAACAACGTGAGCCAAGCAAGCGCCAGACAACCGCGACCGACACTCAACCACATGCGAAGACCGAGCCCCTGCGCTAGCGCGGGGATCACGAACGCCAGCACACCGAGCCCCAACGCCCGAACGACGACTTTAGTCGGCAGCGCCGCGAGCCCGCGCGAATTTGTGCACGCTGCAGCAAACCCGAACACGATTGCACCAACGAAGCCGAGGTTGAGCGCGCGGCCGAAGTGGGTGAACGCGACGCCGATCGTGGCCACGAACCAAGCAATCGCAATCAGCGCTTGGCTGAGCCTCGTCACCGCGGCAGCCTGGTACGCAATCGGCTCGAACAACAGGGGGATTTCGAGGTGAACCTTCGTTGCCAGGCTGGTCCGCCTGCCGCCTCGAATGCTTCGGCGCCACGCTGCATCTTAGGCATTCGCGTGCATTAATCACGCCCGCTCCTGGGCGGCTGGGGAAGCCTTGCCTGTCCCACTTGACTGGGCGTATAGTGCCTGACGCCATGAACTCAAGTCCTCCTCCCGTCGAGAAACGCGACCGACCGCAACTCGAGCAAGCCACGCCGGTATCTGTAGCTTCGCGCCGGCCGTACGAGGCGCCGCGTGCGACGCGTGGCCGTTCGGTGCAGAGCGCGACCTTGACGCCGATTAGCACACCCCCTTGCTAAGCGCAGCATCGTGCCTGCTCTGTACGGCGTTCACGTGTCGTTGGATGCTGCTTCCGCCGACGCGCTCGCCGCTTGGCTAGAATACAGCACGGACTCGGCCAGCAGTGGCCCGACAATCGAAGTCGAAATCATTGCTGACGCAAATTGCGCTCCGCCCGTGGTACTGAATCTGGTCCTTGAGGAGCCATTCGGGTGGTTGGGGCGTACGAGAACCGGCCTAATTGTCGGCGGCGGCGACCGCGCTTGGTTCGCGATCGAGGGCACGCCTCCCAGGATTCGCGGAGCGTTGGGGAAGCAGGGCGCCAGCGAGGCAACACGTGACCTCTTGCTCGCAGCCCTGGTGGTTGCGCTTCGTGCCATCGGGGTCTACGCCATCCACGCGGCCGCGTTAGCCCGCGACGATCAGGCATTGGTGCTCGTCGGTGACTCCGGGGCTGGTAAGAGCACGACCGCAATCGCGTTGGTCAGCGCCGGCTGTGGATT
Source organism: Myxococcales bacterium (assembly GCA_040348565.1). Taxonomy (GTDB): domain Bacteria; phylum Myxococcota_A; class Polyangia; order Polyangiales; family Polyangiaceae; genus PMG-095. The sequence goes on along the minus strand of JBEQSW010000286.1, from coordinate 13,710 downwards.
CATCGGCGACGATGGCTTCTTGATTCGCGAGCGCCGTGGCGATGTCGAGCTGCTCCCACTTTGGTCTCATTTTCGGCTGAACGACGATTCCCTCGCCTCCTTCAGTGCCTTGAGACCACACATCACGAGGCGCGCTGGGGACGGCAAATCGCAGCTGGACGTGCGTGCCGCGTTCCCTGAGCGCCACCTGCCTCACTGGCTCGGACGAAAGACCGTGCTGTTCCTTGAGCGCGCTATTGGGAAGAGCTCGTCCTTGCGGCCGCTATCGCAAGCCGAGGCCGTTGGGCTTCTGCTAGCGCAATCGAACGCGCTGAGTCTCGAGTGCCATCCCGATCCGCGCAGGCATCTCGATCTCCTGGCGCGGCTCGTGAGTGTCGCGAAGGTCGCGCGCTTGGAGCTCGGTACCGAGTGGCTCAGCGAGCCCGTTGCCGCAGCAAACCGGTTGCTCGCACAGCACCTTCTATTTTCTAGATCGGTCGAGCTGCACGGCGAGGCATCCTGACAGCGGGCGGTTTGGAGTACGGGCGTTGGCTCGGTGAGACCCGCCGCTATCGACCGCGACTTTTGATCATCACCGCCCTTCAGTTTGCGACGCTGATGGCGCTGCCCCTGACCTACGTGAGGCTCGGCAGCGATTTCGCGGCCCTGCCCATCGTCGTCGGCGGGGGACTAGAGATCCTGCGTTCGGTGGTCCGGCGTCCCTTGAAGAGGCAAGTGCGCGAACGGTTCATCGATCAAGCAGCGCGGCAGGCGCTGGACAAGCGTGTCCTCGTCCCCGCGGCGGACGTCGAGGCCACATTCTGGGCAGCCTACTGGCTCGAACGTGCCATGACCACCGATCTGCCGGCGTTCGTGGCCTCGAGCTTGGCGGGCGCGAGCATTCTCGTCCTCGCCGTGCCGGTAGCTGGCGCCCGAGTCGTCACCGAGCTTTCCGCGTCGGCGCTGTTGCTCGCGTTCCTCGCAGTTTGGACCAATCGCTGGCGCCAACCTGCTATCAACGCGCTCGTCGAGCACCGGCAGCGTGTCGCGACTTGGGTCGCGATTGCCGAACGAGACAGCGGTGAGATCTACGGCTCACGTGCCAGAGCGCCTTTTTTGGCGGTCCTGCGTGACAACGTTCAACGCTGGTCTTCGGCCGAAGAACGTCTGGAGATCGGGCGGCTCAATCAGCGGTTGTTCATCGGAGCGGTTTTCACGATTTCCGTGATGCTGCTCTTGGGTTCACAACACGTCGATCCGTTTCATCTCCAATTTCCTGCTGGTAAGGGTGGTTCGAGTTTGCTCCTGCTCAGCACCGGGATCCCTGCTTGCTACGTGTTCGTCGAGCATGCCGACGGGTTGCTCGTCGCCCACGGTTCGCTGACCCAACTGCTGTCGCGCTCCCCGCTCAACGCGATCCCATCCCAAAGGCTCTCGAAGCGGAGCGAGGCCCTCGTTGCGCGGGGAGTGTGCTTTTCCTATCCCGGCTCAGCCTCACGCGCGGGCTTACGACCGCTCGACTTCAACGTTGACTTGCGCCGGTTGACGCTCATCGTTGCCCCGAACGGCACGGGCAAGACCACGCTCGCGCGGCTCATCTGTGGCGTGCTCACGGCCGATGCTGGAACGCTACAGATCGACGGCGTCGCCTGCAATGACGTGTCGCGGGACGACTTTGGCTTCGTGCCGCAGAATCCTCTCATCATCGAGAATCTCACGATCGAAGAGAACGTTCGCTTGGTCTCGCCGGACTCGAGCGCCGCGGCGATCGAAACGGTGTTGTTGGAGCTGGGCCTACAGCGCCCATTGAATCTGATCGCGGGCGTGCTCTCGCGAGGTGAGCAGCGAAGGGTCGCCATCGCTCGAGCCATCCTGAAAGAACCGCGCCTGCTTTTGCTCGACGAGCCCGATGTCTGGCTCGACAGCGAAGGCCGCGCGGCGCTTGCGCGCGTGCTCGATCGACAACTGAGCGAACGAGCCGTGATCGTCGTCTCCCACCGCAACGACTGGCTGCCCGATGGCGGCGAGCTGATCAACCTCGAGCCTCAGGGCCCGCCTGAAATCGGGATTGGTAGTAACAGCGCGTGAGGGTACACGTGCTCACTGACCACAGCGACCTGGTAGCCGGCTCGTTCACTCAGCTCGATGAATTCGCTCGCGGAATACTCGTAGCAGAAGCCGTGAGACGTGCCGAACCTGAGCCCCACGGGTACCTCAGGCGCACCGATCGCCTTGAACACGCGCCTGAGGCCGTGACGCAGCTTTCGAGCACCTCCCTTCACGTCCGGGGTGCCCTTGATTCGAAGCAGAAAGCTCACGATGACGGGGGCGTCAGGCGCCAAAGCCCGCACAGCGCGAAGCGCCTCGAGCGCGGCGCCCGGCTCCGTCAGATGCGACAAACTACCCCACCCCAAAAGACAGAGATCGAAGTGGCCACCCAAGCCATCGAGCGGTCCTGGTTTGCCGTCGGCTTTCGCCACCAAGTCCCGATAGTTCGCTTGAACCACAGTCGCTCTGGATCCGGCCGCGACGCCGACGCTTCGCGCGCTTTCGAAGAGCGGGTACACCGGTTCGAATGCGAACACCTCGTAACCGCGCTCGAGAAGCACCTGCAGCTCCCGGCCACCACCCGCCGCAGGTAGCAGCACTCTTCCAGAACGCGGCACACGCGGATCACCGAGCAGCGCCGCTTCCCACGCCCAGAGTCCGTGCAAAAAATACGCGCCGCCCACGACGTAACTCCGGCTGCGCGAATAAGCATCGAAAGTCAGGCCGCTTCTTTGGCTCGGGGGCAAAAATGCGAAGAGCAGCTCGTCGCGCACGATCTGTTGACCGATATCGAGGGCACTCAGCGCTCGGCTGAACCCGTACAGCAGCCGAGACCAAATCGGAGCATTCATCGCCGGCCTATTCGCCCCTAGTTTGGGCTGCGTCAAGTATCGCCCGACGGCCGGAAAACGTGGCATCTCCGTCACGTCGCAAACCTTCGAGCCGGCCGACCGCCAGCTCGCCTGATTGCGCTCGCAATATTGACGACGCGTTCCAGTACGACGCGCCTCGCACCTTTGCCTCCTTTCACCGACCACCGCATGTCCGTATTCCGGAGGCTGGGATTGGCGCCGTGGTGCATCGCGAATCAAGAAATGCTATCTAGAAAAACTGCATTTCAGCAGATGAGTAGGGTTGCTTCTTGCAAGGGAGAACGAGCAGTGCGTTACCTTAGTTTGGCCGGGTTGGTTGTGATGGCGGGCGCAGCAGCAGCGTTTGCGTGTGGGGACGGCGACTCGAAGCCGAGCAACACCCCGAGCGCTGGGGATGCAGGCGAGGCGGGGGCCCAACCTGAGGCGGGCGGAAGCGGAAGAGCCGGCGCCAGTGGCAAGGGCGGCGGTGGCGCTGGCGGCAAAGCCGGTGGGGCCGAAGCAGGCGAAGCAGGAGCAATCGAAGCCGGCGCTGGCGGTGAGCCCGCTGCTGGCGGCGGCGGCACCGGAGGCGGCGGCACCGGAGGCGGCGGCACCGGCGGTGCGGTTCAGGGCTCGCTCGGCGTGACGCTGACTGGAGTCCCGACAGGCTCGACCGCGTTAGTCACGATCACCGGCCCGGCTAGCTTCACAAAAACGATCTCGACTACAACTACGACGAGCGATCTCGCCGCGGGTAGCTACACGATCACCGCGCCGCCGATCCGCCTGCCAGGAACGCAGGTCGATTCCATCTACGACGCGGCGGTCACCGGCAGCCCGGCCAACGTAACGGCGGGCGCGACGTCGACCTCCACGGTCAGCTACGCGCGACGCCCCGGCTCAGGGATGATGTGGGTTACGAACTTTTCGACCCACAACGCATTTGGGTTTGACGCGACTACCATCGCCAAGACTGGCACGCAGAGCGACTCTCCGACGATTTCACTCAACGTGCTGGGCGTGGGCCCGAACGCGCCGCCAACCTACGCACTCGCCTTCTCTGCTACCGGTGACATGTGGCTTGGCTCGTGTAAAAACGCAACAACTGGCCAGGTAGTGGCCAAGTTTGCGCCAGGCAAAATCTCGGCGACGGGTTCGCCGACCCCGAGCGTAACCATCAGTCTCCCGACGGTGGACACCTCCTATGATTGTGCGTCGGCACTTGCGTTCGACGCTGCAGGCAACCTGTGGGTCGGTATGTATCATGGCCACATTCTAAAATATAACGCGAGCGACTTGGCGGTGACCGGTTCACCGGCGCCTGCCATCAACCTCACCAGCACCACCTACTTCAACCAGATTTTCGACCTTGCTTTCGACGCCGACGGCAATCTGTTCACGGCCACGTACCAGAGCCCGATCGTTGCTCGCCTGTCGACGAGCCAACTGTCGACGAGCGCCGCGAACATCGTGCCTGCTGTCGTCTTCCAGTTCGGCAATACATCCGGACTCGGTGGCGTTGCGATCGCGAAGGATGGCAGCCTGTGGGTGTCTGACTACAACAACGACGCGATCTACAAGCTGAAAGCGTCCGCTTTGGGCACGAGCGCGTCGCCCCCCGTTCCGGACCTCACCGTCACGGGGGTGAATGCTCCGGAGTTAATGGCGTTCGACAATCTCGGCAACCTTTGGACCGCCTCGCTCGATGACAACGTGGTCGTCGCGCTGGCTGCCGCAAGTCTGACGACCGGCGGTGCCAAGACGCCGTTGACGGTACTCACCACTGGCGGCGCCTCGCTCATCTCGCCCCTTGCTCTGCGATTCAACCCAGCGGCGCAATAGAGGTTTCGTGCTTGCTTTGGGTCGAGCACGACGAGTGGCCGCACTCGTCGTGCTGCGTCTATCTCTGCCTTCGCGGCTGGCGCGGGAACCTCTCGACTCCCTACTCGCGAGCCTCACTCCTCTGCCCGCGTGCACCCTGACCAGCGCGCGAGCCGTGCAGAGCTTGAAGCGTGACGTACTGCGCACTGAATTCGCGGTGCGGCACGTGCCCGGAATCGCGGGAACATGCTTGTACAGAGCTCTGGCGCGCTATGCAGTACTCAGGCAAACGGGCATCGATGCTACGTTCGTCATGGGTGTGGGTCCGCGCGGAGTCGACGACGAGGGGCACGCCTGGGTCGAAGTCGAGGGCAAACCGTTCGAAGAGCCGGACGGCGTCGGCCGGTACGCCGTTACGTACCGCTATCCCCCAGCTCCCAACACCTGCAAACCGGTACACTCTGAACGACATGCCCGATAGCCCCCTGGAACTCCACCCCAAGTGCCTGCTCACCGAGCTCGAGGACGGCACGGGTGTGGTCCTCAATCTCGAGACTAAGTTCTATCATACGTTGAATGCCACAGCCGTCACCCTTTGGAAAGCGCTCGGGCGTGGCGTTCGCTCGGAAGCTGAGCTCGCGAAAGAGCTGGTTGGCGTATTCGAAGTCGAGGAAGCGCAAGCTTTGACAGACGTGGCGGCCGCGCTGATCGAGTTCGAGCGCGAAGGCTTCCTGATCCGCCGCGCATCGCGCTAACTGCGCCCGCGCCGCCGTTATCAAATCGGAGCTCCGACGAGGCTCCCGTATTTTTCTACCGCGCTCGGCGAGAGCGCTACGAAGTTTGCGTAGTCGAAGAACTCACCGAACCTCGAATATTCGAACGGACGCAGCCCAGTGCCGCGCAAGGCGTAGACTCGATAGCAGCACTGGTTCAGAAAGTCACAGGCGGCGGCCAACGTGCTACCCGCGTTTGCCCATGGCCGGTTGTACTCGAATTGCACGACAGCAACCCTTTGCTGCTTGAGCAAAGTTTCGGCTCCGCGGAGCACTTGAAAGTCGTAGCCCTCTGCGTCGATTTTCAACAGATCGATCGAAGCCAGCCCGATCTCGGGACAGATCTTATCCAACGCAGCGACGCGCACCTGGCGACGGATCGAACCGCTCGGAGCGTGACCTACGAACAACGAAGACGTCTCACCTGCGCCGGCATCCTCGAAAAACTCCGCAATGCCCTCTTGAGCTCCGGCCGCCGCGGCAATGATCGTCGCGCGCTCATCCGCCCCAAAACGGTTTGCCAGCAGCTTCAACGCGCTTTCCGCAGGCTCCAGGAGGAGCCCGCGGGACGACGGCTGCTGAGCCCACACCATGGCAGCCCAGTTGCCGACATTCGCTCCCACGTCGACGAACGTCTCGATGTGCGGACCAACGTTACGCACAAGCCAGGCTTCCCCATTTTTCTCCGGATCGGTCTCGTCACCCACGTAAAAGCGAAGCACGCGGTTGCACTGATTCCGGAGATAGAATGCCGCACGCGCTGCTTGCCGCGATTTTCCGAGCAGGCGCTGACCAGAGTTGATGATCGAATAGAAGCTCGGGGCCATGATACCGGTGGTTGGTTGAGTGCAACGTCGCAAAGCCGCAGACAAGCGCAGTCAAGCTCCGGGCCACGGCACCGTCAAGTCCGAGGGGTCGCCCATTGCGTCACAGGTGTCTCGATGGTCCGCCGAACGATTCGCAAAGCATACGCGCGGCTGGACTTTTCAATGCTCGTGGACTACCCAGCGAGAGCTCCATGCGCGTATACTTGACGACCGCCAGTGCCGAGTGCTCGGACTTGGCCGTTTCAGCGCTGAATAAAGTGCGCCAATGCGCGCAGATCGATCGGTTCGGCGCGCACACCGTCACCGACGATCCGAGTGCGGCGGAGCTGATCCTATTCGTCGAAACCGATCAGGGCATCGGCCCCTTTGGAACCAGGCTTCGTCGGCATCCGCTGGTACGGAGCATGCCGGACAAGTGCTTCGTCTACAATTCGAGCGACAACCCGGTAGCCCATCTGCCAGGGCTGTACGCCTCGATCGACAAGAAGCGATACGACCCGAGCCGTACCCGGTCGGCTCATTATTTGTCGACGCACATCATTCGCCCGGAGGCCAAGACTAAACCCATCGCGGACCGGAGCTTGCTCTTCTCGTTTAGCGGCGCGGCAAAGAACGCGAGCGTTCGGGAACAGCTCATGCTGCTACGCCACCCTCGCGGTAGGTGTTTGGACACCTCGGCAATCGCGACGACGGTCTGGTACGACGACGCAAAGAAGAAGACGTTCGTCGATGAGTATGCGAGTCTTCTGGCTGACACCAAATTCGCTCTGTGTCCGCGTGGGCGCGGCGCATCCTCCATGCGGCTTTTCGAAGCCATGCGAGTTGGGTGCGTGCCCGTCGTGCTCTCCGACGCGTGGGTTCCCCCGTTGGGTCCAAACTGGTCGGAGTTTTCAGTGATCGTCCCCGAGCAGGACTGCGTGACACTCCCCCACATGCTGGAGCAGCTGGAGTCTACCGCCGAGGCGAAGAGTGTGTTGGCGCATCGCGCTTGGTTGGATTGGTTCTCGGACGAAGTGACTTTTCACCGACTGGTCGAGTGGTGCCTCGACCTGACTTTGAATCGAGCCGTGAGCGAACGGCAGAATCGAGCCCGCTGGATCACGTTGACTGAACGGCTTTGGCCGGGAAATGCCGCTGGAACACTGAGGTGGCTGAAGGCACTGGCAGGTGCCGAGCTCGACTCGAAACTCCGTCGCTGAGCCCGCTTTGCACGCCACGGAAGTGCCAACACACCGCACGGTCGCCAAATGGCGCTATAACCCGCGGGTGCGACTCTGTTCTGTCTCTGTCGATCTGGACGAAATTGACTGCTACTCGGCGATTCACGGGTTGGCGCCGAGCGCGGAATGCCACGCCGTTTACGATTTGGCGCTCGCACGCATCCGGGATTTTGCGGCAAGCCTCTCCGTACCGTTGACGCTGTTCGTCATCGCCCGCGACTTGGATCGCGAGCAAAACAGGACCCATCTGAGCGTAGCAGTCTCCGAAGGACACGAGATCGGCAACCACTCGCTCGACCATCTTTACGACTTGACGAAGCGTGAGAATACCGAGCAAATCCGTCAGGTCTACGAAGCGAGCAGCCGGATCCACGCCGTTCTCGGGGCGCGGCCGTCAGGCTTCCGCGCCCCCGGGTACACCGTGAGCGACCGACTCTTGGAGATTCTGCGCGAAACGGGGCTCAGCTATGACTCGTCTGTCTTTCCGTGTCCTTCGTACTACGCGACGAAAGCAACGGCGCTCCTAGCCATGAAGCTCCGAAGACGCTCTTCGCATTCCGTTCTCGACAGTCCTTACGTGCTCCGCGCGCCGACGACTCCCTATCGAATCGGGGAGCCTTATTGGTCATCTGGCGTCGGCCTCCTCGAGATCCCGATCCAGGTGGTTGGTCCGCTGCGCCTACCGTTTATCGGAACTAGCCTGACTTTGCTCGGCCCGGTTGGTGCCCGCTTGCTCACCAGCGGACTGGCTCGGGTGCCATTCGTGAACCTGGAGCTGCACGGGCTCGATTTTCTGGAAGCAAGTGAAGTTCCGAGCGAATTGCGCGCGGTGCAGCCCGATTTGCGCGTGCCGGTCGTGCGCAAGCTCGAGTCTCTGAGCGCGGCGCTAATGACCTTGCGCGCTCAGGGCCGCGCGTTTCTGCGCTTGGACGAGGCGTCGCGCAGCGTTTCTGGCAGTCTTGCGTAGCCGCGTCTGAATATGGCTTCCCTGCTCCAGAAAATCGAAGCGAAGTCCGCCCGGGTCGTCGTCATCGGGATTGGCTACGTCGGTTTGCCGCTAGTCGCCGAGTTCGCGCGGGCAGGATTCCGAACCACGGGCCTCGACAAGAGTTCGGAGAAGGTTCGCTTACTCAACGCGGGCGAATCGTACATCGCTGATGTACCGACCAGTGATCTAGCGCCGCACGTGAGATCGGGCATGTTGGACGCCACACTCGACGCGACGGTCATTCGCGAGGCCGACGTTGTCATCGTTTGCGTCCCTACGCCTTTGAACAAGACCAAGGGCCCGGACATGCGCTTCATCGCGGCGGCGACGGAGGAGATCGCTCGCTATCAGCACGACGGAATGCTGGTCATCCTCGAGTCGACCACCTATCCGGGGACTACAACCGAAATGTTGGTTCCGAAGCTGACCGAGCGAGGTGCCATACTGGGGCACTCCGTGTTCATCGCTTTTTCCCCAGAGCGTGTCGATCCGGGGAACGCGGTGTACAAGACCAAGAACACACCGAAGGTACTAGGCGGTGCGAGCGCCGAATGCCTGCGCATCGCCAAGGCGCTCTATTCACTGATTTTGGATGAAGTCGTTCCGGTGTCCTCCACGGAAACGGCCGAAATGGTCAAGTTGCTCGAGAACACGTTCCGAGCCGTGAACATCGGGCTCGTGAACGAGATCGCCATGATGAGCCGAAAGCTTGGCGTCGATCCGTTCGAAGTAATCCGTGCCGCAGCGACCAAGCCCTTTGGGTTCATGCCCTTCTACCCTGGACCTGGACTCGGCGGGCACTGCCTGCCAATCGATCCGCTGTACTTGTCTTGGAAGCTTCGCGCCCTCGAGGGCCAAGCGCGCTTCATCGAGTTGGCGGATCACGTCAACGCCGGCATGCCCGCATACGTGGTGGACCGCACTAGGGAGGCCCTGAATAGCCAAGGAAAGCCGGTGCATGGCGCAGACATTCTGATCTACGGCGTCGCCTACAAGCGAGACGTGAGGGATGTTCGAGAGTCGCCCGCGGTCGCGATCATCGAGCTCTTGCTGAGGCGCGGAGCCCGAGTGTCCTACATGGATCCGTACGTTGCCGAACTGGACGAGGCGGGCGTGCAGCTCAAGCGCCTCGATGCTAGCGAACATTTCGGGAGGTTCGACGCCGTTGTCATCGTCACCGACCATTCGGCGCTGGAACGCGGGCGGCTGTTGGCTCAATCAAGGCTGGTGATCGACACGCGCGATGCGCTGCACGACGTCCCGGGTGATCGCCGAAAGATACACGGTCTTTGAGGCTGAGCCTCGGCGCAGCGACTATTGCGGCGGCTCGTTGTGCACAAGAAACAGGCGAGCCAACAACTCCGCCGCGAGGTGCGGGCTTTCGGAGGCCTGATTCTTCGTTTCGAGCGGGTCCCTCTCGACGTCATACAGCTCCACCAACTGCTGGTGGGGCATATAGAGCAAGCGATGGTTGCCATATAGAAAGCTCCATTGCGCGTTGTCGAAACCCGGGAAGCCAGGGCCCTCACCGAGGCCGGACATGCCAACGAGCGTGAGTAGGCTCTGGTCGGCCGTGGGGTCAAGCTCGAGGCCGCGAAGAGCCCGCAATGTATTGAACACCGCGGTGCTGGTAACCGCAGTATCGACCCTAGCGGGGTCACTGCCCGGAACCCGAATCAGCAGCGGAATGCGCGTTAACTCTTGAATCATGAAGTTCGCGTGGTTCTTGATGCCCCGCGCACCCAGGCCTTCGCCGTGGTCAGCAATCAGCACCAAGTTCACTCGCTCGCGCCGTTCGAGCAGCGGGCGAAGGCTGGCATCGAAGCGTGCGACCGCGGCATCGTATCGGGCAATGTCACCATGCGCTGACAGGCCCTCCCCTTCGATCACGTTCCATTCGTGCACGTCGAAGTAGTGCAGCCAAAGTAGGGCTGGTGGCGTAGTGGCATCGAGCAGCTTGATGGCCTCAGCCGTCACCTGATCGCTAGTCGAAACCGTATTGCCAGGGCCCCAACTGATCGCGTGATGGGTGAAGATCGCGTCGCGAGCCGAAAAGCTCAGCAGTGGGTTCGATTCACCCAATTTCTGAAAGTGGTCGATCAACACGTCAGGAGCTACGAAACAGCTCGCTTGACCTGCGCGAGCGAGCGACTGAGCGATATTCTGTCGACCAAGCGCTGGGCGCACGCGACCGCTCATCATCGCCTGCACACTCGTTAGCGTGGTCGAAGAGGTGGAATACGCGTGGGTGAAGCGAATCGACTCATTTGCCAATCGCGCAAGATTGGGGGTCCGCGCGTTTTCGACACGGTCGAAGCGCAAGGCATCGACCAAGATCACCACCGTTGGGAATTGCCTGGCGCGCTCGGATACTTGCCGCGCGGGCTGCTCGCTCTGCGGCTGAAACGGCGCGAAGACGAGGCCCGAGGGCGTGGGATCATCGATGCCGTCGCAGTCAGAATCGTGTCCGTCTCCGGGTCGCTCGGTCGCTCCGCTGAATACCGAGGGATCAGCATCGTCACAGTCACCGCCGCCAAACAGCGGGGAATACCCGTCGTGATCGAGGTCGAAGTGGAATTGGATATAGTCGATGATCTCCCACCCGGCCCAGTCGGATTGAGCCAGCAATTCCCGCGCTAGTCGAGTCGACGGAAAAGCGAGCAAGTTCGGTAGGGTGAGCAGCGACAACGCCAAGGTGGTGTACCCGGCGAAGTGCGGAAGTTTCGCCCAGTCAACCGCGTGAAGCGCTAGGGCGAGCCCCACGGCAAGCAGCAGTACGTGCAGGTAAAGCATGCCTCCCGGCGAGTACGCATCGACCACGACGGCAAACACCGAGAGAACGGCAACCGAACCGGCGAGCACCCACTTGGGCTGGCTTTCTCTGACGGGTTCGAGCTGACGAACAACACACAAGGTGCCAACGCCAACGCACAGCGGTGCAACCCACGGCCCCCAGCTGCCAACGTAAGTCGCTCGAATACCCGCTCCAGAAAACACCCGCCGTGCAACCAGAAGAGCGAGGCCGCCGGTAAGGAGCGCCCATAGGCAGTGGCAAGCGATCCGGCTCGGCATGCGGCGCTCGACTGCGGCCGCCAAAATTCGGATCAGCCACACGAAGAGACCGAGCACTTGCCCGACCCAGAGCCAGAGTCCGAGCAACGCCGCTGCAATCGGCAGCTCAAGCGAGCCGCCCAGGGCCGATGTCGCGCGGACCACGTCCGAGACGCCAAAGGCCAAGCCGGCTAATGACCCCGAACAAAGCGACGTCAATAATTGAAGCGCGAACGGGCGAACGACGAACGGCTTCGCGTCGACGAGTGCAGCAGTCGCGTGCGAGTCGGACTGCGTGGCAACCAATGAACGGACATTTTGCAACTGCTCCGAGCCTCCACCTGAGCCGAACACCTGAACGTTATGTGGCGCTCGAGAAAATAACCAGCCGAGATTCGGTGACGCACGCCTCTCTCGCGGCGTTTAAACAATGGGACACAATTGCCAGAGCAAGGCGGCCCGCATGAGTCGCCTCACCTTCGGGGATCAGCTCTAATATTTCAAATAGTGAGATGTCCGGGCCCACTCACACTTGACGCACATTGCGATGCGTGGGGACTGGCGAAAATCGCCATGTCAACCGGCATGGTTTTGGGTACCAACGCGGGTCTGGAGCTACGGGCGTTGACCCAAGCCACGCGCGCTCACTTCTTTTCCAACACGACCCAGGTGCCGCTCGTGAACGGCCAGATTAGGCGTGCGAACCGCCTGTCGGTCGCCCACCAACGCACTGGTCGCGCGACACCCGTGGCTTGGCCCCAATTGAGTAGGTCGAGTGGCGTGCAATAGTAGCAAGCGTCGTTGTCCGCTTGAAAAGGTGGCTCCAGATCGGGTTCGCGAGTGAGAAATTGCGGATGCTTTTCGATCAGCATTTTCTTCAACGTCCACGCGAGGTGCTTCGTCGTACTCAGCCAAGCTTCTGGCATCGTGTTGCCACCGGGGTGGTGCGGCATGCCTGGCAGGCGAGTTTCCCAAATTTTTCCTTGGCGCAAACACCGCGCGGTATGGCGCAGTGCCCAATAGAGGTTGTAACCGGCGCCGATGAGGTTTGGCCCGACAACGACTAGCCGCCCACCAGGACGGAGAACTCGGATTGCTTCCTCGAGTGCTCGCTCCGGGTTCGGTACGTGCTCGAGCATCTGGTACATCGAGACGACATCGAAGCTGTTGGCCGGGAACGGTAGCGCTTGTGCGTCAGCCGACGTGTACGGCAGGTCGGGATACTCTTGCCACGCCTCGAGCCCGTTCTGATGCAAGTCGACGCCGTGAGCCTGGTGACCGGCGCGATGAAACATCAAGGTGCTCCAGCCGGTACCGCAGCCAACGTCGAGGATGCGAGACGGGGTGATCGGCGCGTGCGCGAGCACGAACGCGACATAGCGCGCGTAGTAAGCCTCGGCGTGGCCGTCCCCGGAGCCAAACGACGGCCGCACCGCGGCGGTCGAGGACGCATAGCTCTGTTGCACCGCGGCGACGTTCGACATGTGCGAATGCTAGCCGCCAAACTCGGGGAAACCAAGGTCGTCCCAGTCAGTCGCGGCTTCGGATCGGTTTTCCTGGCCCCGGAAAAACGAAAGGCCCGCGGTCTTTCGACCTCGGGCCTTTCCTCACGCACCGCCCAGATGCGAGCGGTGCCTTATCGCCTCAATAAGCTCAGCCGCCAGCCATCTTCGCCACTTCTTCGGCGAAATCCGGCGTGGTCGGCTTCTCAATCCCCTCGCCGCGCTCGAAGCGGACGAAGCGGCTCAGCGTGACGTCGGTGCCGAGCTCTTTGGCTAGGGCGAGGCGCAGCGCGTCGACCGTCTTGTCGGCGTCGAGCACGCTTTGCTGCTCGAGCAGGCAGACCTCTTTGGCCCACTTGGCGAGCTTGCCTTCGATGATCTTGGGGCCAGCAGCATCCGGCTTGCCTTCTTCGATCAGTTGGGCGTCGTAGATTTCGGCTTGCTTCTTGCGGGCGTCCGCGGCGATTTCGGAGCCACTCAGGAACTGCGGGGCCATGGCCGCGATTTGCATGGCGCTGTCGTCTGCGAACTTGTCGACCGCGGGCGCTTTGGCGGCCGCTTCGGACCCGGTGCGCACCGCGAGGAGCACGCCGATTTTGCCGCCCATGTGCACGTAGGAGTGCACCAGGCCCGAGCCGTCGATTGCCAG
>JBEQSW010000418.1:0-22949 GCA_040348565.1 Myxococcales bacterium | reverse complement strand
GGGCTCGGACATCTTTTCGCCGGAGATGGACTACTGCGTCCCCGTGGGCGAGCTGCCCAACTACTTGCCGTTGGTCAACGGCCTGCGCAATCGCACCGGTCTCCCGTCGCTCACGGTCAGCGACCTGACCCCGCACGGCAACCAACTCAAGGTGCTGGTCGATCTGTTCCATCGCTGGGGCATCGCGGTGATTTTCGACGTCGTTTACAACCACGTCGGCGGGCAAATCAAAGGCCAATCGGAGAGCTTTTGGAACTTCGAGCAGGCCAACGTGCAGAGCGACGACGACAGCTCCTACAACAGCAGTCGCGACCACACGGGGCCCTGCTTTGCGCTCTGGAAAGCGCCCGTTCGCCAGTTCCTGATCGACAACGCCAAGTTCTTTTTGCGCGAGTATCACGTCGACGGCTTCCGCTACGATCAGGTCTCCGCCATCGTGTCGGAAAACACGACTTCGGGCTGGCCCTTCTGCCAGGACATCACCAGCACCCTGCACGCAGACAAGCCGGAGTCGGCGCAGATTGCCGAGTACTGGAACGTGGACCCGTACGTCGTGCGTTTTTCAGGACAAGGTGGCGCCGGCTTCGACGCCACGCTGCACGACGCGCTCCGCACCGCCGTGCGCGCGGCCGTTTCGGCCACGGTTGGCGGCGCCGGACCGGTGGATATCGGGCGCATCGCCAGCGCGCTCTGGCCGGCAGGTTTCTTGAACGCTTGGCGTTCGGTGCAGTACCTCGAGAGCCACGACGAAGTGAAATTCAACGCCAGTCAGCGCATCGCCCGGCTCGGCGATCCCAATGACTCTCGCTCCTGGTGGGCACGCAGTCGCGCCCGCGTCGCCAACGGCCTGCTGCTCACGGCGCCCGGCATCCCCATGCTGTTCATGGGTCAAGACTTCGCCGAAGACAAGCAGTGGGACGACAACGCCGAATACCGACCCGGCAATCTGATCTGGTGGGACGGCATCGATTGGGGCCGCGAGCCCGTGCAGGAACGCTTTCGCGCTTTCATGGAACAGCTGGTGTGGCTACGCCGCAATCAACCTGCACTGCGCGGCGAGACGCTGAACGTGCTGCATCAAAGCGCAGACAACCGCGTGCTCGCCTTCCACCGCTGGCTCGAAGGCAGCGGCCAGGACATCGTGGTCGTGGCCAGCCTCAACTACTTCACCTTCGATCGCTACGATCTGCCCTGGCCCACCCCCGGCTATTGGCGCGAAATCTTCAACAGCGAGGCTTACGACGACTACCCCGCCAGCGGAAACGCCGGCGGCATTACCGCCTACGACTCGCCGCGAGACGGCGCGCGCGCGACGGCGACGATCACGATCCCGGCGAATTCGATTTTGGTGTTTGCGCGTTAGAGATGCGCAGGTGGGTGCCGCGTTGGGCGCAAGTGGGTGCGGGCTGCGCTCGGGTGGGGCGAAGCCGTTCATTCATCTCGCGCCGCGCCGCGCTATCCGCTTGCCTGGTTGGTTTCGCTGCTCAAGGCAGCACGGCGCCGACGGCGCGCAGCTCGTCTGCGGTGACGGTGAGCGTGTAGGGGTAGCAGACGCAGCTGCCCGGGTAGCCTTCTCCCGGGTCCGTGTCGCGCGGCGTGCGCGTGAGCACCTGCGAGCCGGTAGGTCCCTCTAGCTCGATTGACCAAGCCGCGTTCACGTCCGCCGATTCGTAGCTGAAGTGTGAAAAGAAGGGAGTCCCGATGTCGACGTGACTCTCGTGTGCCGCGGGAGTGCAGCTCCACGCCACGGTGCCGGCAGTACTGGTCGCCGCATCCCACGTACAGACCATTTGCGCCTCGGGCGCTTCGCCAGGTCGGAGCTGAACCCGCAAGGACTGGGACGTGCTGGCATTGGGTGTCGGCAGTCCAATTTCAATCTCCGACGCGCAATCGCAGTTGCAACCGGGGCTGGCACCGAGCAGCAGCAGGGCGACGAATGGCATCCAAGACTGGGCGCGCAGCATGTAGACGCCGACAGCAACCCTCGTGCCAGTCACAATTTCCCGAAAAATCCGCGCAAGCCGGTTTCCCCGCACGGGAGCGGTCCCTGATCGCGGTGTCAGGCACGAGTTCGCTCCACGGCAACGGAGGCGCCAACCAGCGGTGGGTATTGCCGCACCGCCTCGTCCCCACGAATTTCGAGCGCTTGAAAGGTTTCGGGCGCTTGAGAGCACGTACAATGGGGGAGAGCATGATGCGGCCGACGACCGGAGCACTGACGCTGGCATTGGCCTTGATGGCCTGTGGAGGGCGCTTTGACGCCGATCGGCACGGGGCAGGCGGTAGCGCTGAGGTCGCGACCAGCGGTAGCGCCGGTGTCGGCGCGTCCAACGTAGGTGCCGGCGCTTCGGTCGGGGTCGACGGTGGATCTCCGGGCGTCGGCGGCAGCACGGCCACGGCTGGTATGCCGGCAACGGACGAGCTCGGGCCCTCCTGCGTGGCCAGTGGCGAACCGCCGCCGCTGACCGGGCCATTCGCGCCGCCGGCGGTGGTGTGGAGCCGCATCTCGATGCTCACGTGGGGCACGCCAATGGGACCCATGCCGTTGCCCATGCCGGCGACGACGACCTACGAGTGGGCGGGCAGCATGGTCACGTTCGCGCTGCTGGACGTGAAAAACACGACCGGCGGAGCGCGCGGTCTCGAAAGCGTTCTCAGGCAATGGCTCGACCTGACGCCAGATGCCCCCTTCAAGGGCCCGTGGGGCGACTACCTGCTCAACGGCGAGCCGGCGCTCCACGTGCTCTTGCTCACGCCGTTTTTCGAGCCTGAGCGCCTGGGTATCTTCACCGAACCAAGCTGGCTTGCCGAGCACAGCTCCATCTCGGCGCGCGGCACCTCCTTCCAGAATGCGCTGCTGTCGCCGGTACCGACGCCGCCCGCTGGCGTGAAGCAAATGCTCACCCCCGAACCGAACGTGTCGGATCGACAAGCGCTCGAGGCGGCGACTCAAACCCCCGTCTGCGTGTCGTGCCATCGGATCATCGATCCACCAGGCTTCGCGCTCGGGCATTTCGACGCCAAGGGCTCCTACCGCAAGCTCGATCAGGGGCTGCCGATCGACACCACCGGCTCGCTCTCGCTCTTCAACAGTGGGGTCGAGGTGAGCTTCGACGGCTTTCAAGACCTGAACGCGAAGCTGGTCGACAGCTGCGCCGCGAATTCGGGGTTTGCGGACGCGTTCTTGCGCGTCGCGCTCGCCCTCAACGGCGTCTCGCCGCAAGCGCAGTCCGATTTCGGGGAAGAGAACGGCCAGCGCGTGCGGCAGGGGTTCTTGAACCACGGGCGCACCTACGAAGCTCTGGTCAAGGCGTACATCCAAAGCCCCGCCGGGCTTTACCCCTGAGCCTCGTCGGCCCGAAAGCCTAGCATCCGCGCGCTGTCGCGCCGCCCCCCTTGATTGATGAGGCCAGGGGTACAATGCTCTCCTGGTGCAACCAGACTCCAGCTCCGAAAGCCTCGGCGCCTACCGCGCCCCCTTCGCGGCGGGTGGTCCCGTGGCCATCGACGAAGCTCTGTGCGGGCGGCTGCTCGCGGTAGCGCTGTCGAAGGGTGGGGACTACGCCGACCTGTTTTTCGAGTACCGCGCCGGCGGCGGGCTCAACTTCGAAGAGGGCATTTTGCGCAGCGCCTCGCGGGGCGTGAGCCTGGGTGTTGGCGTTCGGGTCCAGAAGGGCGACGCCACCGGCTACGCCTACGTCGAAGACCTGGAGTTCGACGCCATGAAGCGCGCCGCCGAGACCGCGGCCCGCATCGCCGACGGCGGCAAGACCATCGACCCGGTGCGGCTCGAGAAGCGCGACGTCGCCGATCGCTACCGGCTGGAGCAGACGACGCTCGACGTGCCTGGCGCCCAAAAGCGCGATTTGCTCGAGCGCGCCGCCAAGGCCGTGCTCGCCTTCGATTCGCGGCTGATCAAAGCCTCGGCGTCGTTTTCGGAAGAGGTGCGCGAGATCTTGATCGCCACCAGCGACGGCCGTTTCGTTCGCGACTTCCAGCCCATGCTTCGCTTCGGCATCAGCGCCGTCGCCGAGCACGGCGGCAAGCGCGAGTCGGGGCGCAGCGGCGGCGGCGGGCGCATGACGCTCAGCTACTTCGCCGGCAAATCACCCGAAGATCACGCCAAAATTGCCGCGCAGCAGGCGCTGGTGTTGCTCGACGCGCGCTCGGCCCCTGCCGGTCAAATGGAGGTCGTGCTGGCCCCCGGTGACAGCGGCATCCTGCTGCACGAAGCGGTGGGGCACGGCTTGGAAGCCGACTTCAACCGCAAGAAGACCAGCAACTATAGCGACCGCATCGGTCAAGTCGTGGCCAGCCCCTTGTGCACGGTGGTGGACGACGCGACTTTGCTGCAAAGCCGCGGCTCCATCAACGTGGATGACGAGGGCCTCACCCCCGAGCGCTCGGTGCTGATCGAGAACGGAATTCTCCGCGGCTACATGCAGGACCGTCTCTCTTCGAGGCACTTCGGCGTCACCCCTACGGGTAACGGCCGCCGAGAGAGCTTCGCCGCCTCCCCCATGCCGCGCATGACCAATACCGTGCTGTTGGCCGGCCAAAACGACCCCGAAGAGATGGTTCGCAGCGTCAAACGCGGCATTTACGCCAAGACCTTCGGCGGCGGCCAGGTCGACATCTCCAACGGTGACTTCGTGTTCTCGTTGACGGAAAGCTACCTGATCGAGGATGGAAAGCTGACGACACCGTTGAAAGGCGTGAATCTTATTGGCAACGGTCCCGAAACACTCCGCGAGGTAAGTGAATTGGGTAACGATGTGGCTCTCTCCGACGGCAACTGGACCTGCGGCAAAGACGGCCAAAGTGTCCCGGTCGGGGTGGGCTGCCCAACCATCAAAATCTCACGGATAACAGTTGGCGGCACTGAAATCTGAGCATTCCCGAGCCAAGAGCTTCGTAGCGGTCATCGGTCACGGACCGATGCTCGAGCGCGAGGAAGGCGCTTCATCCACGTTGCGCCAGCTGGGTGCGACGGTAAGAACGCTCGACCTGTGGGATGACCCGGTCGAGCTCATCCAAGAAGACGACGACGAGCTGGAAGTGCGCCCACGCGCACTGGTTTTCGAGGCGCTGGACCGCCCCGACCTCGCCGTTGCTGCCCTCAGAGCGGTCCGGAAGGAACCGTATTTCGACAACGTCGGCGCGATCATTGCCGTAACAGTCGGCCAAATTGCCCGCATCGATCCCTCCACGGGTTTCGATGATTTCGTGCTCCACCCGTACGTCCCGGAAGAGCTCTACGGCCGCATCCGGGCGCTGGAATGGCGCCGGAGCGAGTTCGCCACCGAAGAGCGTCACAAGGTCGCGGGTATCGTGGTCGACAAGGCCGGTCACGAGGTGTTCGTGGACGGTCGTCCCATCGCGCTCACCGCCAAAGAGTTCGCGCTCTTGGCCTACCTGTGCGAGCGCCGGGGCAAGGTGCTGTCACGCGAGCACTTGCTGGCGCGCGTCTGGGGCAACCGTTACGAAGGCGGCCCCCGCACCGTGGACATTCACGTGCGCCGCTTGCGCGCCAAATTGGGTGACGCCTTGCCGTTGGAGACGCTGCGCGGCTCCGGCTACAAGCTGCGCGCGCCCGATCACGAAGAGAAGGCCGCGCGCGAAGCCGAAGACCAAGAAGAAGACGAAGAAGATTTGGAAGAGAGCTGAGGCGAACGCGGCGGGCATGGGCCGCCGCGTGTCCGCCAAGGCCGGACGCCGCTCAACCGAGCAGGGCGGCGATCTGGCTCAGAATTTCTTCCTCTTCTTCGGCTACTTCTAAATCGCTGAGCAGCAGCTCTTTCACGGCTCGCAGCACTTCGGTGCGGCGTTGTTTCAGCATGCCCAGATTGGGTGGAGTCAGCGGCGCGCGACCGGTCAGCATCGCCTGCAGCGCGGCCAGCTCGGCTTCGGGCAGCCCGCTGCGGCGAGCAAACGCCAACAGCGCCTCCGCTTCGCTGGCTGCGACGTCATGGTCCGCCCAGGCTACCTGCAGCAACAGCTTCACCAGCTCGGAGCTGAACTGCGCGTTCGAGACACCCACCGCATCTGAGGGGCCAGCCACCAGGTCAGATTAACTCAAGTAACGGCGGTTTGCTCGGCCAGTTGGCCTGCCCTGCGCGCGTGAAGGTGGGCTCTGTCGGGCGGGCGTGCGATTGCCTTTCCCGGGTCGTGGAGATAGCCTCTCGTTCCCGCAAGACGGGCGCGTGTGTGGTGCGTGCGGCCCGCCATAGCTCCTATGAAGCCAATCACGTTCCTGGAAAACGCGCGGGCACCGCTGAAGCTCCTCTGTCTCGGCGCCCACAGCGACGACATCGAAATCGGTTGCGGCGGAACTCTGCTGCGGCTGTTGGCGGAGCGCCCGGGCTCGTCGGTGGACTGGATCGTGTTTTCGGCCTCGCCGGAGCGTGAGATCGAGGCGCGCGCCAGCGCGGCGGCGTTCTTGACCTCGGCCGGGCGCTCCAACGTGGTGGTGAAGAACTTCCGCGAGAGCTACTTCCCGTACGTCGCGCCCGACATTAAAGATTTTTTCGAAGAGCTGAAGCGCTCGACGCAGCCCGACGTGGTGCTCTGCCATCACCGGCACGATTTCCACCAAGACCACCGCACCATCGCCGAGCTGACGTGGAACACCTTCCGCGCCCACGCCATCTTGGAGTTCGAAATCCCCAAATACGAGGGAGATTTGGGCACGCCCAACGTGTTCGTGCCCCTTTCGCGCGAGGTCGCCGATCGCAAGGTAGCCTTGCTGCAGAAGCACTTTCCCTCCCAGGCGCATCGCACCTGGTTCCACCCCGATACGTTCAACGGCTTGATGAGCATTCGCGGCATCGAGTGCAGCGCGCCCGAATCGCGCGCTGAAGCGTTCCACGCGCGTAAGCTCGTGCTCTAGCGCGGATCGGCGTTTCCGCACCTCCCGTGTCCACAACCAACAATTCACCACCCGGGGCCGACGCCGACTGGCGCCGCCGTGAGATCGGTCTAGCCGCGTCGAACGCCTTCAAGCTCGGCAGCTCGCTGCTGACGACTTGGGGCATCGCGCTCGTGGCGCGCTTGTACGTGCCGCGCTTCCTCGGGCCCGACCGCTTCGGCATCCTGAACTTTGCCGACGCGTTCACGGCCACCGCCTTCGTGGTTCTCGGCCTCGGCCTCGACACCTACGTCCGCAAGGAAATCTCCGTACGGCCCGCCCACGCCAGCGAGTTCATCGGTGGAATCGTGGCCTTGCGCATGGTGATGCTGGTCTTGGTGTACGGCGGGATGGAGATCATCCTGCGCTACACCGGCCGCAGCGACGAGGTGAAGCTGCTCGTCTACATCTTCGGCGCCGCGCAGTTCTTCACCATCGGCAGCACCACGTCGGCCGGGCTGCTGCAAGCCACCGGTCAAGTCACCGAGATGTCGGTGTTGTCGGTGCTGACCAAGCTGGTCTGGGCCGTCGGCATCGCGCTGTCCATCAAGCTGAAGCTGGGCTTGTGGGCGTTCGCGGCTTCGATGGCGTTGTCGGAGGGCCTGAAGTCGCTCGTGCTGTTCGCGTTGGCGCGCAAGCACCTCAAGTTCTCGATGAAGATCGACCCGCGGCTCACGCTCGGCGTCGTCATCGCGTCACTGCCGTTTTACGTGTCGGGCCTGGCTACGACCATCTACGACAAGATCGGCGTCAGCTTTCTGGCCTTCATGGGCAGCGATCGCGAAGTGGGCTGGTATGGCGCGGCGGCCGGGTTGGCTGGCTTGACGCTTCTGCTCGCACCGCTCATCAGCTGGGTGTTGACGCCGCTCTTTGCGCGCGCAGCGGCTGCCTCCGCCGAAGAGCTTTCGCTGATGGTGCAGCGCTCGCTCGAGCTCATCTTGACCCTGACCATTCCGGTCTCGCTGATGATGTGCGTGGGCGCCGACGTTTGGGTGCATATCCTGTTCGGGCCCAATTTCGCGCCGGCCGCGCTGGCGCTGCGGGTTTTGGCCGTCGCCAACCTATTGATGTACGTGAGCATCGTGTGCGCCTACGCGCTCGCGGTCTCCAACCAGCCGTGGCGCATGACGGCGGTGTTCGCCGGGGGCATGTTGGTGAACCCAGCTTGCAATTTCCTGCTGATCAGGCCGAGCCTGTCCTTCGGGTTGGGCGGCGGCGGCGCGGCGTGTGCGACCGCCACCTTGGTCACCGAGGTGGGCGTCGTGGTCCCGCTGATGGCGATGCTGGGGCGCCGTGTACTGGGCGCGCGCCTGGTGGTGCGGGCCTTGAAGAACTTTGCAGTTGCCGGCGGAGTGATTGTCCTCGACAGCTATTGGCTGCGGCCTTGGGGTTGGAAGCGGCTGCCGCTGGAGGCGGTCATCTACTGCGCGCTCGTGCTGCTCATTGGCGCCGTGAACGTGCGTGAGCTGGTCGACTCGCTCAAGATGGCGATTGCGCAACGTCGGAACAAAGGCGCGACGCCTCCAGTATCCTGAGCGGTCACGGAGCTTGGGTCGTGGTTCGATGGTCGGTCGGAGCTTCTAGATGAGACGGAAGATCGAGTTGTCGTGGCGCGGCGTGCTGCTGCTCGTCGTGCTCTCGGCCGCCAGTGCGCTGGCGCTGGCGTTCGGGGCTTATTGGCTGCGGCACGCCGATCATTTACGGGTAGGCGCGCCGCCGGCGTTGGCCGTGAGTAAGGCCGCATTTCCGCTCGCGCTCGATCCAACCGGGCACCACCTCGTGGATCACGACGGCAAGCCGTTCTTGATTCAGGGTGAAGCGGCTTGGTCGCTGGTGGCGCAGCTGCGTCCCGCGGAGGTGGAGACATACCTGGAAGATCGCCGTCGCCGGGGCTTCAACCTGCTGATGGTGAACTTGATCGAGCATTTTTTCTCCGATCAGCCGCCGCTCGACGCCTTCGGAGTCGGGCCGTTCCGAGTGCCCGGAGATTTTTCGACCCCCAACCCGGAGTACTTCAAGCGCGCGCAAGACATCGTGCGCGTGGCGCGCAGCAAGGGCCAAGTGGTGTTGCTGTGTCCGGCGTACCTGGGCGGCGACGGCAGCGCCGAGGGCTGGTATCAGGAAATGACCCGCAACGGCCCGGCCAAGCTGCGCGGCTACGGCGCGTACGTGGGCGAGCTGTTCCGCGAATTCGACAACGTGATTTGGCTGGCCGGTGGCGACTTCACGCCGCCGGCAGCCGCGCTCGAGCTGGTGGACGCGGTGCAGCAGGGCATCAAGCAGGCGGCGCCAGAGCAGTTGCAGACCGGGCATTGGAGCCCGGAGACCTCCGCGCTCGATGTAGCGCTGGCGAGCACGCGCTTCGATCTGAACACGACGTACACGTATCATCCCGCTCACCTCAAGAGCTTGGCCGACTACCAGCACGGCGCTGGGCGACCGCACTTCTTGATCGAAAGTAAGTACGAAGACGACGAGCTGGGAACGAACGAGCGCTGGCTGCGCGCTCAGGCGTACACCGCGCTCTTGACCGGCGCGGTCGGTCAAGTCTTCGGAAACCGTTGGATCTGGACTTACACCCGGCCAACTTTGAAAAATCGGCTGTTGTCGCACCATTGGCAGGCCGCGCTCGACAGTCCCGGCACGCGCAGCATGGAGCTCGTGCACTTATTGTTCGAGAATCTGCCGTGGACCGAGCTGGTGCCCGACGAGAAGTTCGAGCTGCTTTGCAGCGGGCAAGGCTCGAAGGGCAGCATCGACTATCCGGTGCTGGCGTTGACGCGCGACGGGCAGCTGGCGGTGGCGTACGTGCCGACGGCGCGGGGCGTGCGCATCAACGTGAAGGGCTTGAAAGCGCCGCTCCGCAGCCGCTGGTTCGATCCGACCAGCGGCGCGTTCAGCGAAGCCGTCGGCTCGCCGATTCCCGAAAGCAACGATCGGTCCTTCGTGCCTACTGGTCGCAACGCCTCGGGCGATAGCGACTGGCTGCTGCTGCTCGAGACCGCTCGTTGACGCGTCGCCGCCGTTCAGGGGGCGATGTTGGCTTCGCGGGCGTGGTCGGCCAGCTCACGTAGCCGCGCTTCGCGCGCCAAGAGCCCGGCCGGCGCCGCCATGTGGGCGTCGTCCAAGATCTGTCGGAAGCGGTGCGACCAGTCGTGGCGAAGTAGGGCGTTGACCATGTTGTTGCGTCGCGCGCGCACGCAACGCTCCGGATCGGCCGTCAGCTCGGCGATGGTCTCGGCGATGTTGGGCGCATCGAAAGGGGTGTAGACGACGGCGTCGGGCCAGTCGAACAGCTCCAAGTACTTTCCGCTGCGTGGCGGCTCCCCGATCATGATGGCGCCCGCGGCGGCGCCTTCGAAGAAGCGGCCGGACATCTCGTCCAAGTGCGCCAGCTGCGACTCGTTCGCGCGCGCGCGGCTGGCCATGAAGAAACGGCTGCGCTTCAACATCGACGCCAGCTTGAAGCGGTGCTCGGCCGAGTCGAGCACCGAGAACGTGAGCTGGCGGGCGGCGTCGGCCACGCCCGAGGTCATGCGGATGGTATCGTAGTAGTAGAAGAGGCCGCGTTCCCGCGCCATGCTGAGCAAGGCCGCGTGCGTATCGGGCGAGCGCCGGCCGATGCCGAGCACGTCGATGCCGCGCGGCGGCGTGTTCGGGAACGGGGAAAAGAGCAGCGCGTCGATGCCCAACGGTAGGTACGAGCAGGGCCGGCCAGAAATGCGCGACACCGACTCGGTCGGGTTCGACGACAAGTAGACGTGATCGAACTCGCTCAGCGTCTCCAGCAAATACTCGGGCAGCATCGACTCCCAAGCTTCGGTGATGACGCAGGCGGCGTAGCGGCAGTGCCGGCGCCAGTTGGGGATCTGACTGAGCGCGAACAGCTCGTACGGGTCGTTGAACACCGGTAGGAACAAGTCGTACGTCTTGTTCAGGCGCAGGCCGCCGAGCTGGGCCGCGGCGCGGCGGAGGACGGGCGAGGCCGTGACGTTGCGCAGCACCTTGTAGACCTTGCGCTCGAACTCAGCCAGCTCCAGCCGGGTGATGTCCGCGCGATCGGCGCCGGTCATGCTGCTGACCACGTCCTCGAACTCGTAGGTCATGCAGTTGGCGGCCAGCGCCGCGACGCGCCGCATCGACATCATGAGCAGGTTGCCGCTACTACCGGAAACGAGCTCCACCGCGGGTTGGCGTACGATCTGTTTGAATATTTGGCGCATCAAGGTGTCTCCCCGAGACTCGAGCCGACGTGTTCCCCAAACACGATTTGATATTGTCGTTCGAGCTGATTGCGGAAGAGCTCGAGCTTGTCTTCAATGAGAGAGACGACTTTGTCGCGATCTCGTTCCAGATCTTGAAAGAGCCTGATCACGAGCGCCAAGTCGACGCCGGCCAAGCCGTGGCAATACGCGGAAAGGCCGAGCGCCTGCATCAGCGCATCGTTCTTGTCCATGTGCGAGATGGACACCACTGGCTTACCCAGCAACACCGACAGCAGCACGTTGTGGAAGCGCGTCGCCACCACCAAATCTGCGTCGGCCAGCTGCTGCAACAGGTCCTCGAACGACGCGACCGGCTCGTCCACCACGCGCGAGAGCGCGTCATGAGCCCGCAGCCAAGCGCGCAACTGCTCCAGCATCGGCGTGTCGTAGCGAACGTCGCCGATGACGATGCGCGTGCGGTAGCCGCGCTCGAGCAGCCAAAGCACGAATTGGCCGATGGTTTCGACGTAGGCTTGCTTGGTCGCTTCGTCGCTTTCGACCGCATAAATGCCGACCGCGACCGTGGTCGGTGCGCCCGCCGGCTTGGGCGCGGGCGAGGTGAGAGTCTTGGGCAAGCTGAACGCCAGATCGGGATAGAGCGGATCGGTGCCCGCGCTCGGGAGCAGCCCCTCGGCGCGCTTGCGCGTGATGCCGTCGCGGTAGCTGCGGTACTCGGCCAAGCGCAGCGACCAGCGCAGGAAGAACAGCTGCAGCGGCTGGCTCAGCTTTTCGGCGCCGACGCTGACGAACTTGACCTTGCGGCCCGTAAGACGCGCCGCCACCACCCACTTGAACATCTGATAAGGCATGCCCAGCTTGCCTTCGTTCGCGTCGGTGATGATGCCGGTGCCGGTGACGACCAGCATGTCCAGCTCGCGCATGGCGCGCAGAACTCTTACCCAGTCCGCTAGCTCCCAAACCGGCCGGCGCACGCGACCCAATGGCCCCGGCAGCGGCAAGAACGAAGGCTCGGGCTCCCGCGCGATCGGTACCGCCGCCACATGGTGACGGGGCTCGGTATCGCTGGGATCACTGCAAACACCGACGAGCTCGGCGTTGCTCAGGTGTCGACGGGCGCCGTCGAGCATCGCGTTCAGCGTGCATTCGTTGCCGAGGTTGTGGGTGCCGAAGTTGCCCCAGAAGCCAACCTTCAAAGCTCACCACCCAACCATCGCCGAGCACTCGTGCAGCGCGCCATTAATTGGCGCGCATCCTAGAACGCCGCTCAGTTTGCAGCCACTGCGTTCTAGGCCTTTCCTGGTGGGGGCGGCACGCGCCGCCCCCCTCGGCCGAAGTGACCCGGAGTGGACGAAGTCCACGGAGGACCACGGCCCTCGCGGAGCGAGGGAGCGCCGAAGGCGCAGTGAATTCGGCCGAGCCTCCCCCCACGCGGCGACCTTGGAGGTGATGACTCGTGAAATTCGTTGGCCTAACAAACCGTTGGAACTCCAGCAAGGCTGTCCGCTTCGGCCCAGGGCTTCTGCGACCGGGTGCGTGCAAAGCCCGGTCGATTAGCCGGCTCCGCGGGGCTAGCGCACGAATTTGGACAGCAGCTTCACGTAGGAGGCTTGGTAGTAAATGCCGGGCTCGCTCAGCTCCCATGAGCGATCGTATTCGGCGCTCGGCGCCCAGCCGGTGTTGAAGTCGCGATAGGCTTTGCCGGCGGGTTGTCGCTTCAGCTCCGAGCGAGAACAAGCGGCTTTGGCGTCTTCGCAGTAGTGCAGGTTGGGGCCGCCGGGGACGTAGCCCGGAGCGGGTCCGAGTCGCGAATGCTCGCTGCTATCCCAGTCTTGGTTGCCGTCGCTGAACCACGCATGGAACAGCTCGGTCACGGATTTTTCGGCGCCGTAGGCGCTCATGTTCGACAGAAATACCAGTCCCAGCGGATTCACTCCGTGAAAGTGATGGAGCAAGCCGTCGACGCGCGCTCGATAGGAGGCAGTTTCGGCAGGCTCGGCCAGCCCCAGCTCCAACAAGTCGTAGTTGGTGTTGCCGTAGTTCGCGCGCACCATGTTGCTGCCCCAGTGGTACGAGTCGGGCCGCATGTAGGCGCGGTAGAGGTCGAGCGCGGGCCGGAAGCCAAAGACGTCCACGCTGGTCGCAAGCTTGCGTTTCCGCTCCAAAATGGCGGCGCGCGCGGCTGGATTCGCCTGCGGTAGGGCGGCGTAGAACAGCAGCGCGTCGCCTTGTTCGGGGTCGTAGGCTGACCAGCGCTCGTCTTGAAAGGGGCGCGACTGGGCGTAGTCCCGCACCACCACCTCGTCGTAGCCGGCCGAGCCGGTCAGCGCGAACAGGTAGACGGCCGCCACCACCGCATCCTGAGTCTGCTCTGCCAACGAGCGATCCGCGTCACCGCCGGTGAGGCTGCCGTCATCGCAGTCGTCTCGCCGGGGATGGCTCGAGTAGTAGTCGAAGGCCCGCACGGCGCGGGTGCGCAGCTGCTCGGCATAGCCGGCAAGGGAGGGGAGGCCGCGAAATAGGAGCGCGGCGTGGGCGAACATCCCTGCCGCGGTGACGGTCGAGGACGAGCACAAATCGGGGTAGTAAAAATGTCGGGCGCGCGAGCGGTCGGGCGTGGACGGGTCCGGCGCCAGCGCACCCATCTTCAAGCGCACCCCGCCGGTCGCGTCGTCTTGCATCTTTTCGAGCCAGCCGAGCTCGACGCGAACCTCGTCCAGGATGTCGGGAATGCCGTTGCCCGACTCGGGAATGCCGAAATCGTCACCGAAAGGGGCGGGGCGCTCCGCAAAAGCGCTCAGCAGCTGATGTACCGGTGAGCGCGCGAAGGTGACGTACTTGTTGACGTCTCCGGCGTCCCACCAACCTCCGCTCAGGTCCTTGGCGGTGCTGGCGTCGTCGCGCGCGCGGACGCTGCGCGCTTCCCCGTCTTGCCCGGGTCCCAGGTAGTTGGCCGGCAGCGTCCAGCAACGCGAGCCGACGCAAGCGTACGGTGCTCGCTTTTCGACGTTCGCGCGATTGAAGTAGAAGGCCCGCAAGGCCGCGCGTAGCACGCCGCGGTACACGTCGTCGCCGATCGCGAATGGATACGAGCGGGTGCGCTGCTGGGAATCGTAGACGACGTAAGTGCCGGGCTCGCGCAGCGCCGAGAAGTCGAACCAGTAGCCCCGATCACCCGAAGCCGAGTCGACGGCGCCGTCGTTCCACGGCACCGCGTTCCCGCTGAGCACGACTTGGCCGTCGCGATAGCGCCGCACCTGCAGGGGCTGGCTCGGCTCGTAGACTTGCCCGGCACCCCAGCCGCGCACCGCGCTCGAGGCGATCGCCACTTTGTCGTGGTCCGGCAGGTAGCCGAATTGGTCCACGAAAAGCCTAGGATTGACCGGCGTGGCAGCGAGCACGTCAGAGGTGGCGGTTGCCGGCGACGGTGCGCCCGTGCCGCGGTTGCAAGATGGCGCTTTGCACGTCGTCAGCGCCCCGAACGCGGACACCAACAGCCAGCGTCCGAGGGCACGTGTGGCGGCCACGGTTCAGCCGAGCGAGACGGAATGCTCGCGGCACCAGCGAAGCAGCACGTACGGCGCCCAGATGCGCGACCAGTGAATGCCCGGCGCACCCGCGCAAAATGCCTGCCACAACCGCGACAGCATGTTGGGTTTCAGGCCGATGCTTTCGACCAGGTTTCGATCGCCGAAGACGTGCTCGATGTCGTGGGCCAGCTGATCTTTGGCCCACACCTCGATCGGCAACACGAAGCCCGCCTTTGGGCGATCGAAGATGCTCGGATCTAAGTTGGGCATGGCCAGACGCTTGAGCAGCTGCTTCTTGCCCAGCGGCTCGAAGCGCGGGCCGTCCGGCACCGCCAGCGCCGCTTCCACGACGGCGTGGTCCAACAACGGGACGCGCACTTCGAGTGAGACGGCCATGCTGGCCGAGTCGGTGTCGCGCAGCAGCCGTTCACCGACGAACAACGCCAGCTCGAGCACGCTGGTCGCCGAGAGCGGCGTCGCGCCGGCGATGGCATTGCGCAGGGCTTGGGCTTGGCCCTTGGGCAAACCGTGCTCGGTTTGGGCCAGCAGCTCGGGCGTGGCCAGCTCGGCCAAGAATTCGCGGGTGAACAGCGCGTAAAACACCTGGTAGAGCGCGATCGGATCAGCGTCGCCGTCGAGCGCGTCGGCCAGCTTGCCCCAGCGGGTTTGCGGGGGGACGGAACCCTTGGCGGTTGCGCCCAGAGCGGCGCGGAGCGCACCGGCCAGCACCGGCGCCACCGGGCCTGCCAGTTTGCCGAGCCGCTGACCGCGCGGCAAATCGCGGAAGGTGCGGTAGCCGCCGAACAGCTCGTCACCGCCGGTACCGGCAATGGCCACCGTCAACCCCGCCTCGCGCACCGCGCGGCTCACGAAGTAAGTGTTGATGGCGTCGACGCTCGGTTGATCCAGGCCGGCCAGCGCGGGCTCGATCTGGTCTTTGAAGTGCTGCTGCGTGAGCTTGAACTCGTTGTGCTCGGTGCCCAGCGCGTCCGCGACCTGCCGGGCGTACTTGGATTCGTCGAACTTGGCTTCGTCGAAACCGATATGAAACGTCTTTACCTTGCCGCTGCCGGTGGCGACCGCCAGCGCCGCCAGCGCGCTCGAGTCCACGCCGCCAGACAGGAACACGCCCAGCGGCACGTCGCTCACCATGTGCTGCTGCATCGCCTCGTGCAGCTCGCGCTCGAGGTTGGCCACGGCTTGCTCGTGCGGCATGAGCGCGCGGTGCCCGAGATGCCAGTACCACTCCAGGTCCTGCTTCTCGGCGTCCAGGCTGACGCGCAAGAACGCGCCGGCCGGTAGCAGCGAGATGCCGCTGATCAACGTGTTGGGTCCGACCGCGAAGCCGTTCCACAAGTAGCTGGCTACGCCGGCAGGATCGAGCCGCGGCGCGAACAGCCCCGTCTTCAACAGCGCGCGCAGCTCCGACGCGAACAGCAGTACTTTGCCGCCCGGGCGCTGCAGCGTGGCGTAGTAGACGGGCTTGATTCCCAGGCGATCGCGCGCGAGCACGAATTCTCGCCGCGTCCGGTCGAACATGCCGAAGCCGAACATGCCGCGCAGCTTGGACAGGCCGAGCACGCCCCAGCGCTTGCACGACTGCAGCAGCACCTCCGTGTCGCCCTTGGAGCGAAACTGCACGCCGTCTGCCTGCAGCTCTTTGCGCAACGACGCAAAGTTGTAAATCTCGCCGTTGAAGACGATGGCGCTGCCGCTCGCCGGGTCGAGCATCGGCTGGTGGCCGTCCGCCGAAAGGTCGATGATGGACAACCGCCGAAACCCGAGCATCACGCCCGGCGTCTCGTCACTGCGGAAGAGCCCCGTGTCGTCGGGGCCGCGGTGCACTTGAGCATCCGTCATGGCGCGCACTGCGCGCTCGATCTCCGCGTCGATGGCTCCGACCGCTCCACTAATTCCGCACATACTGAAGCGCGCAGTCTTGTCTGGTGCTCCTCAAAATGCAATCGAATCCGGGCGGTGGTTTGACCGCTGGAAGGCCCGCGACGTACGCTACCCGGTGCTGAGCTTTCCCCATGAATGACGGTCGCCGCTACGTACTCATCGCCCCGTGTCGTGACGAAGCCAAGGTCATGCGGCACACGCTCGACAGCGTTGCCGCGCAGAGCGTGCCGCCAGCGCTATTCGTCGTGGTCGACGATGGCTCGACCGACGAAACGCCGATGATCCTGGCCGAGTACGCGGCCAAGCTGCCCTACCTGCGCGTGGTTCGGCGCGGCAATCGCGGCGCGCGCAGCGTGGGGCCCGGAGTGATCGAGGCGTTCTACGCGGGGCTCGATACCGTCAACCTCGACGACTTCGATTACGTCTGCAAGCTGGACCTGGATTTGGCGCTGCCACCTCGTTACTTCGAGCTGTTGATGGAGCGGATGGAGAAAAATCCGCGGCTTGGTACCTGCTCGGGCAAACCCTACTCGGTCAATACCCGCACTGGTGAGCTCGAGCCGGAGCTCGGTGGCGACGAAATGTCGGTGGGCATGACCAAGTTTTACCGGGTCGCCTGCTTTCGTGAAATCGGCGGCTTCGTGCGCGAGGTGATGTGGGACGGCATCGACTGCCACCGCTGCCGCATGCTGGGCTGGGTGGCGCAGAGTGAAGACGCCGAAGAGCTGCGTTTCATCCACCTGCGCCCGATGGGCTCGAGCCAGCAAAGCATCTGGACCGGGCGCGTGCGCTGGGGCTTCGGCCAGTACTTCATGGGCACCAACCCGCTGTACATTCTGGCGAGCGCCGTCTATCGCTTGCCGCACTATCCGGTGTTTTTCGGGGGCGTGGCGATGACTTGGGGTTACTTGAGCAGCGCCGCCAAAAAGAAGCCTCGCTACGACGACCCTGAGTTTCGTCGCTATCTGCGGGCCTACCAGCGTGATTGCCTACTGCGCGGAAAAGCGCGCGCCACCAGCGCCGCCAACGAGCAGGGCGAGCCCGTTTGGCGCGCGTCCCATCCGGGCGTGCGCTAGCTCGTCTGGCCGCTGCGGGCCGCGCGATACCACGCGGCGGAGCGCGCAACGCCGTCGCGAGCGCTGACCGTCGGCGCGTAGCCGATGAGGCGGCGCGCCCGCTCGTCCCGATAGACGACTCGGCGCGGATAGAGCTGAGTGAGTGCTTGCCAACGCGGCGTCGCCTTCAGCGCCTCCAGCATCCGGGCGGGCGCCGAGCGTCGTTCGGTCGCGGGCGCGACGCTCAGCTTGTGACCGCCCGCCCCTGGACTGCGTTTGCGCAGGCGCGACAGCAGCGCGTTCAAACCGCGCGGCAGCTGACCGAGCCCGGCCCGCAAGAGCGCCTCGGCGACAGACCAATCTCGCAGCGCTGGCAGGCCCAGCTCGGCGTTGAACAGGCTGAAGAACTCGTTCCAGCTCACCTGGTCGGGGCCGTTCAGGTTGAAGACGGTCCCTGGTTCCAGCTGTGTCTCGAGCGAACGATGCAGTGCCGCCACCAAGTCGTCGACGAACAGCAGGTTGGCGGTGCCGCCGCCAAAGCGTCCGAGCGTGCCCCATTGTCGGCGCACCAGCTTGTTACCCAGCT
Organism: Myxococcales bacterium; assembly: GCA_040348565.1. Taxonomy (GTDB): domain Bacteria; phylum Myxococcota_A; class Polyangia; order Polyangiales; family Polyangiaceae; genus PMG-095. The sequence continues at coordinate 4,746 of JBEQSW010000418.1, read as the reverse complement.
CCACCACCCAGGTTTCGGCGCCTGGTCCGTACACGATGCTCGGCCGAAACAGCGTGACTTTGGCGCCGCGCTCGGCCGCGCTCTGACACGACAGCTCGGCCTCGATCTTCGAGTCGGAGTACTCCCAGCCTTGCCGCAGCAACGGCGCGCTCTCGTCCAGCTCTCCGTCGGCGTTGCCGTAGACCTCCGCCGTGCTCAAGTACAGCAGCCGCGCGTTGCCGAGGGCTCCGAGCACGTTGGCAATGCCGTCGACTTGCGTCCGACGATCGCCCACGACCGAAGCGACCACCACGTCCGCGCCGCGCAGCGCGTCCGCGACGCTTCGAGCATCTCTCACGTCGCAGCGCGCCGCTTCGACGTTGGGCTGAGCGGCGCTAGCCCCCGCCGAAGAGCCGCTGCGGCTGGCCGAGCGCACTTGATAGCCGCGCTCGACGAAGCTGCGTACGACGTGAGCGCCCACGAAGCCATTGCCGCCCAACACCGTGACGCGGCCGGCACCACCGCCGTTGGCAGAAGTCATGCTCGAAACCATTTCTTCAAGGTCAGAAATCGCACTTCGTACAGGTGATAGCTGGCAACCGCAACCAACAGCGACAGCGCCGTGCCCAGCACCGTTTGCAGAAGAACGGCGGCCGTGTACGAGCCGCCGACCAGCGGCTCTAGGTAGGTCGCGGTGCGGTGACGCCAGCAACCGTAGGCGATGATGGCGTGAAACACGTATAGGCCGTAGCTGTACTTACCCAGGAAGCGCAGCGCCGGCAGCCGCATGGCGGCCTTGAACGCGGCCGGCCCCTCTTTCCAGGCGACCGCGAAGATCAAGCTGCCCGACAACACGGCCAGCACGGTCTCTTTGATGGGCAGGTTGACGTCGTGCGGCAGCACGCTCTTCGGCACCACCATCAGGGCCACCAGCGCCGCTGCGCTACCCCACAGCCATTTGGGGAGGTTGCGGCCGATGGCGAGCTCACCTTCGGGGCCGCGGATGGCTAGCGCGAACCAGGCTCCGATGCACAGTGAATCGAGCCGGCTGGGGGTCAACACCTGCGCCCACATCTCGTTGTAACCAGAAAGCCGAAACCACAGCCGCAGGCCTAGCCCCAGCACGCTGAGCAGAATCGCGATGCGCATGGCGTTTACGCGGCTGGCGAGGCGGATGACGAGCGGCCAAAACAGATAGAAATGTTCTTCGATGGCCAGCGTCCAAAAATGCGAAACGTACGGAATCGCGAACGTGCCCTCTTTGGCGCAATAGACGTTGGTCAAGTACGTCCACAGCCAGATCTGCTCCGTGCGCATCTTCAGGCCTTCGGGCGCGTACGCGGCCACCAGCGAGCGCGGAATCAGCACGATCAGCAGCAGAAGCACGCCGTAGTAGAGCGGGAAGATGCGCAGCGTGCGGCGCATGTAGAAGGCTTTGAAGTAGCGGGGGCTCTCGCGCGTGTCCGACAAGATGCCGGTGATGAGGTAGCCGGACAGGACGAAGAACAAGTCGACGCCCCACATGCCGTAACCGGTGATTTTACCCGAGACCCGCTCGATCAAGTTCTGCGGTTGCTCGAACATGGTGGCGACGAAGTGCACCAAAATCACTCCGGCGATCGCCACGCCGCGAATGCCATCCAGCTCGGGGACGTGGGCAGTGCCGGCGGCGTCGCGCGGGCGGCCTTCTGAAGCCATCGGCATAAGGCTATGCATTCGCCTGTAGAAGCCGTCAACGGAACTGATCCGTCGCACCGGGTGCGTCTACGGCGCGTCGGCGCGAGCCGGCAACCGGCCGTCTAAAACCGCGTGGCGTGTGCTATATAGGCCGGCTTTGCGCGCAAGGAACTGAAAATTGGCCGACCGTTTGAAGATTCTGTGGGTTTCGCACATGGCTCCAAGCCCGCCGCGCTCCGGGGCGCAGGCCCGCATTCACGGCCTGATGACCAACGTGGCCAAACACCATGACGTGACGGCGGTGGTGTTGGTCGAGCCGGAGTTCGACCTCGACGAGTGCCGGCGCGCGATGAGCGAGTACTGCCGCGAGCTGGTGCTGATTCCGAATCTCAACCGCTCGAGCGGCATGGGCAAGCGCCTGCTGCAATTGCGCTCGCTGGCTTCGCACCGCAGCTTCGACCGGCTACGCGTGTCGGTGGCCGAGACGCAGCGGGTGATCGATCGGCTGGAGCGCGAGCAGCGCTTCGACGTCGTCAACCTGGAGTTTCCGTATCTCTATCACCTGAAGCTGCGCCAGTCGCCGCCCGGGACGCGTCCGCCGCCGGTGGTAGTGGACACTCACGAAATCGCCTACGACCTCGCGCGCCAGATGGCCAGCACCGAAGTCGGCGTCACGCGCCGGGTTTACGGCAGCGTCAACTGGCGCAAGCTCCGCCACGAAGAGCGCGCGGCGTTCCGGGACGCCGACGGCCTGTGCGCGTGCAGCGCCGCCGATGGCGAGCGGCTGCAGAAGGACGCGCCGGGCGCGCGCATCGTCGTCATTCCCAACGCCGCCGACGTCGACTTCTACCAACCGCGGCCGAGTGATCCGCCGCCGGACGGGCGCACGTTGGTGTACTTCGGCTTGCTCTCGACCTACCCGAACATAGACGCCGTGCGCTTCTTGATGCAGGAGATTTGGCCGCGCGTCGCCGCGGCCAGGCCCGACGCGCGCTGCAAAATCATCGGTGGCAAGCCGTCCGCCGAGATGAAGGCCCACGCTGGACCTCGCGTCGAGGTGACCGGGTTCGTCGACGACTTGCGCCCGCACTTGGCGTCGGCCGCAGGCATCGCGGTGCCGTTGCGCTTCGGTGGTGGCACGCGCCTGAAAATCGTCGAAGGCATGGCCATGGGTAAACCCATCGTCTCCACGCGCTTGGGCGCCGAGGGCATCGACGTGACGGACGAAAAGGACATCTTGCTGGCCGACGACGCCGACGCATTCGCGAAGCAGCTGATTCGGTTGTTGGACGATTCCGCGCTGGGCTCACGGCTGGGCCAAGCCGCGCGCACCTTGGCCACCGAGCGCTACTCCTGGGCGGCCGCTGCAGTTGCCCTTAACAGTTTCTTTCATCAGGTCATCGAGCGGCGCTATTCACGCGAAACTGCAACGAAACCCGGCGCGTCCGCTCAAAACTACTAACGGTCCCGCGCAGGCGCCGCGGCTTTTCTGCCACAGGGGCAAGAGTACACACCCGGGGGGTGCTGTGCTAAAGATGTGCTCCGATGGGACGTCAAGTGAGGAAGCGATGCGGGCGACTGTCCGTCGCCCTCGTTGCAGGAAGGTGAGATCGAGATGCGCGTTTTACCAGCCGCAGTCGTTTTGCTGACGACGTTGAGCGCTTGTTCGGGGGATCCCAGCGGTAGCAAACCTCAATCTGACGCTGGTGGCAGCAGCAATGGCAGCGGCGGTAGTGGCAGCAGCACCGCGGGCACGCCCATGGTCGGAGCTGACGGTCGCTACGTTTGCGACAAAGCCACGCATGGGGCCACTGCAGAGCTGCGTCGCATCAGCTTGGCCGAATACAACAACGTCATCTCTGACGTAGTGACGGTGGCTCCCGGCAAGAGCTTCCCTGACGGTTACGGCAAGTCGTCGACCGGCTTCTCCACTGAGCCGGCGCTCAACGCCGTGGGTGAGCAAACCGTCGAGAAGATTCTCAACGCGGCCGAAGAGGTCGCGCTGGCGATGCCGGCCGGTCTGAACAAGGTCTTGCCCTGCGCCAAGACCGGCAACGAAGCCTGCGCCAAGACGTACCTCTCCACCGTCGGCCGGCGGTTGTTTCGCCGCACGCTGACGCAAGAGGAGCAAAACGGGCTGCTCGATGTGTTCCGCACCGAGGTAGCTGACGATGCATCGTTCGCTGACGCTCTCAGCGTCATGACCGTGCAGATGCTGCAGATGCCGGCGTTCCTCTACCTGGTCGAGGCTCCGAGCGATGCTGGGAAAGATCGCGCTCGCACCGGGCTCGAGCTGGCTTCGCGCTTGTCCTTCCACCTGTGGAACTCGGCTCCGGACGACGCCCTGCTGGACGCGGCCGAGGGCGGCAAGCTGACGACCAAGGCCGATATTCTGGACCAGGCCAACCGCCTGTTCGCCGACGCCCGCAGTGACCGCGGCTTCGTGCGCTTCTTCCGTGAATGGACGGGCACCGATCTGCTCCGGGTCACGAGCAAAGACACCACCGTGTTCGACTACCTCGATCAGTCGTTCGCCGACTCGGTCAACAACTCGTTCAACAAGTTCGTGGTCAACGAGGTCCGAACGGGCAGCTCCCTGTACGACTTGCTGCGCTCCAACACCGCGTTCGTGGACGCGAACCTGGCCCCCTTCTTCGGGCAACCGGCGGTCAAAGATTGGACCCAGGTCTCGCTCGATGCGACGCAGTACAGCGGCATCATGACTCAGCCGGGCATGCTCGGCGCTCTGTCGCACTCGACCGACGCCTCGTACGTGTTCCGCGGTCGCTTCATCCGCAAGCGCTTGCTCTGTCAGGCGATCGGAGCGCCGCCCGCCAACGCGATGGCCGAGTTTGCCAGCATCATGCTGCCCGAAGATCCCACCGCGAAGGAGGTCGCGGGCGCGGTCGAGGCCAAGCCCGCCTGCGGTGCCTGCCACAATTTGCTCGATCCGGGAGGCCTAGCGTTCGAGCACTTCGACGCCATGGGCAAATACCGCGACAAGTACGAGAGCGGTAAGGCCATCGATACCAGCGGCAGCCTCTCCGCCGTCACCGATCAGCCGATCGCCATTAACGGCCCCGTGGACAT
>JBEQSW010000247.1:0-18515 GCA_040348565.1 Myxococcales bacterium | reverse complement strand
GCGAATCTTGCCGCCTTCTCGGCTGCAAGGGCCCGCGACGCGGCCGCTTACGGTGCGGTACTCCACGCGCTGCGACGCGTCGTCCGGCTCGCCGCACACGGCTTTCACGTCGTAACGAGAGTCGCCGCTCGACACGATGCGCCCGTCGCAGGCCAGGCTGTCCGCGCGCGCGTTCGAGCTCACCGAAAGCCCGGCAAGAACCACGAGCGCTCCCCAAAACCGATAGTCACGATTTCGCTCCGCGTTGAACATGCTCTCGGACCTCCCGAATGACGCGATAGTAGCAGCTCGCGCCCGCCCCGCGAGGAGGCTGGTAGAGGCCGGGCTCGCCGCCCAGCTGGGCGGCGTCGCCCCGAACGCAACCCGGCATCCCCACCCAGCCCTGCCCGGAGCTCGGATTTGACGAGAAGGACCGAAGGACAGACCCAACACGAGCGCTCGGGGTTTCGAGTGCACGTGGCCGCAGGCGGGGATCTGGGGTATGGCCAGGCTGGATGATCGGCCAGGAGACGATTGACCGTGTCCGGCGCGAGACGAAGATCGTCGAGCTCGTCGGCGAGTCAGTCAAGCTACAGCGCCGTGGTCGCAGCTTCACCGGCCTGTGCCCTTTCCATAAAGAGAAGACGCCGAGCTTTCACGTCAACTCCGAGCGCGGCTTTTACCATTGCTTCGGCTGCCACGCCTCCGGCGACGCCATCAAGTACGTGCAAGAGACGGAGGGCTTGGATTTCGTCGAAGCGGTGCGCTCGCTGGCCGAGCGCGCCGGCATCGACATCGTCGAAAACGAGTCCGACGCCGAGAGGAAGCAGCAGCTCGACCAGCGCCGGAAGCAGCAAGAGCTGTACGACATCGGCGACCGGGCCGCCGAGTACTTCGAGCGCATGCTGCGCGAGCACCCGCTCAGCGGTCACGCGCGGGCCGAGCTGGCACGGCGTGGGCTCGTTCCCACCTCCCCCACCGATTCCATCGCCGACGCGCTGCAGGCCTTCCGGCTCGGCTACGCTCCCTACGGCTGGGACGGCCTGGTGCGCTTCCTCAAAGAGGCGGGGCTCTCGGCGCGCGCCGCGGAGACCGTGGGCCTGCTGGCCCCGCGCAAGACCGGCAGCGGCCACTACGATCGCTTCCGCCACCGCCTGATGTTCGCGGTCATCGACGTGCAGGGCCGGGTGGTAGCTTTTAGCGGCCGGGCGCTGGCCGAGCCCACGGCCGAAGAGCTGAGGGCAGCCGGCGTGGAGCCGCTCGGCAGCGGCGGCACCGGGGAAGCGCCCGCCAAGTACGTGAACTCGCCCGAGTCGCCCGTGTACAAAAAGCGCGAGGCGGTGTTCGGGCTGTACCAGTCGCGCCAGGCGCTGCGCAGCGGCGAGCCGTGCTTGATCGTCGAAGGCAACTTCGACGTCGTCAGCCTGCACGCGCGCGGGATTCGCAACGTGGTGGCGCCCTTGGGCACCGCCTTCACGGTCGAGCAGGCCAAGCAGATCCGCCGCTTCACCAACGACGTGGTCTTGATGTTCGACGGCGACTCGGCCGGCAAGCGCGCGACCAACGCCTCGCGTGAGCCGTGCCAGCAGGCTGAGCTCACTGCCAAGGTGGTGTCATTGCCCCTCGGGAAGGATCCGGACGACTTCGTGCGCGAGCGCGGTCCCGAAGGCATGCAGCAACTGCTCAAGCACCCGCGCGGCATCCTCGAGTACTTGATCGACTTGGCGCTGTCGGCGGAGGTCTTGGCCGAAGGCGTCGAAGCGCGCTCCAAGAGCGTGCAATACGTGACGAAGCTGATCGCGAGCGAGAAGGATCCCACGCTGCGCGACCTGGCGGAGACGTTCGCGGACGGCTTGGTTGCCGGTCGCTTGAAGATCGACCAGGACAGCGCCGACCAGGTCCGGAGCCTCAAAGCGCTCGCCCGGGCGCTCCAGGCCAGGCCTGGGACCGGTCCCGCACGGGGGCCAGTGGGTCCCGGACGCCCTCATCAGGCCCGGTCGCGCGACCGAAGACAGGAGTTGGGGCTCGAGGTGCTCGGGGCACTGCTCGACTTCCCAGAATTGGCAGAAGACGCGGCTTCTCAGGCCGCGGCGGCGGTTATCGAGGGCGATGTGGCCCTCGCTTTTGCCGCGCTGCGTCAGGCCATTCAGGGCGGCCGGCTCGAGAATCCTGAAGATGTGCTTGCGAAGCTTTCGCCCCCGATCCATCCATTCGCCCTCGCTCGCCTAGCGGCCCCCCGGCACGAACGCCTGGAGGACGCCAAGACCGAGCTGGTCGATAACGTGAAGAAACTGCAATCCCTCGAGCTCAAGCGGGAAAAGTCTGAAGTGACGGAAGAGCTTGAAGCGCTGCAGCGCACCGGTGACTCCAAGCAAGAGGATGTGCTCTTGCAGCAGATATTCGAGAAGGCTCGACGCTCCAAAGAGCGCGAGCACGCATAGCGAGGTTCAGAGTGGGATCGAAAAAGTCGGACTCGCCAAAGAAGACGATCGCTGCCGCTGCCAAGCAGCCCGCCGCCGCCCTTAAGAGTAAGGGCAAGGCGCCGCCAGCGAAATCCAACGGAACCTCCGCCGCGAAAGCGGCGCCGCGTGACGAGGATGATGAGGATGACGACGAAGAGGGCAACTCTTCGGCGCCACCTCCTGCCGGAGGCAAAGCCAACGGCAAAACCAAAGAGCAGCTGATCAAGCTCGGCAAGAGCAAAGGCTTCCTCACCTACGACGACGTGCACGAAGCACTGCCGGGTGAAGAGACCGGGCCCGATCAGATGGACGACGTGCTGAGCGCGCTCGACGACGAGGAGATCGAAGTCGTCGACGACGCCAGCAACATCAAGATCGCGCCCCGTGGCGGCGTGGACGACGAGGGCCAGGCCAAGCCGGCTGCCAAGGCCGAATCCGAGGAAACCGACTCGGTGGCTCCCGCCCCCACCGCCGCCCGTACCGGCGACGACGAGTACTTCAAGAGCAACGACCCAGTGCGCATGTACTTGCGCAAAATGGGCAGCGTCGCCTTGCTCACCCGCGAGGGCGAGGTCGAGATCGCCAAGCGCATCGAGGAGGGCGAGAACGAAATTCTCGGCGCCATTCTCTCGAGCCCGGTGGCGGTGCGCGAGATCATCGAGATTGGCGAGCGCCTCCGCAACCACAAGATCCGCGTCAAGGACATCGTGCGCGATGCCGAAGACGAGGAGCACGAGTTCGACGAAGAAGAGGCGGACCGCCGCATCATCCGCCTCATCGATCGCGTGAAGCGTCTCGACAAGAAGAACGCCGAGCTGCTCGAAGAGCGCAAGACGGCCGTCGAGGCCCGTCGCAAGCTGATCGACAAGGAGCTTTCGGAGAACAAGAAGGAGCTGGTCAAGACGCTCCAAGAAATGCGCCTCAACAAGAAGACGATCGACAAGATCGTCGCCAAGTTGAAGGCGATGATCGACCGCGTGCACCGCGCGCAGGGTCGCGTGTTCGAGCTCGAGCGCATCACCGGCATCGGCAAGTCCGAGCTGAAAAAGATGATGCGCGAGGCCAAGGACGATCCCGAGGCCTTCGCGGCGCTAGCCAAGAAGCTCGGCATCGACGTGGCCGAGCTGGACATGATGGACGAGACCTTGAAGAGCGCGCAGAAGGGCGTGCGCAAGGTCGAAGAAGAGCTGAAGATCGACGTCAGCGAGATGCTCAAGACCTATACGGCGATCCGTACGGGTGAGCGTCGCGCCGAGCGCGCCAAGGCCGAGCTGGTGGAAGCCAACTTGCGCTTGGTGGTGTCGATCGCCAAGAAGTACACGAACCGCGGCTTGCAGTTCCTGGACCTGATCCAGGAAGGCAACATCGGCTTGATGAAGGCCGTCGACAAGTTCGAGTACAAGCGCGGCTACAAGTTCAGCACCTACGCCACCTGGTGGATTCGCCAGGCCATCACCCGCGCCATCGCCGATCAGGCTCGCACCATCCGCATTCCGGTGCACATGATCGAGACGATCAACAAGCTCATCCGCACCTCGCGCTACCTCGTTCAGGAGTTCGGCCGTGAGCCGACGCCGGAAGAGATCGCCGAGAAGATGGAGCTGCCGCTCGACAAGGTCCGCAAGGTCTTGAAGATCGCGAAAGAGCCCATCAGCCTCGAAACGCCCATCGGCGAAGAGGAAGACAGCCACTTGGGCGACTTCATCGAAGACAAGAGCGTGGTGAGCCCGGCCGAAGCCGTGATCAACATGAACCTCTCGGAGCAGACGCGGAAGGTCTTGAAGACCCTCACGCCCCGCGAAGAGAAGGTGCTGCGCATGCGCTTCGGCATCGGCGAGAAGAGCGACCACACTTTGGAAGAGGTGGGTCAGGACTTCGAGGTGACGCGCGAGCGCATCCGCCAGATCGAAGCCAAGGCGCTGCGCAAGCTGCGTCACCCCAGCCGCTCCAAGCAGCTGAAGAGCTTCATCGAGAGCTGAGCGGCTTCGCAAACTGCGCCAAGGGCGACCTGGTCGAAAGACCGAGTCGCCCTTGCTGCTTTGTTATCGACGCGCGCGGCTGCGTCCGCGGCTGCTAGATGCCGCCGGTCGTGAAGCTTCCGCTGAAACTGCCGTTCGCGGTTCCGGCCAGTCCGTCGCCGGTGCCGGTGCTGCCTCCGGTGCTGGTGTCGCCCGCGACGCTGGTGCCGCCGGGGGAGGTGTCCCCGGAGCTGCCCGCGAAAGCGTCCACGCTGCCCGCGGCCGAAGTGGAGCCGGCCTGGCCGCGCGTGCCGCCGCTGGTGCTGCCGCCTTCGACGATCACCGGCGGGATGGGTTGACCCCGGCCGCCGCCGCCGCCGATTGGCGGCGGGTGCTCGCCCTCTGAACCGCAAGCGATCGCCATGCTTGCGAACAAAGCCCACCAGGCGGGAAGTTGGATGCGAACGAGCGTGGTCACGACACGAGGCTAAGCAAGGCCGGTGCCAACCAGCTGCGCGGCCCGCCATTTGTCCAAACGCGGCAGCAAGCTGTTGAACTCCAAGGCTTCGAACCAATCGCGCAAAGCCTGAAGCGCGGCCGGCGTGACTGGGGCGAGATGCGGCGGCTGGGGCAAGGGAGCGTCGCTGCGGAGCCGTGCCAGCCGCTCGCTTTGCGTCATTTGCTCGGCGTATTCGAGCAGCAGACGTCCCACGCGCGGCGGCGTGAGCCCTGGCGCGTCACGCAGCAGCTCCGCGATGCTTTCGCGGTCTTGGAGGAGCTTTTGCGCGGTGGCGGCGCCAATGCCGGGCACGCCGGGCAAGTTGTCGGATGGATCTCCCACCAGCGCCACGAACGATGGCAAGCGCCACGGCGGCACCCCAAAGCGTTTGCGCACCGCCGCTTCGTCGAACGAAAGCGCGTCTTTGCCGCGCCGGCCGACGAAATAGACCTGCACCGAGCCGTGCGCCAGCTGCAACAAGTCGCGATCTCCGCTCACCACCACCGTGGGGCGGCCTTGCGCGCGCAATGCCGCGGCCACCGTGGCCAGCACGTCGTCCGCTTCGAAACCCGGCGAGCCCAGCACCGGGACCTGCAGCCGCTCGAACAGCTCATCCAGCCGACGCAGCTGCTCGACCAAAGGCGTGGGCGTCGCGGCGCGCGCGGCTTTGTAGGGCTGAAATTCGCGATGACGAAAGGTGGGGCGGCCGGTATCGAGGGCGAAACAAAGCTCGGCCCCGGGGTGCTCACGCCACAGCTTGAGCAGCAGCGCGCTGAAGCCATAGAGCGCGCTGGTGGGCTCACCGCGGCGGGTGCTCATGGGCGGCAGCGCGAAGAACGCGCGAAAGAACAGCGAAAACGTGTCGAGCAGCAACGCGGGCGCCTGGCTCATGATCTATGCTCGAGAGGAACGAACCGGTGAAATGAGATGCGGTTCTAGATGGTACGAATGACGCGACAGGCAACCCCTCCCCTGCTTTGTGTCTTGTTCGGCTCGGCGGTGGCGCTGGTTGCGCCAAAAGCGCGCGCCTGGGGCGATGACGGACACCGAGTGGTGGGCGAGCTGGCTGCTCGCTACTTGAGCCCGGCCGCCCAGGCGGCGGTGAGCGAAGCCTTGACCGAGCCGGGCTACGAGAGCCTGGCCGAAGCGGCAACTTGGCCCGACACGTACGCCCGGCGGCACCCGGAGTACGATCCGATGAAGCCGTTCCACTACGTGAACGTGGACGCGAAGGCGCCCAGCTATCGACGCGAACGGGATTGCCCGAACGGCTGCGTCGTCACCGCGCTCGCCCAATTCGTCGCGCTGCTCGAGAGCCCCGAGCCTGCGCTCTCGTTGGCCGAGCGACGACGCTGCATCTACTGGGTCGCGCATTTCATGGGCGACATTCACCAGCCTCTGCACATCGCTCACCCCGATGGCAAGGGCGGGACGGCCACCCTGCTCGGGTTCTTCGAGGTGCCCGACAAGCGCAGCGCGCACTGGATTTGGGATTTCGGCTTGATCGAGCGCCGCCCGCCACCGGCTCCGTCGGTAGCCGACGCCGTTGCGAGCGACCAACCCCCGTTCCGCGCCTTGGCCGACGAGCTTGCGGCAGAGCTCACGCCTGCTGCGCGCCGGGTCTTCGAGCGCGTCACCGCACCCGAGGCCCTGGCCAACGAAGGCTTGTTGTTGTCGCGCCGCGCCGCGTTCCTCACCAGCCAAGATCACGTGGACGGCGCCTACGAGAAAGCGCGCTGGCCGATCGTGAAAACGCAACTCGAGAAAGCAGGCGTGCGGCTGGCGGCGGTGTTGAATCACGCCTTCGCCCCGCGCTGAGCGACAGGCGGCGCCGCCTACGCCGGCTACTCCAGCCCCGCCAGCCACTCGCCAAGAAACGCGCGCAGCGGCGCCAGCAGGCGCGGGGCCCGTTCATAGCTCGCTGCGCGCAGCTCGGGGATCGATTTACCGAGGGAGCGCAGCTCGCCGGTGTGGCCGACCCACCAGCTCTCGAGCTGCTCGGCCGTCACTTCGGGATGAAACTGCAGGCCGAGCGCATGACGCCCGAGCGCGAACGCTTGGTTCTTGCAGACGTCGGTGCTGGCCAAGAGCTCGGCACCCTCCGGCAGATCGAACGTCTCGCCGTGGAAGTGCATGACCTCGAGCCCCGGCGCGAGCAGGTGCCGCAGCGGGTGCCGAGCGCCCTCGGCGCTGGCGGTCAGCGGTGACCAACCTACTTCTACCTGCCCCAGCGAGTACACGCGCGAGCCCTGGGCGCGGGCCATCAGCTGCGCGCCCAAGCACAAGCCGAGCACGGGCCGTCGCGCGGTGAGCTGGGCCTTCACCAAAGCGAGCTCGGGCGCCAGAAACGGATAGTCGGCATCGTCGTTGACCGAAATTGGCCCTCCCAGCAGAACCAACAGCTCGGGGGTTTCGAGCGCCGCCCAATTGGCGGTGGCGGCCTCGACGTAGCGGACGGCGTAGCCAGCTTCGGTGAGCAAGGGCTCGAGCGCGCCCAGGTGCTCGAAATGGACGTGCCGAACGGCCAACAAGGACTTCATGGCCAGGCAGGCTTACAGCGGCAAAAGCCCCGGCGCCAGGCCGTGACGGCGGTCGATACGCCGGTTTCCCCTTAGCCTGGCGGCCCGAGCGGCCGTTTCCCCGTGGGTCCACCGTGGTCAGCCCTGTCGTCGCGTCCCCGCCCCCCGCCGTGCTGCCCGTCGGCAGCTTTCCCGAGCCGCTGCTGCTACTCGAGCACGTGCCGGTCACGGCGTACCTGCTGCGCGCGCTAGGCGACGACTTCGTGCTCGAAGGCGTGAACGCCGCGGGCCGGGCCAAGACGCCGGCCCTGAGCTCGATGCTCGGCCGTCCCATTTCGCTGCTGTACGCCGACCAACCTCAGATCATCGACGACGCCCGCCGCTGCCACCGCGAGCGCACCCGAGTCGTGCGCGACACGGTCGTGCGTCGCCACGAACGCGTCCACGGCGTGCGCCAGACGCTGGTGTTCGTCTCCCTCGATGCCGAGCGCATCGTGATCTACGGGCAAGAGATCGAAGACGTAGAGAACGCCAGCGCCGAGCTGCAAGAAGTCCAAGAGCGCTACCGCAGCTTGCTGGCGTCGTTGCCCGAAGCGATGCTGCTGCGCGGCGCCGACGGCCGAGTGTTGGCGTGCAACGACGAAGCGGCGCGCGTGTTCGGCCACGACCAAGCCAGTGACTTATGGGGCAAGGTCGATCTGCTCCGGCCGGGCCACCGCATGGAGAGCGCCAGCGGTCAGCCGGTGAGCCCAAACGAAGCCGCCAGCCAACGTTCCGCGCGGAGCGGTGACGTCATCCGCGGCGAGCTGTATCGGCTGATTTCGCCGGACGGCGCTTCGCGCTGGCTGCGCGTCTCGTCACAGCCCATCAAGAAGGCCGACGGCAGCCTGGGCGGCTCCGTCACCCTGTGCGCCGACGAGACCGAGCGCTTCGAAGCCCGCCTGGCGGAGCGCGAAGCCGCGCTCCAGCTGCAGTTGGCGCTGGACGCGGGCCGCATGGGTACCTGGCAGTACGACCCCATCACCGACCAGGGCGACTGGTCCAAGTCGCTCGATGCGACCTTCGCTTTTGGCGACGAACGACGCGGTTGGCAAGGTTACCTGGAGCGCGTTCACCCCGACGACCGGCAGGACGCCACCCAGGTTTTGCAAGAGATGCTGACGCGGGGCGACGGCTCGACCTTCGAGCACGAGCACCGGCTGTTGGGCGACGACGGCGTGATGCGTTGGGCCAGGGTGCGAGGGCGCGTCGAGCGTCACGGCATGCGCCTGCGCCTGCTCGGCACCGCCATGGACGTGACGGAGCGACGGCGCATGCAAGACGAGCTGCTCCACGCCAGTCGCCTGGAGAGCTTGGGTCGCTTGGCAGGCGGGCTAGCCCACGACTTCAACAACCTGTTGGCGGCGATGCTCGGCTCGATCGAGCTATTGAGCGACATTTGCCCGGACCCGGGCCAGGACGACCTCAACACGCTGCGCCACGTCACGCTGCGCGCGCGCGATTTGACGGCGCAGCTGTTGGCCTTTGCCCGCCAGCAACGCACCGAGCTGGAGACGCTGGAAGTCGGCGCGCTGGTCATGAAGGTGGAGCGTCTGCTGCGGCGCTTGGTGGGGCCTACCATCGATCTTTTGCTGGAGACGCCGGAGCCGGAGACGGGTCTGTACGTTCGCGCCGACGCCGCCCAGCTCGAGCAAGTGCTGGTGAATTTGGTGATCAACGCGCGCGACGCCATGCCCGAAGGCGGGCGCGTTTGCGTGCGCGTGGAGTTAGGCCAAGGCGAGCCACGCCCCGGCGAGTGGGTAGTGTTGGAAGTGCGAGACCACGGCCGCGGCATCGACAGCCAACATTTGCCGCACGTGTTCGATCCCTTCTTCACCACCAAAGAGAGCGGCACCGGCTTGGGTCTGGCCAGCTCCTATGGCGTGGTACAGGCACACGGCGGCAGCATCACCGTCGAAAGCGAGCCGGGCCGCGGCGCCTGCTTCCGGGTCTCGCTGCCGCGGGTGCGGGGCGAGCTCAGCGAGACCGCGAGCGCGCCGCGCAGCGCCGGAGCGCGCGGGCGCGTGTTGGTGGTGGACGACGACACGGCCGTGCGCGTCAGCACCACGCGTATGCTGCGCACGTTGGGCTACGAAGTCTTGACGGCGGCGAACGGCGCCGAGGCGGAAGCCTTGGCCAGCCGTCGCGATGGCAAGCTCGACGTTTTGGTGTGCGACCTGGCCATGCCCAGCAAGAGCGGGCCGGAGGTGGCGCAGTTAATACGACACATATATCCGGATATAAAAGTTCTATTCGTCTCCGGCTATCCGCGCGGCGTGGAGCGCGAGTTGCCGGCCGAGAGCTTCTTGCAGAAGCCTTACGATCGCGAGACGCTGGCTCGGAAGCTGGCCGCCCTCGCCGCCACGACCTGAAACGCGCGCGACGCTCGACACTTGAATAAGTGAGCTCGCGACGCCGTCCATGAAGCGTCGACGAGCGTGGTGCGCGACGTTCGGCCGGGGAGTCGGGGGCATGGAGCGCAAGCGCCCCGCGGCGGGTCTTGACGCGAGGCGACGAGGAATGACACAAGTGACCGCCTATGGGGAACCCCCCACACGCTGGTGCTTTTCACCAGGGGAGACGACCGATGCAGGATTTTCGCACGGGTCCGAGATTCATCACACTAACCGCATTCCTTACTGGCGCGCTCATGCTCACTGCGTGCGGTGGTGGGCTGACGACCTTCCAGGGTGCCGGCGCCATTGCCATCACGGGCACGCCGCCCGCACCGCCGCCGCCGCCGCCCCCTCCGCCGAAGAAGGAGGAGCCGCCGGCTCCGCCGCCGCGCGTCGAGGTTCGCGACAACAAGATCGAGTTCAAAGAGAAGATTCAGTTCGAGAACAACAAGTCGGTCATCTTGCCGCAGTCGTTCGGTCTTCTGGATGACATCGTCAAGGTCATCAAGGACAACCCGCAGGCCAAGAAGATCGCGATCGAAGGTCACGCCAGCGCCGAAGGCGACGCCAAGCGCAACCTCACGCTGTCCGACGAGCGCGCGAAGTCCGTCATGAAGTACTGCGTCGACCACGGCATCGACGCCAAGCGTCTGACCGCCAAGGGCTTCGGCATCACCAAGCCCATCGCCGACAACGCGACCGAAGAGGGCCGTGAGAAGAACCGCCGCGTCGAGTTCAACATCATCGAGCAGGACATCACCAAGAAGAAGGTCGAGATCGACCCGAAGACCGGCAAAGAGAAGGTCGTCGGCGAGACCACCACCACGGTGAAGGACAAGGAGGCCGAGGCCCCCGCCGCGGCTCCGCCCGCCGACCCTGCCGCCGCCAAGAAGCTGGCCGCCGAGAAAGCCGCTGCCGACAAGAAAGCTGCTGCCGAGAAGGCCGCCGCTGACAAGAAGGCCGCCGCGGAGAAGGCCGCTGCCGACAAGAAGGCTGCTGCCGAGAAGGCCGCTGCCGACAAGAAGGCCGCTGCCGACAAGAAGGAAGCCGACAAGAAAGCCGCCGCTGAAAAGGCTGCCGCCGACAAGAAGGCCGCCGAAGAGAAGAAGGAAGCGGACAAGAAGGCGGCCGAAGAGAAGGCCGCTGCCGACAAGGCGGCCGCCGCCGAGAAGAAGCAGAAGGCTTCTGCGAAACCGTGAAAGGCATTCAGGAGGAACTCAAAATGACCAAGTCATTCGCGCTGATTGGGTTTGGATTGGCTGCCATCATCACGGGCACGGGTTGCAGCGGTGCGCTTCGCACGGCGGAGCCTTACCGCGACGACGTCGCCAAGGTGCTCGAGTCGAAGAACGGCGACGTGAAGGCCTGCTACGACAACGCTTTGAAGACCAACAAGACGTTGGCCGGCAAAGTGACCGTGCATTTCGGAGTCGAAATGAAGACGGGCGCCTTCAAGGACATCAAGACGGACGGTCCCCCGGAGCTCGGCACCTGCGTGTCGACGGCTCTGAACGGTCTGGTCTTGACGCCCGGCGACGCCAACAACGGCGACGCCACGTTCGTGTACGAGTTCACGGTCGGCCCCCCCGCCGCCAGCTGAGCTAGTCCCGAACCGTAAAACGCCGTGCGGCCAAGAGCCGTACGGCGTTTTGCTTTTTGTAACGGCGACCGAAGTCCCCAGATTTTTTCACAGGGAGGACGGGAGGTCGAGACAGAGGCGAGAATTTGGTTGCTCGCGCTGCCGCCCGCGAGTCGCGAGCCCGTCTCCTGCCGAACCCACAGAGGAAATATTTTTCGATTCGGTCCTCCGAATCGGAAAATGACTTCTCCCCTCCCGTCCTCCCTGTGAAAAAATCTCGAGTCGCGGAGCGCGGCCTGGCGACGGTACGGTAGTTTCTGCGAGGGGGGCTGCGGGGTGGCAGCCAGCCCTAGGGGTTCAATCGCCGGTCCAGGGGCGGCCGGCTTTTTCGAGGAAGGCTTTGGCTTCGGCGCGGTAGGGCGAGTCGCGCGGGCCGAGGCGCAGGAACTGTTCCCAGTGCTTGGCGGCTTCGGGGTTCGGGCCGAGGGCGCGGGCCAAAGTGTGGTGCGCTTCCCAACGCCAGCGTGGCGGGGGCTCGACGGTGTCGATGAGCGCGAGGGCTTTGGTCAGCTGCTCGATGGCGCCTTCGCTCTGGTGATTGGCGGCCAGCAATTTGCCGTAGCGGAAACGCCAGGTGGCGTTGTCGGGCTGGGCCTGGATGGCAAGCTGCCATTCTTTGAGCGCTTCTTGCTCACGACCGAGGTCGTAGTAGGCGTCGGCCAGCGACGCATGCGCTTCGTGGCGGCTGGGGCGGAGCGCGAGCGCTTTGGTGAGGTCGGCGATGGCGTCGCGGACCGCGCCTTGGCGTTGGCGGAGCACGCCTCGCTGCCAGTACGCGTCGGCCAGGCCTTGATCGAGCCGCAACGCTTCGGCCAGGTTCTTTTCGGCCTTGGGCACGTTGCCGGCTTCGTTGGCGGCCCAACCCACGTACAGGAAATACTCGGCGCGGTTGGGGTCGAGCTCGACCGCGCGCTCGAGGGTGCGGAGGGCGTCGGCCAAGCGCGTGCCCTGCACGAGCAGCGCGCGGCCCAGGCAGTGGTTCGTCTCCGCCGAGGTCGGGCGTTGGCTGAGCACTTTTTTCAGCAGCTCTTCGGCTTGGTCGGCGCGGCCCGCCGCCACCCTGCTGCAGCCGACGCGCAGCATGAGATCGGTGTCGTTGGGGGCCTTGGCCAGCGCGTCTTCGTACTGCTTCAGGGCCTCGGCCGAGTGATTGGAGGCTTCGTACAGAAGGCCGCGCTCGAGCGCGAGGCCGGGGTAGTCTTTGTCGACGGCGGCGACCGCGTCGAAGGCCTTCATGGCTTCGTCGAACTGGCCATCGCGGCGCAGCGCGCCACCGATGCGGAATTTGGCGCCCAAGTCGTCCGGATCGAGCTGAGCGGCGTGTTGAAAATGGCCGAGCGCTTCTTTGTAGCGGCCTTGCGACTGGGCCACGTCGCCGAGGGCGCGCCAAACGCCGGGCACGTTGGGCATCAGCTGCTTGGCGGAATCGAGCGTCTTTTGAGCGTCCTCGGGGCGGCCCTGCTGGTTCAAGAGCAGCGCGAGCGCGATGTACACGTCGGCCGACGCGGGATCGGCGGGCGCTGCCTTCAGCACGTCGCGGTAGGCCGCCTGGGCCTGATCGCGTGCCCCGAGTGCTTCTTGTACGCGGCCGTACCAGTAGCCGACCAACGGAGACGCCGGGTTGGCTTCGCGCAGCTTCTTCAGCAGCGTGCTGGCCTCTTGAATGCGCTCGAGCGACAGCTTGCTCTTGGCGACGCCGACCTTGGCCAAAAGATCGTCCGGATCGGCAGCAGCGCCGGCTTCGAAGCGAGCCTGGGCCTCCGAGTAGCGGCCGGCGCGATACAAAGAGTCGCCCAAGCCGACGAGGGCGCGAGCGGCCTTGGGATTGATCTTCAAAGCCTCGCTGAAGGCGCTCTCGGCGGCGGTGATGCGCGACCGACCGAGGTGCACGCTGCCCAGCAGCGTGTAGGCCTGCACCAGCTCTTCGGGGCTGGCGTTCTTGCCGTCTTTGATCACGCTCTCGAGCAGCGACAAAGCGCGCGATTCTTGGTCGCGCGAGCCGGACGACAAGCGGGCCGACAGCACCCGGGCCCCCACGTGCCCGGGGTGCTTGAGCAGCACCGCTTCGGCGGCAGCGCGGGCGCCTTTTTCGTCGCCGGCAGCGAACTTGGCGCGCGCTAGGCCGTATTCGAGTCGCGGGGTATCGCCGTAAGCCTTGGCGGCCTCCCAGGCGGCCAGCGCCGCTTTCACGTCTTTGGCGCGCAGCTCGAGCTCGGCCCGCAGCATGGCCGACTCGAGGCTTTTGCCACCGGCTTCGGCGACGCCAAGCAACTGCCGAGCTTTGGCGATCTGGCCATCGGCCGCGGCTTGGGCGGCGCGCGCCAACGCGAGCATGTCGACGTCGTTTTCCTCGGCGAGCTCACTCAGCAACACCGCCGCGCGAGCGTGGGTGGGCGCGTCGCCTCCGAAGCGCAGCTCGGACACGAAGCCCACGTAGGCGGCCAGCGCCGAAACACCTTTGGCGCGCGGCGCGCTGAGCTGCGCGTTGGCGACGATTTGCGCGGCGCGCGCGGCGTCCGAGTAGCTGTCTTGCGCAAAGGCGTCGGCGGCGCCCTTGGCGGCCGACAAAACCAGAGCGTGATACTTCCCTGCGTTCACGTGGTCCATCACGAAGAACGCGCCGAACGGTCCGACCGAAGGCACCAGCGCCAGCGCGGCGCCGCCCAGGCCGAGCACGAACGCGCCCACCAACAGCTGTAGGCCCAGGCGACTCTTGGGCTTCCGCGCCGCCGCGAGCTTGGCTTGCGGAGAGCCGACTTGGACGTGCGCGGTAGTGGCGCTGGGCGCTTCTTGCGGGACCGCGCCGAACTCCATGTCGTCGTCGGAGCGGCCGGTGGGTGCCGTGGCGGCCGGAGCCGCGTCGAGCGCGACCTCGGCACCGCCGCCGCCCCCCGCGTCGAGACTGACCTCGCCGTAGTCAGTGCCGCCGCCGCCGGTTTGGCGCTGAATGGCGGCCGCCGCTTCCGTTGCGGCGAACGCGCGGGGCTCGGGCGTCGGGCTCCGGGCCCCCACCGACATGGGTCCGGGCAGCGGCGCTTCACCGAACGGATCGGCTTCGTAGTCGTTGGGCGGAGAGCCAACGGGCGCGGTCGGGATACCGCCGAGTAGATCGACCTCGCCGAAGCCTCCGCCGAACGGTTGGGGCGGCGGCAAGCTTTCGCTGGGCGGCAGCTCGATTTCGGCGAAGGCGCTGGGCGGCGCGGCGCCGGGGCTGAGCGAGGGCGCGCGCATCGCGGCAGGTTGTGCAGGAATCGCCGGGCTCGAAACACCGCTGCCCGACTGAAACATGCCGCCGAGCGCTGGCGGCAGGCTCGGGCTCGCGGAAGCCGGAATCGAGTGACCGACTTGAGGTAACCCGGCCGAGCTGCGCGACGGCAAATTGCCGCCCAGCGACGGCAGCGAGCCGGCCACGGACGGCAAGTTGCCGCCCAGCGACGGCAACGAGCCACCGACGGACGGCAGGTCACCGCCGACCGCGGGCAAATTGCCGCCGAGCGAAGGGAGGTCACCGGCAAGGGACGGAAGCTCTCCGCCAGGCGACGGAAGCTCGAGCTCGATGGGCGTCGGAAGCTCTCCGGCGCTGAGCGGAAGATCGATGTCGAGCAGCTGCGGCAAGTTGCCGGCTTGAGCCGGAAGCTCACCGCTGCTGCGGCGCGGCGACGGAAGCTCGAAGTTGGCGGCGCTTTGCGCGCGCGGGACCGGCGGACGCGCGGGCAGGCCAGCCGTAACCGGAGCCGGCAAGCCCACGTTGGGTGCGGACGCGACGCCGACGCTGGGTGTGGCCGGCAAGTTGGGTTGACTGCGCGACACCGAAGGCAAGTCGATGCCCCCGCGTTGCGGCGCGGTAGCGGGCAGCGCCGTCACGCCGGGACCGCGCTCCGTGCCGACATCGGGCAAATCGAGCTCGATGCCGGTCGGCATGGGGTACGGCGGCGAAGCCAGCGGAGCGGTGGCGCGCGGCGGCGAAGCCAGCGGAGCGGTGGCGCGCGGCGAAGGTAAATCGTGCCCGGAGGCGCGGCCCACGGCCGGCAAATCGAGATCGAAGCTGGGCGCTTGCGGCACCGTGGGGGCGGCGGCGACCGGCGCTGGCACGGCGGGACGCGGCGCCGAGACCGAGGGCAAGTCGATGCTGCCCGCCGGGGCTCTGGCCGCAACCGCGGGCAAGTCTGCCGAAGGCGCCGGCGGGGCAGCGGGCGCGGCGGCGCCCGGGCGCGGCACCGGCGGACGCCCCGGCACCGGCGGGCGTGCGGGCGGGGCCGGCGGTGCGGGCGTGGCGGGAGCCGGAGCCGCCGCGGGGGGGGCCGCCTGGGTGACGGCTGCGACGGCGGCCGCCGCCGCGGGCGCGACGCCGAGCATCGTCCCCTTCATGGCCGCGTTGCGCGCCGGCGCGACGCCGAGCATCGTGCCCTTGATCGGATCGGGCGGGGCGACGGCGGGTGGCGGCGCCGATTCACCCACTCCGAGCACGCCGCCCAACAGCGGGCTCGGACCGGTGCGGCGGGCGTCGCCCGGGGGGTCGACTTTGAACGAGGTGCCGCATTTCGGGCAGCGCATTTTGAGCCCGCTCGAGGGGATCCTGCGCTCGTCCACCTGATAGGGAGCTTTGCAGCCCGGGCACTCGACTTTGAACATGTACCCTGAAAGGCTGTTCTAGCAGCACCTTTGGGCAAAACGAAACCGCCTAGAACGCCAATCAGTTTGCAGCCCCTGCGTTCTAGGCCCTTCCTGGTGGGGGCGGCACGCGCCGCCCCCCTCGGCCGAAGTAAATTCGGCCGAGCCTCCCCCCACGCGGCGACGCTGGACGTTGTCCACTCGTGAACTTCGTTGACCCAGGGAACCGTTTGTCGCCCTAGAACGCCAATCAGCTTCCAAGCCGCGGCGCCGATTGCCGAGGCCGGGCCTGGACGCGGGCGGTTTTTCACGCGTCGGATCTTTCTTCAGCCCCTCGTAGGCGTGCTTCCGTGCTAACGGCGGCCCAGAAACATGCAGCGCACCACCAGCGTCACTGTCGGTCTGCTTTTCGTCGCGGCAGTCGCGGCCGTCGCCGTGCTTGGCTTGCGTCCGAAACGCGAGCCAGAGCTGCCTTCGGCAGCGAAACCGAGCACGTCGGTGCATGCAACCGCGAGCGCCAGCGCGCTGCCCAGCAGCAGCGCCCTACCCAGCGGTGACGCACCGGACTTGGGCACCGGTACTACGGGCGAGCCAGCGGTTACTGAAGGGTTCGAGAATTTTCCGGACGGCGGGAAGGTCCCCGAGCTGCCGGCCAGCGCTCCGGCGCGCGTCGGCTTCGGGGCCGTCATCTTCCAATATCGCGGCGCTCAAAACGCTCCGGGTGACGCTCGCAGCAAAGAGGAAGCGCGGAAAAAGGCTGCGGAGACGATCGAGCTGGCGCAGAAGGACTTCGCGGCGGCCGTGGCGAAGGGCGACAAGGGCTCCACGACGGATGCCGGCCGCTTGCCCCGCGGCGTGATCGAGCCCCCGATCGAGTACGTCCTCTTCACGCTCGAGAAGGGCAAAGTCCACCCCGAGCCGATCGATACACCCAGAGGTTATTGGGTGGTGCGTCGTAACGAGTGACACGCTCGCGCTCGCGGGACTAAAGTCCCGAGGATCCCCCGGGATTCATGGTGAGCACGAGCAAGCCTCCTCAGGCGCAGGTAGCGCCGTCGGACTTGGCGCTGGTGACGTCGGTCATTCAGCGCCTCCGCGCAGAGCACGATGCCACCGAGTCGCCGGGGGCCAAGGCCATTCTGCTACACGAGCTCGGCGTGCTGTCCGAAGCGCTGGGCGACGAAGCCGGCAGCGCGCGTGACCAGCTGGGCGCCGTCAACTCGGACCCCGATTTCCGCGAGCCGCTCGAGCGACTGATCGCCATCATCGAGCGGCGACAGTCCTACAAGAATTTGGGCAAGCTGCTCGAGCGCCTCGTGCGCGTCGCGGAGACGCCCGAAGAGCGGGCGCGCGCCTTGCTCGACCAGGCCTCCTTCGCGAGCGATCACGAGGGCGACGACGGCACCGCGCGCATGTTGCTGGAGAGCGCCGCCGACGAGTCGCCGGACGACGCCTCGCTTTGGCTGGCGCTGGAGCTTTCGGCGGGCAAGACCTCCGACGCGGAGCTGCGCGATCGCGCGCTCGCGGCACGCGCCCGCCTTGCCCAGGACCCGCTCTGGAAACAGCTGCTGCTCATCGACTTGGGCGAGCTGCGCTCGGCGGGGGGTGAGACCGTCACCGCTCGACAAGCGCTGGAAGAAGCGGTCGGTCTCGGCAGCAACGCCACCTTCGAAGCGCTCGAGGCCTTGGCCCAGTTTGCGCGCAGCAATGGCGCGGCCGACGTGGAAGAGCGCGCGCTCGAAGCGCTGGCGGACGCCGTCGCGCTCTCGCTGTCCAACCCGGAAGCGGCGGACAAGGTGGGGGTGCCTCGCTACAAGCGCGCGCCGAATCAGGCCGCCTACGCTTGGTTGTTGGCGGCCGACAAGCGGCGCACCCGCGGCGATCTAGCCGGCGCCACCGCTCTGCTCGATCAAGCGCTGGAGCTGCTGCCCAACGAGCCGGTGCTCATGCGCGCGCGGCTGCACCTGGCCGAGGTCGCAGGCGACACCGCGACGGCGGCGCGCTTGGCGAAAGCCGAGCTGGGGCGCGGCGTGAAGGGAGATCTGGCGGCAGCCCTGCTGCTACGCATTGCCGAAGCGGCCGCCGCCGAGGGCGACACCGCCGGCGCCCGTGGCGCCATCGAGCAAGCTTTGGCGGCGGCACCGGCAAGCATTCCCGCGCGCGCGCTGTACCTGGACATCTTGGGCGGTGGTGGCGATCCGCAAGCGCTGGCGGCCGCGCTCGAGGGCACCGCCGAGCACCTGCCCTCCGACGACGCCAAGGCGCGCTACTACTTGATGAGCGCGGAGGTGTTCGCGCGCGGTGCCGGCGACCCGCAGGGCGCCAAGCTCGCGTTGTCGCATGCGGGCCTGTCCGGCGCTCCGCCGGCGCTGGTATGCCGCTTGGCGCGGCTCTTGGCCGTGCTGACCGGCGA
>JBEQSW010000210.1:0-44461 GCA_040348565.1 Myxococcales bacterium | reverse complement strand
CTCGGTCGACGACGGCGCCCATTTCACTGGAGTTCGATGGGGACGTCGAACGGCAGCAAAACACGGGGATCAACGTGGAAACGCTCGAAGGCAGTGGGTTCATCAGGGGATGATGAGCACCAGCCTGCTCGATCGCGTCGGTATCTTGCAGGCGCCGAGCCAGTTCTCGACCGTCTCCGCGGCGCTGGTGGCCGTGCGTTGCTGGCTCGATGCGGCCGCGGCAGGTGGGCACAAGCCAGCCGAGCTCTGCGCGGTGATCAACGTAGGAGACGACGAGACGACGGCGCTACTCGCGACACGTGCGATCGTCGCCAGCTCGATTCCACGGCTCGACAAGGACCAGCACGACTTGGCGAGCGCTATCCTTCGACAGGACCCGACTGAGCCGTTCGTGCTCATTTCGTCCAACGACGGCCCGCCCAACGGCGATGGCTTCTCAAATATCAACGCCGTGCTCGCGGTCGTCGCTGCACGTGCTGCAGCTCAGTAGAGGACAACATGGCAGGTAGATTTACGGTTGAGACCACCTTCAGGGGTGTCGACCAGACCAGCAGCGTCATCTCGGGCATCGAGAAACGCGTCAACGCGATGCAGCGCAGCGTCTCAGGCGCTTCCAAATTCGTCGACAAGGGCTTCGGCGCCCTAAAGCAGGTCGGCGCCGCGATTGCTTACACCGGCGTCGCAGCGGCCGGCGCGGGCATCGCGTTCGCGCAGGCGATCTCGCCTGGCGCGGACTTCGACCAAGCGATGTCCGCGGTCGGCGCCGTCTCGTTGATGACGCGAGACCAGGTTGCCGACCTGGAAGCGGAAGCTCGCAAGCTCGGGAAGACCACCAAGTACTCCGCCACCGAGGTCGCCGGCGGCATGGAGCTGATGGGGAAGGCTGGCTTTACAAATTCGCAGATCATGGCCGGCATCGGGCCGATGCTTTCGGCCGCTGCTGCCGAAGGCGCTGGCTTCGAGGAAACAGCGTCGGTCATCTCCAACACCATCAAGGGGATGGGGATGAGCCTGAACGACACCGCGCGTGTCGCGGACGTCCTAACGCTTGCAAGCGCGAAGACGAACAGCTCGATCAGCAGCTTGGGTGAGTCGATGGCGATCGTGGCGCCGACGGCGCGCCAGCTAGGGGTTCCGTTCGAGGACGCCGCAGCTGCTGTGGCAAAGCTTCAAGATCAAGGCTTGGACGCATCGGTGGCCGGCTCGGCCGTCGCCACGATGCTCACGAATCTCTCCAAGCCGCCCAAGGACATCGCCGCGAAGATGAAGGCGATGGGCGTGTCCTTCCAGGATGCGCACGGCGACATGTTGCCGTTCCGAGACGTCATCGGGCAGCTCGCCAAGGCTGGCAAAAACGCTGGTGGCAACATGGCGCAGGTCGCCTTCTTCGCCGACTTGGTGGGCATGCGCGGCCAGAAAGCAGCGCTGAACCTCAAAGACATCGGCCCCGCGCTCGCTGACCTCACCAAAGAGCTGGCCGGCGCCAAAGGCAAAGCGCAGGAGATGGCGGCCTTGAAGATGGACAACTTCAAGGGTGACATGATCAAGCTCAGCAACTTGGCGACCGACGTCGGAATCGACTTCTTCGACTTGGTGAAGGGGCCGCCGCGCTCGGCTGCGGAAGCCACGCGGGGCTGGCTCGCCAGCAACGAGGGACTGATCAAGAAGGACGTCGCGGGCTGGGTAGAAGGAATCAGCGCTAGCGTCGGGAATTTTCGAAATCGAATCGATGAGGGCGTCGCAGTCGTGGGCCTCTTCAAGGACGGCCTCGAAAACGCGTTCAAGCACTCCGCCAGCATCGCGGTGTTCGGCACGGTGCTGGACAAGGTCTTTGGCGGAAAGGACGACGAAGGTCCTGGAAAGAAGGCCTACGACCTTGGTTACGGCATCGGGTACGCCGTCGACAAGTTCGTCTTGTTCACCGGCGCGGTGAAGGTAGCCGAAGCTGGGCTGTGGATTTTCGGCAACACCGCCAAGCTCATGAAGGCGGGCATTTGGCTTTGGAATGCTGCACTCGCGACAGCCGAGTTCATCACGGGCGCGCTCGGCGTCACCCAAGTAGGGACGACCGGGCTCACGGTGGCTTTCGGCGGCGCGATGACGACGTCGAGCATCGCGGCGTACGAGCTTGCGCTGGCCGAAGAGGCGGCAACCGCGGCGGGTGGCGAGCTCGCTCTGGCAGAGGGTGCAGCGGCGACGAGCGCAGGCACGATGGCCGCAGCGACGACGAGCGTCACGAGCGCGCTGGGAGCGATGGCCGCCAAAGCTGGGATCGCTGCCCTGGCCGCTGGCGCCGTCTACGCCGCCTACGATCAGGCGCAGGCGTTCATGGCCGAGAATGGCGGATGGGACGGCGTGAACGCCTTCCTGGGCCTCGGGACCGAGAACGGCGACTACGGCTTCACCGCCGTCGACGCGATGATGAACCGCAAAGCCAAGGAACAGGCTCTTGCGGATGGGCGCATCGGCCCCAACGCGACGGGCACACCGGCGGCGCAGATGCGCGTCTCCGAAATCCTCGGCGGCCCCGATGCTGCGCCGAAGACCTACGCGGAACAGTTTGGGCTGCCCCCGCTCGGGCCGCGCCCGCCGGGGCCGTACGCCGACGGCTACGTCACGCCGTCGGTGACGCCGCAGGTGGCGCCGTCGCGCGACGCTGGTGGGGGTGACCAAGCTCGCATCAACCAGCAGCTCCAGGACACCATCAAGCAGCTGGTCCCTCAGCTCGCCGGCGCCCTCAAGGGAACGATCACTATCCAGCTACCCAAGGGAGCAACGGGTGACGTTTCGGGAGCCCCGGGCGTCGTGGTCAGCCAGAGCGGTGGGTTCTAGACCCGGGCTCCCCGAGCCCACAGCCTGGCGGGACGTAGGTATTCGTTTAGGGGGCTTGTGCACCCACCCCGACGTGGCTAACCTTGTTGACCAGGTGCCGGCGTACGAGCTGACGGAGCTGCGAGGCAAGGTGCAGGCCGCGCAGACCACGGGTCAGGGGGTCATGTGGAATACGAGCAAGACCACGGACGTCGTTGAGGAACGGCTATCGATGACCACGCGGCAGGCGCGGGCGTACATCTACGAGACGCTGCTAGCGTTGGAACCGTTGAACTTCGTTGAAACTAAGGCTGAATTTCCGCCACCAGCAGACGTTTATGGTATCGAGCACTTCTGCGCCGCCGAGATGCGCCGTCTTCCCTGGTACGTAAAATTCGCGATTCCGTCGAACCTGTTGATGATCTCTTTCCATCCCCCGACCGGGCCACTTCGCACAGCAGGTGCGGGCGTCGTGCGTTAGGGGTAGTAGGCTAAGGACAATGTCGAATTGTGCGGAATGTGGTCACGTTCTCCGGCTCTCCACGGGGCCTGGGCGGACGCGCGCCTACCGGGGTATGCAAGGCCTCGCCATTCCAGACAGCCTCGAGTACGAGGAGTGCGACCACTGCGGCGCCCGCTGGATGACGGACCAGCAAATGGACATCATGGGCGACGCGCTTGAGGCTCAGCGGCAGGAACGCTTGCAGCTGAACAAGCTCATCCTCGCTAAGCGCTACAGCTACGCGAAGGCCGTGCAGACCAAGCAGTCGGCCGTGGCATCTGGGGTTTTTTCCGATAATGGTCGCGCGCGCTGCCGCTCAGCAAATGCTGAGACGCGCGATGTCTGCGTTTAAAGGGATTCACCTTGGTTCGCTGCTACTTCCTCGCGCTCTGCCAAGGCTCGTCTACAGATCAAGAGACGAACAACATGAGCGTCTTCCAGATGGTCGAGAGCATGCAAATGCCCACCCTCCCCGACGTTCCCGAAGCTGGACTCAATTTCGAGGCGCACGCTTACTTCGAACAGGATACGCCGGTACGGAGATTCATAGACGCTCGGCTGGTTTGGGTGGGGGATCGTGGGCTTGAAGCGCCTGCCACAGACGTTGCACCTCGTATCGAGATGGTGCAGCTGCGCATGCGAGCACGTTTTCGTGGTGTGAAAGTGCCCCCCTGGTACGGGAACCTCCACCTGCTGGTGGAATGGCGCGACGCTGGTACCGAGCGGTGGAACCGTGAGCCAGCAAGGTGGCCTGTGGAGTTCGCCTTGGCGCCGCCGTCTGTTGTCCCGCCTGCGCACTGATCGTTCTACGCTGCGCGGCGAGAGCGGCCTGCGTCAGCGACCAAGAAGCTTGATGCCACCGGCCCAGACGCGCGTGAGGGTAGCGGTGTTGCCAGCGACAGTGATCTCGCGAATGGACAGCGCTTCCCGCTTCTCGCGGAGCATATTCAGCGCTAGCCGCTCAGCGAGGGATGAAACGTCCACCTGAATCCCGGCGTTACGGCGGCGCGCGATCCGGGCGCTTTCGGTGGCCCGGTTCAGCTCAGCGATCCATCGCTCCACGATTGACGGCGCGTCAAGGGCCGCGCTTTCGCGCTCTTGATCGGTGGCGAAACGAGTCTTGATGATGGTGTGCGCTTCCTCCGCTCGATCGTCGGCGATGATGGAGCGAGCTTCGGCGCGTTCAGCCAGCACCGCGGCCCGGCTTGCCCGGCGCGAAGAGATGACAGCCAACAACACGCCGAACGCTCCCACAAGGAAGCTTCCAATTGCTGCCCAGTTGGGTGCGGGGGCGGTCAAGTCGGGCATCTCGCGGAAGCTATCAAACTCCACGATCGAGTCACGCTAACCGCGCGCTGACTGGCGGGACTGCCCAAAGCGACAGCCATGCATGCGTCGTGAATTGTTCCCTAGCAGATTCGCCGAGATACGCGTTGGTTGAAAAAGCACCTTGCGTCAGGCGTACTAAAACGTATATATGACGTCCTACGCTAGTCAGGAGATATGCGATGGCTGACACTGCCCCCTCGATGCGAGAACGACTGTTTACGATGCGGATGAGCGAAGAGGAGAGCGCCCGAATGGAGGCGGTTGGTCGGCACTACTCCATCAACGGCGCAGCTGTTATCCGGATGCTTCTCAAGAAGGAGCACAGAAGGCTGCTCGAAGTTGAGCTGCAGCCTGAGGACTTTGAGCTGTTGCGGACGCTGCCGGCGGACGGAGCCGCGATGAGCCGGCCACACCTCGAGAAAGCGTTGAAGGGCGACCAGCTACCTAGGTCGGTAGCCTGGCTTGGCCCCAGCGTATCGCGGCTGATGCGGCACGACCTGATTAGCCGCGACGGCAAGAACTTTGCCCTGACCACAAGCGGCAGGGCGCTGATCGACTGAACAACCAAGCGGGATCCGCGCTGCGTCAACAGCTCGGACCCCAATCACCACAGTGAGGATGAGTCACCATGGCAACGACGAAGAAATTAGCACGTTCGAAAACTCAGGGGAAAGCAACGCCGACTGAAGCCGACCTTCCAGCCTTTCTGGTCGAGGTGCCCGGCGTAGGCGTCTGCCAGAACGACCTGCACTACCTCGCAATCATGCTCGCGCGCGGGCTCGGTGGTGGGCGTGAGCCCGAAACGCCGCTGGCAATGGTCAGGGGTGCCGTCAATCAAGCTTGCGCTGACCTGAAGTCCATCGCCAACAAGCTGCCGGTCGAAAGCTCGGACGAGAGCTGCGCAATGCTCAGCATCGTCGAGCGGCTGGAGGCTACCTCGGAGACAGCCGAGATTCTGTTCAAGCTTCTGGAGCTGCCACACGTCAACATGGCCGCGCGCGCGGAGGCGCAGCCGTGAACGCTCCGCTTTCGACCAACGCCGCGTTGTCGATTTGCGAGGGCGACGCAGAGAATATCGAGATCGCGATCGACGAGGCGATGGGCTGCATCATCGACCAGCACATGAACCTCCATCCCCAGGCTCGAGACTCGGAAGAAGCCATGAACGTGCTCCACAGGTTGCTCGTCGCGCGGGTTCACATTCGGGCGGTGATCAGCGGCGAGGTGAAGTCGTGAACGCGAAGATGCGTGGTTTTTTTCCAGGGCGGAAACAACCGAGGAGCGAGGTTTTCCCCGCGGTGGGGAAAACCCGAACGCTTTCGAGCTTCGCCCCGTGTCGGGGCTCACGCACCCGCTCTGCTGCCACTGCGACGCTTGCTTAAACCCAGGCGACGCGAGGGCCGCCCCTTGACGATTCCCCGCGCCCCGAGCCAGGTAAGGCATGCCCAAAGCCAAAGCGAAGCCCGCGGAGATCGTCGCCACGATGACCCCCTACGTCGACCAGCAGCAGCGCCTTCTGGTCGTGCTGGCTGTCGCCAGGGGCGTGCCCCGGTGCTTCGCGGTAGCGCCACCGAACCGGGGACCGGTTACGCTGGAGCGCACCCAGCGGGAAGTCACGGCTGCGGCAACGATCTGGGCGCGAGAGCGTGGGGCGGCTTCGCTCGAGTGGCAGGCGGCGAAGGTCCTGCCACTCCCGGATTGTCGGGACCTGGCGGCGGCCATGGCCATGGTGCGGAGCGACCTCGCGTGACGCTGCCTTTTCAGTACCAGCTTCCGTACCAGCGGAACCTGGACCGCCTCCCCGCCGATCGCGGGAGAGGCATCTTTTCCGGTGGGTCGACTCGGAATCGAACCGAGGACCAGCGGATTAAAAATCCGCTGCTCTAACCAACTGAGCTATCGACCCGTGCAGCGAGGGCCTGCGCGTGAGGCGCGCTTCTTAGCGCAGAGGGGGTGGGGCGCGCCACCCTTGTGTGCACTGGGGTGACGATTGCGGCCGTGGGGCCGTTTTGGCCGGCGAATCAGTGCAGCGAAAGGGCGATCCAGGCTTCGTCTCCGGACAGCCAGAAGCCGATGCCGACGTCGGTGACGTTGAGGCCGAGGAAGGCCTGGGTGAAGCGTTCGTTCTGCGCGCCGCGGGTGGTGTCGACCGCGCGTTCGACGGCGGTCGACCAGTCGAGACCGTAGCGCGCGATGGTGAGCTCGGCTTCGGCGCTCCAACCGCATGCGCAGTTCGGCCAAATCGGGTCGCACTCCTTGACGTACTTGCCGAGGGGCTCGTCGGTGCGCGCGAACGCGACCGCGCTCTGTTGCGCGAGCTGGTCGAGGCAGCTGGAGGGGACGAGCGGCGCTTCATCGAGCAGCGCGCGTTCGGAGTTGATGCGCTCGAGCAAGTACTGACGAATGTCGACGAGCTCGGGCACGGTGCTGGTGGGAACTGGGCAGCCGTTTTCGGGCACGCATTGCCAGAGCTGGCTGTTCTCCAGCTCGACGCACGAGTAGCCGTCGGGGCAGCGGTGCTGATCGTCGCAGTCGCGACCGCAGAAACGTTCGTCTTGATGACGGATGCAGGCGTCGTTGGCGTCGCCGCACTCGTCGCTGCTGGTGCAGTCGCCACACAAGCCAGTTGGGCCGCTGCTGCTGTCGCCGCTGCTTTCGGCAGCCGCGCCGCCGTTGCCAGGTTGGCTGGGCGAGGCGCCGCCAGTCGCGGTTTCACCGCCTTCGCCGGGGGTGGTGGGCAGGCGCACGACCGGGTCCCCGGCGCGCTCCCCGCAGCCCAGCATGATCGCCAGGGCGCAGAGAAGCGGACTCGAGACCACACGGGCGACCGACATGCAGGAAACATATTACCCGCGGGTCCTCCTGAAACCCGGGAAATCTGCGGCTTGGCGTGAACCATGAGCCGATCCAGCCAGCGAAGGACACTTTACTCCCATCGGACCGTGAGCATGGCCAAGAAGGATTCCCAAGCAGTTGCCGAGCTTCTGCCGTTGCGCAAAAGCCAGTCGGAGCTGCCCGCCCCGGAGTCCGACGAGCTGCTCGTCCTGTCCCTGCGCGCTCGCCACCCCGACGCCGGTACCCAACTGTTCGATCGTTACGCGCCCCACGTGCGCCGCGTGCTCGTGCGGGTGATGGGTCCCGACTCGGAGATTTTGGATCTCGTTCACGACGTATTCGTGACCGCGCTCGAATCCGTCAATCGCTTGATCGATCCCAAGGCGCTGCGCGCCTGGCTCACGCAAATTGCGGTCTTCACTGCGCGCGCCCGCATTCGCCGTCGCGTGCGCGGCCGCATCTTGCGCTTCTTGCCGTTCTCGGAGCTGCCCGAGCCGGAGCTGCCGCCCGCTGATTTCGAGGCCAGCGAGGCCATGCAAGCCGTGTATCGCGTGCTCGACGCGCTCGATACCGATCAGCGCATCGCGTTCGCGTTGCGCTTCGTCGCCGGCATGGAGCTCACGGAGGTGGCGGCGTCGTGCGGCGTGTCGTTGGCCACCATCAAGCGCCGTTTGGCGCGCGCTCAGATGAGCTTCGCCAGTTTGGCCGAAAAAGAACCGGCGCTCTCCGAGTGGCTCACGCAGAGTCCCGTCGCGCCCGAAGGAGGCCCGGCGTGAACGCGCTGGCAGAGCACCTGCAGCGCCTCGGTCGCGAGGTCGCGGCCGAGCAAGATCGCGCGCTGTCGCAAGATCTATCGCTCGGCAGCGTGCGCGCGCGGGTGATCGCGCAGCCGGTGCGCCGGCCTTTGCGGAGTAGGCTTTGGGCGTCGGCGGCGGTGTTGGCCGCAGTGGCGGCGGGAGTGGCGATTTACGGTGTTTCACGGCCGCGCGCGCCGTTGGCGGCTTCTTTCGGCGATCATCCGCTGGCCGTGGGCGAGTGGGTGAGCGCCACCGAGCCGGGCACGCCGCACATCCGCTTTTCGGACGGGTCCGAGGTCGCGTTGTCGCCCGGTTCGCGCGCGCGCTTGGCCACGCTCGACTCGGTGGGGGCGCATCTGGTGTTGGAGTCGGGCGCGGCGGACGTGCGCGTCACGCCGAATCACGGCGCGCGTTACCGCGTGAGCCTGGGGCCGTTCGCGGTCGACGTGACGGGCACGCGCTTCGACGTCGGGTTTCGCCCCAGCGACGAGCTGTTCACGCTCACCTTGCACGAGGGCAAAGTGGTGGTGTCCGGCTGCGTGCTGGGTGAAGGCCGCACGCTGCTCGCCGGAGAGTCGTTGAGCGCGTCGTGCCGCGCCGGTCACTTCGAGATCAGCGCGGTCGGAGCCGAGACGGTCACGGGCGCATCGGCCGTCGCCGCGCCGCCTCCGGCGCCCTCGGCCGAAGCCGAGGCGGTACCGGGTGAGCAGCTGCTGCCCGAGCCCGGCACGGACGCCGAGCCCGCTCGCAACAACGACCCGCCGCGCGACCAGGCGCCGGCAGTGGTAGTTCCGAGCTGGCAGAGCCTGTCCGGGCAGGGTCGTTTTGCCGACGCTTACGCGGTGATTGCTCTCGACGGCTTCGAGGCCGCCGTGTCCCGCGCTTCGGTCACGGAGCTGGCTTTACTGGGCGATACCGCCCGCTTCGCCGGCAAGCCGGCCGACGCCCTCACCGCCTATCAAGCCCTGCGCTCGCGCGGCGCGGGTACGGCCGCGGCCAAGCAGGCGGCGTTCTCGATTGCTCGTGTGCATTTCGACCAGCGGGCAGCGTATGCTGAGGCCGCCCGATGGTTCCGGACGTACCTAGCCGAGCAGCCAGGGGGACCTCTCGCACGTGAAGCCGAAGGTCGGCTCATGGAGTCGCTGTCGCGCGCGGGTGATCGCTTGGCGGCGCGCAAGGTCGCTGAGCAATACCTTGCCCATTACCCGCACGGTCCGCACGAGCGTGTCGCGCGGCAACTGCTCACGCACTGATGCCCAACCGGCTTCGGACAAGCGACGCCGTTGGCTGGCGGTCGCCCGATTCGTGGCGTGTCTGGGTTTGCTCGGCAGCCTTTCGAACGACGCGTGGGCTCAGGGGGATGGGCCGCTCGTCGTCGTCGTCACCAGCAACCCCGAGGCGCCATTCGTGCGGCGTCTGGCCGCCGAGCTCTCGCTGTTCGGCTATCGCGTCGAGGTGGCTGCGCGAGCCTCGGCCGACACCGACTTGGCCGAGCTACTGACGCGCTCGGGGGGTGCGGCGCTGATCGCGGTCGACCAGGGGCATCAGACAGCCGAGGTCGTGGTTGGCGAGGCGGCGGGTGCCGGCCCCGCGCGTCACGAGCGAGAGCGACTCGATCCACGACGCCGCGCCGACACCAACGCCGCGGTGCTGGCCGAACGCTTCCGGGCACGGCTGACCGAGCTGGGCATCGTGCCCGGCGAGGCAACTGCGTTGCCGGTTGCCGAGGAGCCGGTGCGCGTCCGCTTGCCCGCGCCGCCGCCGCCCGAGGAGGTAGAGCGCCGACTGTGGCTCGCTGCGGCCATGGGCGCCACGAGCGGTGGCTTGGGCGCCGTGCCGGAGGCTCAGCTGGCGCTGCGCGCGTTTCCGGTGCGCTGGCTCTCGACCAGCGCGTTCGGCAGGTGGTCGCCTTTGGCGGCAGAAGTGAAGGCCCGCCAGGGCCAGGCTGACGTGCGGCTCTTGACCGGTGGCGTGCTGATCGACGTCTACCCGCTGCGCCGCCGGTTGGTCGTCAACGTTGGTCTGGGGGCGATGTTGGTGAGCGCCAGCATGGTTGGGCGGGCGTCGGCGCCGTGGGGCGGCCAGCGCGATTCGGTGCTCGTGCCTGCCGCTCTGTTGGAAACCGGCGCGGCCTGGCGCGTTTCACCTCGCGTGTCGGCAGAGCTTCAAGCGTTCGTCGGCGCCTGCGCGCCTCGCGTAGGGGTGCGCTTCGACGGGCAAACCGTCGCGCATTACGGCCAACCGTTTTTGGGCGCGTCGTTGGGTTTCGGCGTTGGTCTTTTTTGACACGGGCTACGAGGCCGGGTCAGCTGAGCGCTCGCGCGACTCGAAGCTGCGCGCGTCGATGCTCCATCCTCGAAACCTGACCAAGATCTGGAGACTGCACCCACTAACTATTGGTGCTGCAACGCGCATGGTCCGACGCCGCACGAAATTTCCGCTCGGCGGTGGACCGCGAAGGCAGCCGAAATATCGCCGCGAATCGCGCGCAATATTCCTGGTTTGGTCCTTGCGCTCGGGCGCTTTAACGGAAAAGCTTACGTGTCGGCTTGGTGGCTCCCTTGCGGGCCCTTTTTTGGAGGCTTCTTTTCGATGAAATCCGCGAAGACGTGGTGTCTGGCAGGTCTGATGGTGGTCGCCGGTCTCTCCTCGGCAAGCTGCGGAAAAGACGAAGGCACCGACGGAGGCGGCGGCCGTGGCACCGTGATCGGCGGCAGCGGCGGCAAGACCGGCACCGGTGGCCTTACCGGTCGCAGCGGCTCCGGTGGCAGCAGCGCCAACGCGGGCGGCGCCGGCGACACCCCAATCTCTGGCACCAAGCTCGGCCGCGCCTGCGTCGCCGACAAAGACTGCGTCGATCCGGACGCGCCCGGTCTCACCTGCGTCACGGCGAAGGATACCGTGCTCGCTGACGGCGCTCCGCCGAAAGGCTTGTGCACCATGGCTTGCACTCGCCCCCAGCAAGCGGGCGACGTCGATCCGTGCGTCGACCTTGGCGGGCTGTGCTTCCCGTTCGAATCCGGCTCGGCCGACGGCTATTGCATCGAAGGCTGCGCCTTCGGTATGCCCGAAATCGGCGAAACCAAGTGCCACGATCGCCCCGAGTTCGCCTGCAATCCGGCGCTACTCGCTCCCACCGACACGGCCTGCAGCACCACCGACGATTGCCCGTCCGGCGATCTGTGCGTCGACGGTGCGTGCGACATCGTGCTGCCAGGCTGCCTGCCGTCTTGCCGGGGTGATCTCGACTGTGAAGCGGGCATGTTCTGCGACCAAAGCTTCCTGAACGGCACGTGCGTGACGGCCAAGCCGCCGGGCAAAGCCCTGGGCGAGCCGTGCACTGTGCCCTCCGCGACCGAGCCGGACGAGCCGGACGACTGCGTCGGCTTCTGCCAGGCCGACGCGGCCAACAGCACCAAGGGTCATTGCGCCGCCACTTGCGGGCTGGCTCGAGAATGCGCCTGGAACCCCACGAGCAAGAAGTTCGACGGCATCTGCTTCTACGGCAGCATCCTCACCAACGACAACGGCCGCGTCGGCGACTTCGGCTTCTGCACTCCGACCTGCAACTGCACTGACGAGTGCAACGACCCGACGCTGGCATGCTCGCTGCCCGATCAGATCACTCTCCCCGCGGACTTGAGGGGTCCGGGGTTGTGCTTCGGGGTGGACCCGGCAACTCCGGAATACAATCAGTGCTCGGGCGCCAGCGGCGGCGCTGGCGGTGAGTCCGCCGGCGGAGCCGGTCCGGGCACAGCTGGAGATAGCTCCGGTGGCGTCGGCGGCGCGGGCTGACCTAGCCGCACCGCAAACGTCAGCGCGCTGGTGCCGGGAGAAATCAGGCGCGCGCCGAGCAAGGCTTGGCGCGCGCACTCGGTGACCGTGGCGTCCGGAAAATGCGTCTCGACCGCCGTTGCCTGCTGCACGGCGCCGTCCGGCGTTAGCTCGACCTTGAAGGCCAGGCGCCCCCACAGATTGGCGTCCCCGGCCAGACCCTTCTCGTAACAGGCGCTTAGCGCCGGCGTCAGGCCTTCGAGACTGGCCATTGCCTCTTTCGACAAGTGAACGGCCGGGCCGTCCGGCGCGCGCGGCGGCACCGGCGCGTGGCCGGGCCACTGCTTCAAGCTCACCTCGATGTCCAGCTTGCGGGTGAAGCCGGGCGTGAAATCGAGCCCCCGCACCCGCTCCAGGACGCACCGCGCGTATTCGCGTTCCGGCATCGGCCCCAAGCTGCGCGCGCCCAACACCTTGCCGTTCGCGCTCAACGTGAGCCGCACTTTGGCGCTGCGTTCGGATTTCACGGCCAGCCGCTGCGCGGCTTCGAAGCAGGCGCGCAGCGGCCAGTAGCCGGTGCTCCGCGCCACGCGCAGCAAGCGCGCGGTCGAGCCCTTCGGCGCTCGCGACAACAGCTGCACGTCGATCACCACGCGCGTGGCCGGGTGGTAACCGGGGCGATTGGAGGGATGCGCCGGATCCGAAGAGCCGCCCAAGGCCCACTGAAACAGTTCTTCGTCGAGCGCCAACGTGGCCATCTCGGTGCCCAGCCGCGGGTGACCGAGCGCCGAGTACGGCGGCTCCAGCAGCACCACGACCCGAGCGCGAGGCGCGTCGGCGACCGCAGCCGGGGGCGTGACCGGCGGCACGGCGCTGCTCGCGGCTACCGCCTCCGAAGGCGGCGCGGCCGCGGTGCTGCCGGCCGCGCCAATCGGCGCCGGGCCAGGCTCGACCGGTGCGGGACGGGGCGGGGGCGGCGGCGAAACGACGAAGGGCGCTTCAGCCATGGGCGCCACGGCCGGGCCACAGGCCAGGACCGCGAACCCAAGTCCAAACAGCCGCGCGCGCATGCGGCGTTCATAACATGCGAGCGGGCCGCTAAAAGTCGCGCCATGTCCGCTCGTTGGTGACGAGTGGGCGCGTTGAGAGACGCGCGACTGCTTCTTCGCGCACGCGCGAGATGTAGTTGAAGTCACCTACCAGATAGGGTTCCGGTGGAGATGAAAACGAAGTTTATGTTCATGTTCAACAAGAGGTCGGCGATTTCGGCCGGTTGTCCTGCCGCTGACGCGGCCCGAGGATTTGCCGCGGGGGTTGCTGCGCGTGCCGGGGAGGGAGACATTGGTGGTTCCGGACTTTGAGGAGGTCGAGCGAGGATGAGCGAGGACAGAGCGGACATCGGTGGCTTCGAGCATGCGCACGGGTTCGTGGCCGGAGAGACCTCCGGCAGCCTGGGGCTCGGCCCGCTGGAGATTCAATACGAGGAGCTGTTCAGCGAAGCGCTCGCCGACGGCGTGATCACGGCCGAAGAGCGCTCGCGCCTCGAGAAGGCTGCTGACAATCTCGGCCTGGATCGGCAACGCCTGTTTCGGCTCGAGCAAGCCATGGTGGCCGCCTACCAATCGCGCCACCGCGTGCAAATCGTGGAGCACTACGAAGAAGCGGCGCCGTCGCTCTCACCGTTGCGTGTCGAAGCCGAGGGCGACGCCGGCCGCGCGCTCTTGCTCAAGCGCGTGGCGGTGCTGGAGGCGCGCGTCAAAGAGCTGGAAGAAGAGCTGCGGCGCGCGCAAGCCGCCGTCAACGTCGAGGTCGACCTCACCGATCTGGAAAGCTCGGTCGACTACGCCAGTGAAGATGCGGACGAAGTCTGGCGGCGCCTGCGCCGCAACCCCACCTCCAGCGACGGCTACCGCCAGCTGTTTCGCATCCAAACCGCCAAAGGCGACGCCGACGCGGCCTTTCGCGCTTCCGAGGCGCTGGTGGCGCTGGGTGCGGCCAACGCCGACGAAAAGGCCACCTTCGAGCGGGGCCGAGCCCAGACGTTGATCGCGCCCCGCGGCAGCTTGTCGCAAGCGGCGTGGCACGACTTTCTGTTTCACCCCGAGCAAGAGCTGCTGACCGGACAAATCTTCAGCTTGATCGCGCCGGCGGTTCTGGTCGGTCGGGTGACGTCGTTGCGACGCGATGGCAAGCTGCACCAGCCGTCGCCGGAAAGCCGCCAAGACGCTGCCAAAGCCACCATCACGGCCGTGCGCGCGGTGCCGTGGGCGGCCGCCATCTTGGGCCTGGCGTGTCCCGCGCTGTACGTCGACAAGACGCGCGACGTCGGCTTCGAGCACATTCCGGGTGTGCCGCCCTGCACCGTCATCGGCAAGCGCGTGCTGTCCGGCAAGACGCAGCTCGAGCAAGCCTTCCTGATCGGCCGACACCTCACCTGGTACCGCCAGGAGATGTACCTAAAGACCCTGTTCAGCGCCGTGCCCGACCTCGAAGACTTGTTCTTGGCGGCGTTGACCATCGGCAACCCCGGCTTGCCCATTGCCGAAGACATGAAGCGGCGCGTGACGCCCATCGCCCAAGCCATCCAGCCGATGCTGGAGGCTCAACAGGTGGACGCGTTGCGTGGGTGTTTCCTCCGGTTCGTCGAGGAGGGCGGGCGCACCAACCTGCAGCGCTGGAGCGCCGCTACCGACAAGACGGCGGCGCGGGCCGGCCTGGTTTTGTGCGGAGACCTGGGCACCGCGCTCAGCCTGCTGGAGGCCGAGGAAGGGCCCCAAGGCGAGCTAGGTAAAGATTTGCTCTGGTTTTCAGCGAGCGATCGCTATGGCAAGCTCAGGCGTCAGCTGGGCGTGTCCAAGACGGCCACGAGCTAGGCGGGCGGCGACCAGAGAGATGGCAGAAGACGCGTTCGGCATCGTCGGGACCGTGATCGCTTCGGCGTATCACGTCGAATCCGTCGTGGCCGAGGGCGGGTTCGGCACCGTCTACCGCGCTCACCACGGCGGCTTTCGCGCGCCGGTGGCGCTCAAGTGTTTGCGCCTGCCGCCCGGCATCTTGCCCGAAGCCAAGCAGCACTTCCTCGATTCGTTCCGGGCCGAGGCCGAGCTGCTGTTCCGGCTTTCGGCCAGCATCCCGGCCGTGGTGAGGCCGCTTCATGTCGACGCTTTCACCGCGGCTGACGGGCGCTTCGTGCCGTACCTGGTGTTGGAGTGGCTGGAGGGCAGCACGCTCGACGCGCTCATTCGCAAGCGCCGCGCCGAGGGCCAAGCTCCCATGCCGC
Source organism: Myxococcales bacterium (assembly GCA_040348565.1). Taxonomy (GTDB): domain Bacteria; phylum Myxococcota_A; class Polyangia; order Polyangiales; family Polyangiaceae; genus PMG-095. The sequence goes on along the minus strand of JBEQSW010000210.1, from coordinate 29,133 downwards.
TCAAGAAGGTCGTGCGCTTGCTCACGCCGGTCGCGCGAGCGCTCGAGCGCGCCCACAACTTTCGCGGCCCCGACGGCCCCGTGTCCATCGTGCATCGCGATTTGAAGCCCGAGAACATCTTCGTCGCCAACGTGGCCGGTGAAGAAGTCGTGAAGATTCTCGATTTCGGCATTGGCAAGGCCAAGAGCATGGTCAGCCAAGTCGCCGGCCGCGCCAGCCAAGGCCAAGGCGGCATCGCTACCTTCACGCCCGCGTACGGCTCGCCCGAGCAATGGGCGCCCAAGCGCTACGGCCAAACCGGGCCGTGGACGGACGTGTGGGGCCTCGCGCTGACCCTGAGCGAAGCGCTGGTCGGGCACCCCATCATCGATGGCGATCCGGCCGCCATCATGGGCACCGTGCTCGATCCCAACCGCCGTCCCACTCCCGGGAGTGAAGGCGCCATCGTGTCCGACGAGGTCGAGCGCGTATTTGCCAAGGCGCTCGCGCTCGATCCCCGTGACCGCTACGCCGACGCGGGCGTGTTCTGGAACGAGCTGTTGGCGGCAGCGCGCATCACCTCGGGCGAGGTGCAAGAGGTGCGGCTACCGCGCGATCTGCGCGCCGAGCCGGGAGGAGGCGTGCGCGTCGAGCACGTCGAAGTCACGCGTCGCTCGCCCAGCGCGCGCCCGGTTCCGGGTGCGGCGCCGTTGCCGATTCATGCCAGCGCTGGGCTCGAGCTCGAAGCGCCGCTCGGCAACGCGGCGCCGCAGCTGCGCTCGTTTTCGCCCGCGCCCGTACCGGTGCCGGTTTCGGCCAAGCTGCCGCCCGCCGTCAGCGGCTCGTTCGTGGTGCCGGATCTCGATCTGGCCCCGGTTTCGCGCCCCGCCGCGCCGCCACGCACCAGCAGCGGTATGCGCCCCGCGGTGGCGCCGCCGCCGGTCGACATGGACGAGCTCGGCGCCGATTTCGGGGCCGGCGCGTCGCTCGATCTCGATCTGCCTAGCAACGACCCGTTCGTGCGGCGCGCCAGCTCGGGCGGCATGTCGGCGGTCAGGCCATCGGAGCCACCCCCCAACTCATTTCGCACCCCGATTCCGCCCCCGCGTTCGTCCTACCCGCCGCCGCCCGACTACTCCGCGTCGCCGCCGCCGGTAGCGGTGAGCGCGCGCTCGCCTTCGTCACCGCCGCACGCGGGCTCTCTCCCGCCGGTCAGCCGGGCCGGCGCGCCACCGGCAGCGGCAGGTGCGCGTCTCGAGCCCACCGCAACCCGGTTTCAGCTCAAGTTGGCACCCGAGCCCCACGCCACGTTGGTGGAACGGCTGCTGCCGGGCGGGTTGGTGGTGGGTGGTGCCATCCTGGTTACGATTCTGGATCAGGTCTATTCCGCGGTTTCCGGCGAGGTTTTCACGATCGGGCCGCTGCGAACAAGCGTGGTCGCCGGCATGGTCATGGTCGCGGGCGTGGCGCTTTGCCTGTATCGATTGAAGCGAGACTGAGCCGCGGCCTCGGCAGCAGGCGTGATAGAAAAGTCGGTCATGGCTCAGCGAAAGCAGCGCCGTGTTCCGAGCAAGCCCGCCAAGCGGGATGACTACGAAAGCGCCAAGCGCGCCGCCGCCGAGCTGGTGCAAGGCCTGCGTGGGCGCGGCGTCGATCGCGCCAAGATCGGCGGCTTCGATGTCGACGGAGTCCTGCGCGGAAAGTACGTCTCGCTCGACAAGCTGGAGTCGGCGCTCAGCAAAGGCTTCGGCTTCTGCGACGTGATCTTCGGTTGGGACGTGGCCGACGTGCTGTACGACAACGCCAAGGTCACCGGTTGGCATACCGGCTACCCCGACGCGCAGTCGATGCTGGACCCGAGCACGCTGCGCAACATTCCTTGGGAGCCCGGCGCGGTCGCCATGCTGGCCGACTTTCGCAACGAAGACGGCTCCGCGCACGCCGCTTGCCCGCGCTCGCTGTTGCGGCGGGTGATCGCGCGCGCCGAAAAGCTCGGCTACCGGCCGATGGTCGGCGCTGAATACGAATTCTATCTGTTCAAAGAAACCCGCGATTCATTGCAAGAAAAGGGCTTTCGGCGCCTGACGCCGCTCGACCCGGGCATGTTCGGCTACAGCTGGGTCCGAAGCGGCCAAGACGCCGAGCTGATGCGCGACATCATGCAAGGCATGCGCGACTTCGACATCGAGCTCGAAGGCTTGCACACCGAAACCGGTCCGGGCGTGTACGAAGCCGCCATCCGCTTCGACGACGCGCTGAAAACAGCTGATCGGGCCGCGCTGTTCAAGGTGGCCTTGAAGCAAATCGCCCACCGCCACGGCGTTTCGGTCACGTTCATGGCCAAGTGGAACGCATCGTTGCCCGGCTCGAGCGGTCACTTGCACCAAAGCTTGTGGCAAGGCGACGAAAGCGCGTTCGTCGACGCCAAATCCGGCGGCATGTCGAAGGTGATGCAGCAGTACTTGGCCGGCCAAATTGCGCTGATGCCGGAGATGACGGCGTTGGTTTCACCCACCATCAACAGCTACAAGCGCTACGTGCCGGGGGTGTGGGCGCCGCTCACTGCGTGTTGGGGCGTCGAAAACCGCACCACACCCTGTCGGGTGATCGGCATCGGGCAGGGGAGCGCGCTGCGCATCGAGCACCGCCAACCCGCCGCCGACATGAACCCCTACATCGCGATGGCTGCCACCATGGCCGCCGGTTTGTGGGGCATCGAAAAGGGCCTCGCGCTCCCGCCGGAAACGCGCGGCGACGCGGGCGGGGAAGGCGCCGGCAAGCTGCCTCGCACCTTGCGCGAGGCCAACGAGCGCCTCGCCGGCAGCAAGGCCGCGCGCACCCTGCTCGGGGAAGCCTTCGTGGATCACTACGTGCGTACCCGCGATTGGGAAGTGCGGGAATACGACAAGGCCGTCACGGATTGGGAGCTGGCTCGCTATTTCGAGGTCATATGAGCATCTGGAGTTTTCCGACCAAAATCATCTTCGGCGCCGGTGAGATTCAACGGCTCGGCCAAGAAACGGCCGCCCTCGGCGTTTCGCGCGTGCTGGTCGTCGCCGACCCGGGCGTCGAAAAGAACGGCCTGTTGAGCGCGCCGCTGCACGCTCTGGCCAACAGCGGTCTCGTCACCCACGTTTTCACGGGCGTCGACGGCAACCCCACCGAGCAAAACATCGAAGACGGCGCCAAGGCCTACGCCGAGCACCGCGCCGAAGCCGTCGTGGCCGTCGGCGGTGGCTCACCCATGGATGCCGCGAAGCTCATCGCTTTGCGCGCCGTGTGCAGCTTGCCGTTCGAACAGCTCGACGACGCCATCGACGGCGGCGTGCACGTGCCAGCCAACGTGCCACCGGTCATCACCGTGCCCACCACCGCCGGCACCGGCAGCGAAGTCGGGCGCTCGGGCGTGCTGACGGTGCGCTCCACGGGGCGCAAAACCGTGATTTTCTCGCCGCGCTTGCTGGCCAAAGCCGCAATTTTGGACCCGGAAATGACCGTTTCCATGCCGAAAGGGGTGACGGCGGCCACTGGCTTCGACGCGCTCACCCACTGCATCGAAGCCTATCTGTCGACCGGCGATCATCCGCTCGCCGACGCGATCGCGCTCGGCGGTATCGAACTGGTAGCGCAGAACTTGGAGCTCGCCGTCAACGAGCCCACCAACTTGGCGGCGCGCGGCGGCATGATGAAGGCGGCCATGATGGGCGCGATCGCCTTCCAAAAAGGCCTGGGCGCGTGTCACTCGCTGGCACATCCGCTTTCGAGCGAGCACGGCTTGCACCACGGTCTCGCCAACGCGCTGTGCTTACCGGCCGTAATCGCCTTCAACGCCAGCGCCGTGCCCGAGCGGGTGCGTCGCGTGGGCGCGTTGTTGGGCAACGCAGCCGACGCGGTGAAAGCGGTCGCCGGGTTGCGGGCGCGCGTGGGTATCAACGGCGGCCTGGCCGGGTCGGGGCTGCGTGAGGAGCACCTGGTGCCGCTCGCGAAAAAGGCGCTCGAGGACGCCTGTCATCGCAGCAACCCGCGTCCCTGCACCGAAGCCGATCTGCTCGAGCTGTATCGCGCTTCGCTCTGAGGTGTTGCGTCACAGCTTGGCGGTTTTGGTTGCACCACGACGTCGAGATCACCCACCGGGTCTCAGAATACCCAGCCTATTTCCGCTGGAAACTACCTAGTGCGACCTGAGCGCTAGCCCGAAATGATTCGGGATTGTCTCGCGCCGGGACGCACCTGGGTCGCGCGCGACATCTCCAAAAGCCCTGGCACGGCTCTCGCATATTGCTCAGTCACTATGCGCAACCTCGTCAAAGAGCCCCGCACCCCGGCAGTAACTGCCGTCGAGCGCGCTCGTCGCCAGTCAGAACGCGGTGACGAGCGTCGCGCGATGTTGATCCTGCGCGAAGCTTGCTTCGCCGAAGAATCGAACCCCGCCTTGTGGGTCCACTACGGTTTGTCGTGCCTGCGCGCTCGTCGTCGCGACGAAGGCTTCCGCGCTCTGGCGCACGCGCTGTGGCTCCGCGAACGCGCGCGGGACCAAGCTCGCACCCGGGTCATGCGTGACCTGATCGCGCATCTCAGCGGCGGCGGCTCCTTGCCGCTCAGCACACGCAAAGCCGCCTAGCGGTCACGAGCGACGCTCAGCCGCGTCTCAGTGGTACGCCAGCGTCTCGATGTTGAAGGTGCGCAACGTGTTGCGCGTGCACATCGGACAGCTCCAACCCACGTCGACCTGCTTGTCGCCGATCTTCTTCGTGGAATTGGCCGGCGCCTGCAGCTCACGCCCACGCGCGCGGTCATTCACGAACCCGCGCACGACAGAGCGCGCCTCATCCAGCTCTGCCACCAGCTGGGCCTGGCACTCGCACCGCGATTCGACTCGAGCAATCTTCATGGTTCGCCGGCTACCCGTACCCACGGCACCCACCCGGGTCAAGAGGCTTGAAACCACCCGCGCCAGGCACTACGGTACCCCCAGTCCTTGCGGGACTAGCTCAGTTGGTAGAGCGCAAGCTTCCCAAGCTTGAGGTCACGAGTTCGAGCCTCGTGTCCCGCTCCAGAATCAGCATCTTTGGTGCTGTCTGGTGATTCGTGATCGAAACCCGTGAACGAAACTGTTTCGAACAGCTCGGGCGGTAGGGTGGGGAACACGTCACCGAACCCGACTGGAAGCGCGTCGGCGAGCCGCAAGTAGGCCTGCGTGGTTTCGAAGTTCTCGTGACCGGCGCGCTGCATGATCCGCAGCGCCTCCGGCGCCGCTCCGGCAGCTGCGACTCCAGCCAATCCAGCGGAGCGTCGCGCAGACGCGCTCCGTGGCTCCGCGGCGTAGCGCTGTCAGGCCGTCGGGCACCCCCTCGATGATCTCGGGCTTCATCGACGCGCCGGGACACGTTGAAGTTTCACGATCCGCTCCTGCCGGCGCTGAGCGTGGCGCACAGGAGCGTATGACTTTCTCCAGTGCGCCAAATCCTGTGGTGCGCATTGCCCACCGACTCTGCTAGACGTGGAAGTCTGGAGGAATGTGTCATGCGCTGGTACCTGAGCCGACAAGGCAAGACCAAAGGGCCCTACGAGAAGGACAAGATCATCGAAGCAATCAGCGCTGGCCACATCGCTCTCGACGACACGCTCTGCCAAGAAGGCACTGAGGATTGGATCCCTGTTCGCGACTTGGGCGCGTTCGCCGCGGCCGCTCCGCCTCCAGTGGTCGAGCCCGCCACCGTGGCTCCAAGCAACCCCGGTCCACCGGTGCAAGCTACTCGCCGTGAGCCGGATCGCGCGGCCGGCGCGGGCGTCGTCTGGATTGACCGCGGCGAAAAGATCGCGCGCCTATTGCTCTGGCTCACGTTGGCCGCGGCCACGCTCATCGTCCCTATCGAATACATCAAGCAGCGTCGCTTCGAGGCTGATGTGCGCGACAGCGTCCGCAGAGAGGACGCCGCGCGCGCGCAGAGAGAAAAGGCTGCGGCTGAGGCGGCGAAGGCTCAGGCGGAAAAGAGCATTCGGATGTCGCTCAGCGGGCCTGAATTGATGCTGCTCGACGGCTCTACCGGGCGGCTCTGGTTTACTAATGTTTCGTCGCGTGCTGGCGTGATCTGCGTCGTCGGCATTGCGACCAACCCCACGACGAAAGCGTCCGCCGAGTCGCTTCCTGCCTGCAAGGCCATCACGGCGTATGCGACGAACGTTGAGATCGCGGTCATGTTTGCTGGAGGCGAGCTGCGGGCGGTCTGCCAAGGCGTAGCCTGTTCCCTTCGCTTCCAAGATGTCCCGGACCGGGGCTAGGGGCTTGTGGAGGCCTCTCGCCCTTTCGGCCCCGACGGCCGCTGCGGGCCTTGCGCCTAACGCCTGCCGATACGCAGCCGGAAGCTGTCCCTCGCGCTCGTGTTCACTTGGCGCTCTCAATGAGGCTCGGTCGCGTAGCGAATTGCCTCGCGCTTTGCAAACCCATGATGGATGGCGCCGTCTTGCAGTAAGGGTGTGCCCATGGCTGCAAAGAAAAAAGCAAAGTCGAAAACGAAGGTTGTCAGCAAAGCGAAGGTGGCCGGCAAGGTGGTCGCAAAGAAAGCGAAAGCTGGCGGCAAGAAAGTCGTGAAGAAGGTGGCCAAGACCTTGCTCGGTCGCATCGCTCAGCGCTCGGCCCAGCTGGTGCTCGACAGCGGCATCTTGGGTGAAGTGCCGAAGCGTCGCGCTCCCGCGAAGAAGAAGGCACGCAAGGCGTGAACAGCTGAGCTCGTGCGGGGAAGTCCCTCGAGGCTCCCCGCGCCGAGCTGTCCGCTAGGCGTTACTCGAGCGCGGTGCCCGCTTCGGGATCGGGGTTCCACCAGCACGGCCCCTTGCCGCGAATGGCTCGAGCGGCGGCGCTGCGAATGCGTTCGAGCTCGCTGGCGGCGAGTGGGGCGAACGCTTCTGCGGCCGCCAGGGCTGCGTCTTGCTCGTTCGGAAAGCTCATGCCGAGGAGGGCTACGTCTGGATCGCAAGTGAGCGTGTAGCTCAGGCAGTCTTGAACGGAGAGCCGCGGCAGCGTGCCTCCGCCGCTCGCGTCCGAGCCACCCGAGCTCCATTTGCCGCGCGGCCGCGCTGCCAGCGGTTGGCCGTAGCCGGCAGTGTCGCCCAGCAACTTGCCGGCGCCGAACGTTTTGAAGCAAACGCTGCCGACGCCGCGCGCCTTGGCCAATGGCAAGATCTCGCTCACGTAGCGCTCGTCGACGAATGCGCCGAGCGGAAACAGCAACAAATCGCAGCGTCCGGAGTCGAGCGCGCGTCGTAACACTTCGGGGTGATGAGCGGAAATGCCGCAAAAACGCGCCTTCCCGTCGCGAACGGCGGCCTCGAGCTCGGAAAAGCGACCGCCCGGGCGCGCCAGCTCTTCCCATTGTTCCGGCTCACGCACGCCGTGCAGCACGAACGCGTCCACGCTCGCGAGCCCAAGCCGCGCCAGGCTCTCGCCGGCTTGCGGCAGCACCGGCCGGTCGAAGTGGTCGATCTTGTCGATCACGAACACGCCGTCGCGTCGCCCGGCGAGGGCGTGCCCCACGACTTCTTCGCTGTAGCCGTTTTCGTAGCTGGGCGCGGTATCGACCAGGTTCAAACCAAAATCGAGGGCGCGACGCAACGTGGCTACGCACGTCTCCAGCGGCACGCTGCGGTCGGCCAAATCTCCGATGCCCAGCTGGGTAGCGACGAAGCCGGTCTTCCCGAGCTCACGGCGAGGTAAAAATCGAGGGCTCATGCGTGAGCGACCAAGCCGACCTCAGTGCCCAAGCTCGAGCGGCGGCGCTTCGGCGCTGACCAGGTATTCGAACTGCTTGCGAAATTCTTCGGGCTTGAGCCGGGTGATGGCCGCGTAGCGCGCTACCTCGGCTGGATCGGAGAAGTCGTCGCGGCGCAGGCGCAGCATGTAGCGGCGCGCGATTTTGTAATACTCGGTCTCGGTGTCGACCATGCGCACGCGCGTGCGGCCGGTGTCCGGGTCGAGCATGTCCTCGAAGCGGATGGGCTTGAATTTGCCTTCCTGGACCGTGATCATCGCGCCCGAGCCGCCCTCGATTAGGTATTTGGCCGCGCAATAACCGAGATCGCGCGTGTACTCCATGTCGAACGGAATCGGGTCGGTGCAGCGCAGCTCGTAGCCGATGTCTTTGGACACGATCGTCACTTTGAGGCCTAGCTCTTTGAGCCGCGCCGTGACCGCCGTCTTGATGATGCGGCCGAAGTCGATCTCGGCGATACGAATGTGCCCGTGCTCGTCGCGCTCGGCGCCCTCCAGCTCCTCCAAATCACTCTCGGGGATGGACTCTACCAAGCCTTCGGCCAGCACCGCGACGCCGTCGGAGCGGCCGTAGGCCAAGCGCTTGATGATGGCGCCGGTGAGCACGTCCACGATCTGTCGCATCGGGATCTGCTTGCCCGGAAATTCTTCCGGAATGACCGTGAGCGTGGCGCCCGCAGCCTTGCCGATGCCGAGCGCCAAGTGCCCGGCTTTTCGGCCCATGGCGACGACGAAGTACCAGCGAGAGGTGGTTTGCGCGTCGGTCAAGAGGTCGCGCACGATGCCGGTGCCCACGTGGCGCGCAGTTTGGTAGCCGAAAGTCGGGATCCAAGCCGGTAGGTCCAGATCATTGTCGATGGTCTTCGGTACGTGGACGACCTGGAGCGTGCCTTGCGAATGCGCTGACAGACGCATGGCCGAGAAAGCGGTGTCGTCGCCGCCGATGGTGACGAGCTTGGTGACGCCCAGCTGCTGCAGGCTCTTCAGCGTGGTTTCGAGGGTCTTGGGGTCTTTGGTCGGGTTGGCGCGGGCGGTACCGAGGCACGAGCCGCCCCGAAAGTGGATCCTGGAAACCGATTCGATGTCGAGCGGGCGAGCGTGAGCCAGCTCGCCGCGCATGATCCACTGAAAGCCGTCGCGCACGCCCAAGACGGGAATGCCGGATAGGCAGGCGCGGATCGTGGCGGCGCCGATCACACTGTTGATACCCGGAGCGGGGCCACCACCAACGAGGATCGCGAGCTTGCTTTGATCTGCCATGGGTAACCCGGAAAACTAATCTTTGCGCGGTTGGCCGCCAAGCTCTCAACCGTGTTTCCTCTCGACTAGAAGATTTTTGCTGGAATGCAGCAACTCTCGCGTGCGAAGCGGGGCGGCGGGTGGGTGCGATGCGCCGGATGTGCCACACTGTCTGGAACCGGTCCCAGCTTGCGCTCACGGCCCCGCAAACGTTTCTCGTGCGCTAAGCTATCCTGTTCCCTCCTTCGGAGAAATGCATGAAAGCTGCTTGGTTGAGTGTTGGTCTCGGTGCGCTCGCAGTCGTCGCTTGTGGCTCGTCCGGCGACGGTACGAACAAGCCCGGCAACACGGCTGGCGGCAGCGCCGGCTCGACGGGCAGCGCCGGTTTGGGCACGGGCGGCAGCCAGAATCAGAGCGGCGCGGCGACGGGCAGCGGCACCGGCGGAGCAGGTGGGGCTGCCGGCGGCACGGCGGCCACGGGCTTTCAATGTCCGGCCGGCGCAGCGGTGGCGCCGGTGCTCACGGGGCTTGCCCCGGTGCGCGTCGAAGGTGTGCCTCCGGCGGACGCCTTCAACAACATGAACAACGACTTTAGCAACATCGAAGGTGACGTGTGGATTGGCGACGCGCTGTACGTCTCCGAAATCTCCACCACCAACGCGCAGCGGGGCCAACCACCGCCCGGGCGCGTGCTGAAGATCACCGCGGACGACCAGGTCAGCGTCTTGCTACCGGACTCGGGTAGCAACGGACTGGCGGTCAACGCCGCGGGCGAGCTGTTCGGCGCGATTCACAAGGATGGTTCGATTTCCAAGCTCAGCTTGACGGGCGGTGCCGCGGTACCGGTGGCCAGCATGTTCATGGGCATGCGCTTCGATTCGCCCAATGACCTGACGATTCACAGCAACGGCACCATCTATTTTACCGACCCCAATTTCCAAGCGCCCATGCCGCTGCCACAGGCGGCGACTCGCGCCTATCGCGTGCCACCCGGCGGGCAACCAGAGGCAATCGAGCCCAACGTCAACCTGACCAACCCCAACGGCATTACGCTCTCGAAGAATCAGGACTTCCTCTACATCGGCGGCGGTCAGCTCAAGAAATACCCGGTCATGGCCGACGGCTCGCTCGGGGCCGGCACCACGTTCGTCGAGGGCGGCCACGGTGACGGCATGGTCATCGACTGCGCTGACAACCTGTACGTGGCGCCGGGCGGCGCGGGGCCCATCAACGTGTACTCACCCGCCGGGCAGTCCATTGGCACCATCACGGTGACGGGCATCGAGCAGATCACCAACGTGGCCTTCGGCGGCGCCGATCACAAAACGCTGTACGTGTCGGGGCAGGGCGGGAAGACCGGCAAGGGTCTGTTCAAGATCCCGATGAACGTCGCCGGCTTCCCGTACTGATACGGCTGACGCCAAGCGGGCGCGTTTCGTGGGCGCGCCGCTGGTTCCTAGCGATCGCACTTGCTCGATTTAGCGGCCGCGAAGTGAGCCCGGTTTTGAAACACGCCTTACAATGTAGAACCGGTTTCACAAAGCCGGTTCTTGGATGTTAAGCTGCCGATAACTGATGTCTCAGAGGGCCGCCGTCGCCACATTGCAAGTAGAGCCACAAGGATTAGCCGCCGGTCTTGGCATCACGGCGCCCATGCAAGAGGCTCCCGCCCACGGGGACGTCGAGCTGAACTTCGTGTACGCGGGCGGCTTACGCTACTTCATGGGGGGCCGCTTCGTGGACGTTCCGGCGGGGGCCCTGTCGGTCTTTTGGGGGGCGCTGCCGCACCAAATCGTCGAGGTCGAGCCGAAGACCGAGTTCATGTACGTGCGCGTACCGCTGGTCACGCTGCTGCGCTGGAACCTCGGTAGCGCCTTCGTGCGCAAGGTGTTGGGCGGAGAGATCGTGATTGATCCCCAGAGCCCGGCTTGGGACGCCGATCTCACGCGGCGCTGGATCGCCGATGCTGGCAGCGCCGACGCCACCACTCTTCGCACGTGTGAGCTGGAGGTGGAGGCGCGCCTGCGTCGCCTGGCCGCCAAGCGCCAGCAGAAAGCCGCCGCGCGCTCCACCGAGCACAAGGCGCGCAAACAGGTCGAAGCCATCACCAGCTTCCTGGCCGAGAACTACAAAGACGACATCTCCACCGCCGACATCGGGCGCGCCATCAGCCTGCACCCCAACTACGCCATGACGCTTTTCCGACGCGAATGCGGCATGTCCATCTGGCAGTACTTGATTCGCCTGCGCCTGTCGCACGCGCAGCTCATGCTGCTCACCACCGACAAAACGGTGCTGGCCATCGCGCTCGAATCCGGCTTCGGCTCCCTCGCCCGCTTCTACGCCGCGTTTACGCGCGAATGTGCCATGTCACCGGGCGAATTTAGAAAACGCGGCGCTGCGACGTAACGGCTCGAGCGCGAGAGGAGGGGAAGGGTGGAAGCAGGGGGGACTGGGCGGGAAGAGCTACGACGCGTTTTGATTCGTGAGTCCTTTTGTTTGGCGCAGTGACGCGACGTCGCTTGCGTCGAACCCTACCGCCGGCACACTCCCGGCGAAGTCGCTCTCCGAAATCGAAAGCTCAGAGCTGGGCGCCGGTCGGAGCTAGAGTCTTGTTCTGCGCGAGCTTTGGACCAATTTCGCCGGGCTCGAAGAAGTGCACGCGGTTCATGTCGAAGAACATGTTGAGCGTGTCGCCGACTTTGACGCCCGCGAAGGCGTCGAGGTGCGCGACGGCTTTGGGGTGCTTGTCGGTGGCGACGTAGACGTCCATCTTGTCGCCCAGGGGTTGCACGAGCGTGATGCGCATCGGGAGGGCGTTGCCCTCCGTCTTGAAGCGCGCGTGGGAGGCGTCGGCGATCAGCTCGGGGCGGACGCCCATGACGACGTCTTTGCCGACGTGCGGCTTGAGCTGTTCTTTGGCCCAATCTGCCACCGGCAGCTTACCGGTGCCTTCGTCGAAATAGAGCGCGCCCGCCTCTTCGACCAGCTTGCCGTCGAAGAAGTTCATGGGCGGGCTGCCGAGGAAGCCGGCCACGTAGCGGTTGGTGGGGTGGTGGTAGATCTCGAGCGCGCCCGCGCACTGCTGCACCACGCCCTGGTGCATCACCACCACGCGATCACCCAGCGTCATCGCTTCTTCTTGATCGTGCGTGACGTACACGGTGGTGGCGTTCAAGCTCAGGTGCAGGTGCTTGATTTCCGCACGCATCTCGACCCGCAGCTTGGCGTCGAGGTTGCTCAACGGCTCGTCGAACAAGAAGCACTTGGGGTCGCGCACGATGGCCCGGCCGAGCGCGACCCGCTGCCGCTGGCCGCCGGATAGCGCCTTGGGCTTCCGCTCCAGCAGGTGTTCGATCATCAGGATTTTTGCAGCCTTTTTGACCTTTTCGTCGATGGTAGCTTTGGGCGTTTTGCGCAGCTTGAGCGCGAAAGCCATGTTCTCGTAGCAAGTCATGTGCGGGTAGAGCGCGTAGCTCTGAAACACCATCGCGATGTCCCGGTCTTTCGGCGGCACGTCGTTCACGATTTGCTCGCCGATCTGGATCGTGCCGCTGGTGATCTCCTCGAGGCCCGCGATCATGCGCAGCGTGGTCGATTTGCCGCAGCCCGAAGGACCCACCAAGACCACGAATTCGCGATCTTTGATGTCCATATTGAATCGGTCGACGACGCGAACGCCGTTTTCGTAGACCTTGACGACGTCCTTGAGAATTACGCCTGCCATGTTCGTTTCTCGATCTACACGTCGTCGGATCGGTGCTCAGCGCAACGTGCTCGCGACGCACCGCGGGGCATAATACATACGGAAAACGGTCTTGCTAGTACAGCCCGAAGGCTTATGAGCGCTCGCATCCCGCACGACGCGCAGTGCTGAAATGTCGCGTCGCGGCCAGGGAAGCCCTGCCGCTGGGCAACCTCGACGGGCTCATCAAGCCAGGACGGGGCCCGAAGCCGTCGGAACCTCTTGCCGTGAGCCGGACGTGTCTGGACGCAGACGCGGTTGCGACCTCGGCCACCCCGCGGTGGTGTGACGGAGGGTAGGCCTTTTCCGGCCAAAGGTCCGGCGAGCCGAGGTTCCTGAAATTAAAAGCGAAGCGCGCGTGACCCTGGCCGCATAGAGCGGTGATAAATTGATGCCGAGGTCACACGTGGTCGATGTCGCGCGCTTGAGGGCTGAGTTCCAAGCCCTCTATGCAGCAGAAGCTCAGGTCTTTTCCGCTCCCGGTCGCGTCAATCTGATCGGCGAGCATACCGACTACAACGAAGGCTTCGTCTTGCCGATGGCCATCGAGCGACGCGCATTCGTCGCCGGCGCGCCGAATGCATCGTCCAAGGTGCGGGTGAAGTCGCTCACGTTGGGGCAGAGCTTCGAATTCGATCTCGAGCGACCGGGGCCCAAGCGGCGCGGCCAATGGATCGACTACGTCGAAGGCACCGCCCGCGCGCTGTTGGAGCGGGGTTTTCCCGTCGTCGGTACCGATCTGCTGATCGACAGTGACGTGCCGGCGGGCGCGGGCGTGTCGGCTTCGGCTGCGCTCGAGCTCTCGATTGGCCTGGCGCTGGCGGTGCTGGGCGGCACCCCCGACCCTGATCGCGTGAAGTTGGCGTTGGCGGGTCAAGCCGCCGAGCATCAATACGTCGGCACCATGTGCGGCATCATGGATCAGTACATCGCCGCCATGGGCCAAACCGACGCCGCGCTGTTGATCGACTGCCGCTCGCTCGAGACGCGCAGCGTGCCGATTCGTTTGAACGACGTCAGCGTGCTGGTCTGCGATACGCGCGTCAAACACGAGCTGTCGTCGTCGGAATACAACTTGCGCCGCGCCGAGTGCCTGCGCGGCTCGAACATCCTGGCAAAATCGCTGCCGGGCGTGCGCACGTTGCGCGACGTCAGCGTGGCCGACTTCGAACGCTTCGCGACGGAGCTGCCCGGGGTGGTGCGCAGCCGTTGTCGCCACGTGGTGACCGAAAACGCGCGCACCTTGGCCGCGGCAGAAGCGCTCTCGGCGGGTGACCTGCGCACGATGGGCCGGCTGATGTCCGAGTCGCACGTGTCGCTGCGAGACGACTACGCGGTCAGCTGCGAAGAGCTGGACGTGGCCGTCGACATCGCCCGGGGCGAGCCGGGCGTTTACGGCTCGCGCATGACCGGCGGTGGGTTTGGTGGCTGCACGGTGTCGCTGGTCAACAACGGCGCCGTCGCGCGCGTGGGCCGCGCGGTAAAAGAGGCGTTTGCGGCGCGCGGCTGGAAAGAGCCGGAGCTGTTCGCCAGCAAAGCCTGCCAAGGCGCGCGCCGCGAGTAGTCCGGGCGCCGATTTCGCCTGGCGGCGGCTTGGAGTAGCCTGCCCGCGGAGGCTTTCGGATGTCGAACAAGGTTGCCGTGTTTTGGCCGGGTGACGCGCGTGAGATCCCCAATCAGCTGGCGTTGCCCAACGTTCAGGAGGCGACCACCCAGCTGGTTCAGGCGCTGAAGAAGCTGGGGCGAGACCCGTACCTGGTCGAAGGCTACCTGTCCAAGCCCCACCACGCGATCGAGAAGCTTGGGCCGATCCGCGATCCGATGGTCGGAGTTTGCGTGCACTGGTTTTACGGGCCGCACACCACGGACGGCGTCGTCGGCAAAGACAACCCGCTGCTGCTGGCCAGCAATTTCTCCGGGCGTTGGCCGGGTTTGGTGGGGTTGCTCAACACGGGCGCCTGTCTGGCCAGCCTCAACCGTGGCTTTTCGCGGGCTTGGACGGACGCGCCCGATTGGACCACCGACACGCTGTTCATGGAGCGGCTGCGCGAGTGGTGCACGACCGGCAAGATTGCCTACGCCGAAGACGCGATTCGCTACCACGCGCCCATCTCGGTCGCCGCCACCAAGCTGGCGCGAGAAGTCGCCGACGAAATCAAGGCGCGCCGCATCTTGATCATGATGTTGGGCGACACCTCGATGGGCATGATCAACGGCTACTTCGGCCCGCGCCTGCTGAACCGCCACGGCTTCACCGAGCACAAGATCGACCAAGCTTGGATCATCGATCGCGGTCGCCGCATCGAAGAAAAGCGCATCGACCAAGCGCTGGCGTTCGTGCGCGAAAAGGGCCTTAATTTTCACTGGAAAGAGGGCGACGCGCACGACTTCGACGAGCAGGCGAGCCGCGAGCAGCTGCGTGACTATTTGGCCGTGCTCGACATGGTGAGCGAGTTCAAGGCGGATTGTATCGGCTGGCAGTATCAGCTGGGCTTGATCCCGCTGCGGCCGCCTTCCGATTTGGCGGAAGGCTTGTTCAACTCGGTGTGTCGCCCTGAATCGAACGGCGACAACATCATCTGCTCCACCGAGGCCGACCAAGGCAACGTGGTGCCGATGGAGCTGATGAAGCGGCTGCTCAAGAAGAAGGGGCTGCACCAAGCGGTGATGTTCCACGACGTGCGTTGGGGCGCCGAGCACGAAGGACGCTTTCTGTGGGTGCTGTTGAACTCCGGCTCGTGCGGCGCGTACGCGTTCAACCACGACCCGGACACGCTGAAGGGCGCGCACTCGTACCGGCAGCCGTCGCTGTACTTCCCGACGCCCGGCGGCACCCTGGCCGGCGAAAGCCTGCCCGGCAAGATGACGTGGGCCCGCGCCTACATCTTGAACGATGAGCTGTGGATGGACATCGGCAAGGGCGAGGTAGTGAAGCTGCCCGAAGCCAAGCGAGATGCCTGGTGGGAGGGCACCACCCGCCAGTGGCCGTTCATGGCGGCGGACATGGGCATCGGGCGAGATACGCTGATGGCCCACTACCTCTCGAACCACGTGGCCGTGGCCTACGGAGACATCTTCGACGAGATGGTAGCGTTGTCACAGGAGCTAGGCTTCAAGGTGCGCGTGCTCGCCGACGGCTGAAGGGCAGGGGATCGAGGCCCCGTTGAGGCAGTCACCTAGCCAAACTTGCTCGGGCGATGGGGGCGACGAGCCACACCGGTACCGTAGTGGAATCCAAGGTTGCTCGAGGGCGGCGCGGTGCTACCCATGCTTGAAAGCTGGAACCGTTCTCACTCTGCCGTAACGCTGCCGCGCTGCTAAATTGGTGCCTCTTTGGGCACCTTGCTCGGAGCCGCTCTCTCCAAAAACTGGGACCGGTACCAGTTGTTAAATCTCCCCGCGCGAGTATGCTCCCGCGCATGCGCCGCGCCGCGCCCTCGTCGTGGGTGAAGAAGCCAAGTCTCGTGCGCAGCTCGCGCCGGCTCGCGGCCTGGTTTGTTCTCGGTGCCTGCGGCGCGTGCTCGGTCTACAGCAATGACTTGCTGGAAACGGCCAGCGGCGTCACCAACGGTGGGAGCGACAGCTCGGGAAACGGGGGCGCCCTCGCTGGCAATCCGACCACGGTTGCCGGCACTTCCAGCGCGGGCACTTCTGGTGCCGGCACGCCCGGCGCCGGAGGCGACGGCGAAGGCGGTGAGCCCGGCACGGGCATGGCTGGCGCCGATACGGGCGGCACGAACACCATGGCTGGCAGCGCCAACACCGCCGGCGGCGGAACCGGCGGCACGTCGGGCGGTGGGACAAGCGGCGGAACCGGAGGAGCCAGCGGAACCGGGGGCTCCGGCGGCTTCCCGGTCGACATCAACTTGATCGATGACTTCGAGGACCAAAACCTCACGATCAAGGCGAGCGATACACGTGGCGGCGTCTGGTACCTATTCGACAACGGCACCACTGGCACGACCGGCCCCAAGCCCCTGGCGTGCGCCGCCAACGTCGGTGCCCCGGCGGCTCTGGGCGACTACGCCCTGCGCATCACCGCTACCGGCTTTACCGGCACCGCCGACAGCGTCGGCAGCGGGCTCGGGGTCGACTTTCGCAACCAGCGGAAGGTCTACGATGGCAGCAAGTTCACGGGGATCCGTTTCTGGGCCAAAGTCGGCGCCGGGAAGAACACGACCCACCGCGTCCAAATCGCCGACGCCACCACGGACAAGGCCGGCGGTAAGTGCAGCTCGGCGGCGGGAAAGCTTTGTGACGACCACTTCGGGATCGCCCAAACGTTCACCACCACCTGGGCGCAATACACGGTGCGCTTCGACAAGCTGACGCAGCTCGGTTGGGGCAATTCCGCGGACGCGCTCGACACCGCCGCGCTGTACGGCTTGCAGATCACCGCCGCGCCCAAGCTCGACGTCGATCTGTGGCTGGATCAGCTTGAGTTTTTCTGAGTGGCCTGCGCCCGGCACCCGGAATTTTCGCGCGGATCGAGAACCTGGCGCCACGGCAAAAAGGCCGCTTCGCGATTGCGCGCGCTCGGGCTTGCTGGCTATGTTCCGCCTGCGCGCGGCTTCGCGCCTTTCTCGGATAGTCGAACTTGAGCAGACCTTCACTCTCGAGCCTGGGCGCCCTGGTTGCCTTCACGCTCTACGCCGCCGTCGCTTCCGCCGAACCGCAAGATGGCGAGGCCAGCTCGCTCGCCAAGCAAGCGATGGACGGCGACTACCTTGGCACCCAATTCAAGGAGGCCGAGCAGAAGCTGCAAAAGGCCCTGAAGGCCTGCGGCAAGAGCGATTGCTCCGCGAAGGTCCGCGCGCAAGTGCATCTCGATCTGGCCATCGTTTACATTGCCGGGCTCAAGAAGCAGGACCGCGGCAACCAAGAGATGCAGGCCGCCGTGGCGGCTGATCCTTCGGTGCAGCTCAGCTCCGACTTCTCCACGCCCGAGCTGGAAAAGTCGTTCGCCGCCGCCGGTGGCGTCAAAGAAGACGCCCCCGCCGAGTCCGGCAAATCCGCCGACGAAGACGAAGACGAGCCCAAGGCCGCACCCGCGCCGGCCGACGACGAGAAGCCGGCGTCCGCCGGCGGCGCTCCGCTCAACTGGTTGTCGGTGTCGTTTCAGCTCGACATGCTGTCGTACAAAGAGACGACGGGCGTGTGCTCGGGTGCCGCGCAATACCAGTGCTTCTTGCAGGGCCAGTCGTACGGCGGCCCCATCTACGCCGGCTCCGGTAATCAGCTGGCGGGTGGCATTGGCTTTGCCACCAAACGCTTGCTGGTCGGCTACGAGCGCCTGTTCGGCGACAACGTGACGGCCGGCTTGAAGCTCGGTTTTGCCTTCGGCGGCAGCCCCAAAGCCACCACCGGCAGCGGCGCCGCCTTCTTACCCATCCACGCCGAGCTACGCGGCAGCTACTGGTTCGGCTCCGCCCCTTTCGCCAACGCCGGCTTCCGCCCTTACGCGGGCCTCGCTGCCGGCCTCGCCGAAGTCGACGGTCACGTCAGCGTCGAATACTACGAAGACGGCGCCGGCTACACCGCAGGCGCCAAAGGCACCCTGGACGCTTGGCGCAAGACCGGCAACTCGTTCATCGGCGCCCACCTCGGCGCCGCCTACGCCTTCAGCAAAGAACAGCAACTGTTCCTCGAGCTGCGCCTGCTACAAATGCTCGGCGCAACCGCGCTCGGCGGCGCCGTGCAGCTTGGTTACGCCTACGGGATGTAGGCGGCCGCTCTCCTTGGTGAGACAGGCGACGGCGCTGGGCTGCGCCGTCGCACTAGCAATGTGGGCGAAGCGTGACGTTCAGTAGAACGTCACGTCGTCGATGGCGATGCTGAAGGTCTGACCCGGCGGGACCTGGAACTGCAGGGTGAGCAGCGTGGCCTTGTCCAAGGCAATGGCCGGCATGACCCACGTCGGGCCCATCGCGGTCGCGAAAGGTATCGTGAACTCTGTCCACGTAGGAGTGAGCACCTCGTCCGCGCCCGTGGGGGAGAAGCCGCCGTTGCAGGTCGTTCCAGAACAGGTGCCGCCGCCGTCGGGCGTCGAGTTGGCGGTCGTGTTGAGCTTGATGGTGATGGGCACGTCACCCCGCGCCCAGAACTTGATGCCGGTGTACGCGCTGGCGTTGTAGACGCACGGCTTTTTGGCGTTGCTGAAGTCGAAGCCAACGCCCGCGTAAGCGTACATGTTTGCGGTCGGGTCACCCGCGACGGTGGTGCCGGAAATGCTGATGCACTTCATGCCGCCGTGGCACATGGTCGAACCGGGCACGAGGGGGGCGCCGGTGCCACCCGGATCCGGCTTGGGGACGATGGTGCTGCCGAGGGCGTCGCCATATGTATACCAAAAGCCGGAGCGGCCGCCGATGCGCTTGACGCCGTTGTCCCCGTCTTCCATGTCGTCGATCACAAGGTCGGTCATTGTGCCGGCCGCTGGGGGCACCGGGCAGGACGCGAGCGAGCCGCCCGACATGCCGCCGGCGGCGGTGCCGGCCGTGCCCACAGCGGTGGTCCCGGCGGTACCGACGGAAGTGGAGCCGCCCTGGCCAGTGGAGGTCGTCCCGGCGGTGGGTTGCCCGGTGGTGCCCGCCGTGGGTAGCGGGGTGCCCGATCCACCGCTACCATTGTTGGAACCACCCTGCGCCTGTGTGCTGCCCGTGCCCGACGGGGTGGGGGGAGCCGAAGCTTCGGCGCTGCAAGCCATGGCGGCCCAGAGACCGAGACCCGAACCCAACCATTTCAGTGTCGAGGGCAGAGCGTTCATGAAGCGACCTTTCCGTACAACCGCTGCGTGGCGCCGCGGACCAATGCGGCAGTCACCATGGGTAAGTATCTTACTCACCTGAAAGCGCTTTGCACGTAAAAACTGGAACCGGTTTCGCATTCAGGCGAGTCGCAAGAATTGGCGAGAATTGCAGAAAATAAGCATGTTTGTGCGTGTGCAAACGTAAAGACTCCTGGCGCACTGGCGAGCAACGCGCGGCGTCGTGCGCGGCGGTCAACCGGTAGAAGGGCCAATTTCCCGATCTTTTCGCAACTTCGACAACGGATCGCAGGATCCAAGAATCTCGCATCCTGTGATTTCGACGCCGGCTTCGGTTTCGTGAGATCGCGATTTTTCCAGGAAACCACCGTGACTTTCGAGTCACGGTAACGCTTGTGTGTGTGCGATGGGGCGCGCGACTGGAACCGTTCTCACATTTGGTGTACCTTTGGATCATGGCGCTTTGCCCGCAGCGTTCCTCCCTCCTTGCTTGTGCGCTCGTCCTCGTTGCCGCCTGCGGCTCGAGCAACAAAGAGCTGCCCGGCTTGGACAACAACGAAGACCGCGTCGCCGATGATCTGGGCACGCTGATCGACGCCAACCCCAAGGACGGCACTGCCGACAGCATCGACATCAACCACGATGGCAAGCCCGACGGTCCGGGCGTCGACACCAATCACGACGGCAAAGTCGACGGGCTCGCGCTCGACACCGACTGCGACGGCTTCTTCGAATCGGTCGACACCACCGGCGACGGCGTGCCGGATCTGCGGACCAGCCGCCAAGATCCTCCGGCAGTCGTTCCCAGCTGCAAGTACAACCCGTTCGACATGGGCGCGGGCGGCTCTTCCGGCACCGGCGGCTCCACGGGTACCAGTGGCTCCGCCAGCAGCGCGGGTTCCAGCAGCGCGGCCGGCTCGGGCGGCGGCACGACCGTCCCCAGCCAGCTCGGCAAGGCCACCTACCAAGGCACCGGCACCTCGACGGACCAATACGCCGAAGCCGACATTCTGCGCGACGGTGTGGGCTACAAGTTCATCGCCAACGGCTGGGGCTCCGGCTGGCAGAGCCACAACATTTCTTGGAACGGCACGTCGTTCAAGGTTCTTTCACTGAACGGTAGCCAAGGCGCCAACTATTCGCCCGCGGGCTACCCCACCATGTTCTGTGGCCTGTATTCGATGAAGCAGTCGGTGGGCGAGTGCGGTTTGCCGGGCACCATCAGCTCGCTCAAGAGCGTGCGGACAGGGTGGCGTTGGGCCGCCAACGGCAACAACGGCCAATACAATGCCGCGTGGGACATCTGGCTCGGCAACGGTGGCTCGTTGTCCGCTTACTTGATGGTGTGGCTGCGAGATCCTCCAGGTCAGCAGCCGGCGGGCTCCGCTGCGACCGCGGGCGCTACCGTTACGGGCATGCCCGGTAGTTGGACCATTTGGACCGGTAGCGTGAACGGCCATCCCATCGTCAACTACGTTAGGGCCGAGGGGCAGGACTTGCCCGAGCTCGAGTTCGATGTGATGGACGTGTATCGCGACGCCACCAAGCGCGGCTACAACCTGCCCGGCTCGCAAATTCTGGCGGTTGCCGTGGGTTATGAGGTTTGGAACGGTCCAATTACCAACCTCGTTACCGACGACTTCTACGTCGACGTAAAATAGCGCCCGCGCCGGATTTTTTGCAGCCGTTGATGGTTCGAGATCTGTGGAAACGAGAAGTCGGTCGCGGGCGGTTCGCGATTTCGAGCTGCGATTTCCCGGCACGCCATACGCGCAGGCGGTCCGTCCAGATGAGCGGGCTAATCATGCGAACGCCGCGGACAAGCGCGGTCAAACCGGGGAGCAGCCTAACTACGCGCAATCATGCGGAACCGGTACCATGTTCGATTGGGAACCGATTCCAATCGAGCAAATTGCATTTCTCGACTTGAAAGGTCCAAACTCGCGCGCTATGCTTGAGGGCATGAAGTCGGCACTTGGACTGATCCTGGGCGTTTCGTTTCTCGCAACCGTCGTGAACTGTTCTAGCAGCGGCGACAACAACGGCACGGACCCGATCGCCATCGCAGGTTCGTCGACCGCGGCCGGCTCCGGCACAGTCGTCCCCGGTGGTACCACCGGCACCGGCGGCACCGGCGGTGGTGACCTGCCCGCGGGCGTTCCGCTCAGCCCCATGGACGGCTGGGTCGACGGCGCTAGCAACTCGTTGATGATCCAGGGCGCCATGTTCCCCTTCGGTGACGAGACGTCCAAGATGGGCATGACCCCGATGGACTTCAGCATGAGCGGCACGGACGCTTGTCTCAAGGGCACGGCCGCCAAGGTCGACCTGAAGTGCACGCCCGTCGCCCCCGCCACCGACTGCTACGGCACCTTCTGGGGCGCAGCCATCGGCCTCAACCTGAACCAGCAGATCGACCCGGTCACGACCAAGGGCGGTGACCCCATGCCGTTTAACGCCTCGGCAATCAAGGGCTTCGCCTTCGAGATCAGCGGCGCCATGGTGCCGGGCCCCTCGTCGCTTCGCTTCAAGGTCGAAGACGCAACGGGCGAGTACTGCAACCCTGGCACCAAGCCGGTCAAAGCGGGCGTCAACAGCTTCATGTTCGAGGACCTGATCAAAGAGTGCTGGGCCCCCAAGGCCACGGCCGCCAACGGCTCCGCCGCCAAGCCCGCCGTGCTCAAGATCGCATGGCAGGTCGTGACCAACGCCATGGGCACCGTGCCGTTCGACTTCTGCGTGACGAACCTGCGCGCTCTGCAGTGACCTTGCGCGCGTAACGGCGGTGCTCTGCGCCACCCAATGGGGCCACGACTTCGACGTCGCGGCCCCATTGGCGTTATTGGGCCCTTTTAGAAGGTCTGAACGGTCGTGTTGTCGAAGGTGACGTGCGAACCGTCAGCGCTGTTCTGGTTTTGAACGAAGAAGGCACTGGCGCCGACGCCAGTAGACCCCAGGTTCCAGACACCGGGCGTCAAGTTATTGAAGGTCCACCACGTCCCATCGGTCTGCTGGACGATGACTTGCGCGCTGACCGTGCCCCTAATTTGGATACTGCTCACGCGCCACCGGTAAGTGGCTCCCGTTGGGGCGATCTTCGCTTGCTGGATGCTCGTGTGAAAGGAAACCTCGCGACTGGTCGTCAATGGGTCCACGGCGACGCACGGACTGCCTCGACCCATCACACCGTTCGGCCAAGTCGCTGTGTAGGCGATGCACGTTACCGTTGGATCGTCCGCCCAGAAGTGCATGTGGCCGACAGCGTTTGCACCTTCGGTGAGCCTGAAATAGGTACCCACCGATGACATCGATGGACACCATTCTTGATAGATGTTTTCAAATAGTCCATAGGCTTGCTTGTAGCTCATGTTCTTGAGCGATTGCCCATAGCCATAGCCAATCGCGCAATTATTCGCTTGCGCGGTGCGAGTAAGCATCAACGAGGCGGCCAGCGCGACGCCACCGACGACCAACCTAGATACGGCGTTCAACTTCATCTGTTTTTCTCCCTTGCTGCGACCACGTCCGTGCGCACGCATCACTGAAATGCCTCGAAAAGCTTTGCCTTCGTCGCGTCCCGTTCTGCTGTTGGCAGGTCGTCGGCCGCGGCCATGTAGCGCATCAGAAGCTCCTGGCGGTCGCGACCGTCGGTAGCTAGGATTTCGGATCGTAAGGCCTCGAAGTCGACCGCATCGACGGAGCGCTCCACCTCTCGGTTGGTTTTACCGCTGCCAGCTGCAAGAAGGGCGATTGCTTGCTCCCGGCTGACCTGAACTGGAACGGCCGTGCGGACCTCCGTTGACTCTGCCTGTGTCCGAGAAGCGTCGCCCGGAGCCGTCTTCAGCAGTTGGTCCTCCGGCTCATTCGCTCCGCACGCACCCGCGCCGAACGCCAGCGCCAACGCTACCCACCGCATTTTACAATTCATTCGTTGCCTCCACCTTGTTATCCCGCAGCAAGCGTCGACCAATGCAGTCGAATCGTTGCCTCGACGTCTGCGGTTGTCACAGACGCGGTCTCCCGTATCGCGCTCGTTCACGAGGGTCAAGCAAGCCCCGGGGGGCTCGTCTTCGCGGTTTCGCAACGTTGGGCGACTGCAATTTTCATTCACCGTCACCGGCAGGTTGCCGGTTGCGGCTTGACGCGGATGTTCTCGCTTGCCCGCCGGCCACGCTGACGGTCCCGGCGAAGCTGGATGATCAGCGTGGGCGCGGGTCCGGCGTTCTTCAGCTGCCAGTCGAGCTAAAGGTGAGAGATCGAGAAGTGCAGCGCTCAGGGCCCACACTGTAGGCACAAAAATGCAGCAATTGTGCGGCTGCGTCTGCTCAGAATGTTCATGAGGCGGCCAGCCGGGGGCCACACCTGCTGGCTGGATCGCTCAGAATCGTCGATATTTTCGGCCGATTTTGCTGGTGTTCGAGGATTACGTGAAAGAGCTTCCAGGATCCTTATGCTAGGGTCTGGAACCGGTTCCGGAAATTGCGTGACTGTGGGTCACCGAAGCGCTAAGTCGTTCGGCCAGATTTTCGGATTCTCACCACGGAGTCAGACCAAAATGCGAATCAACGTCACGTTAGCTCTCGCCGCCATCATGAGCCTTACCCTGGGCCTCGGCGCCTGCAAAAAGCGGGTGGCCATCACCGGCGCCGAAGTGAAAAACTCGGAGGAAGGCCGCGCCTGTCCCAAGGAAGTGGGCACGATTTCCGACGGTGAGAACAACAGCAACCAGATCAACAACATCCAGGACCGCGGTGGCTACTGGTACACGTTCGTCGACGACGCGGGCTCCACGGTCGTTCCCGAAGCCGGTAAGAACGGCGGCACGTTCCAGATGACCGAAGGCGGCGCCGACGGCACCAAGTACGCCGCGCACATGACGGGCAAAGTCGGCGGCGGCGGTACCATCTACGCCGGCATGGGTCTCAACTTCGTCGACCCCAAGGGTCAGTACGATGCCAGCAAGTACAAGGGCATCACGTTCTGGGCCAAGAAGGGCCCCGGCTCGACCGGCAACGTGCGCTTGAAGGTGCCGGACATCTCGACCGATCCGGACGGCAAGCAGTGCAAGGAGTGCTTCAACGACTTCGGCGTGGATCTGCAGCTGACCGAGCAGTGGACCCAGTACACGATCCCGTTCACCAGCATGAAGATGCTGAAGGGCTGGGGCTCGCCGCGTGCCGACGGCATCGATCCGAAGACGCTGTACGGCATGCAGTGGCAGGTCAACGAGCCCAGCGCGGCGTTCGACATTTGGGTCGACGAGATCGCGTTCACGGGCTGCGGTAACTGAAGAGCATGCGTGGTGCCCGGGCCTCCAGCTGGCTGCTGCTGGGAGTGTGCGCGCTTTCGTGCACTCCGCGCGGGGGTGCGCCCGCTTCCAATCCTGGAGCAGCGCCGGCGGGCGCGGGCACGGACGCGACGGCTGCTGGCGGCGGTAATCTGCTGAAGGCCAGCACGTTCGACGACGGCATCAGCGTGCCGTGGACGACCTCGTTCACGGCGCCGGCGGACGGCTCCGCCGAGGTTCAAAACGGTGCGCTGTGTGTCACGGTCACCAACAAGGGTAAGGACAATTGGGACGCGCAGTTTCGCCATCGCGAGATGGTGATTCAGCGCGGCCATACCTACACCGTACAGTTCAAGGCTTGGGCCAGCGCCGCCACGCGGGCGCGCCCCAAGGTCGGCATGAGCGGCCCGCCGTACGCCGAGTACTGGAGCGCGGTCATCGACATCGACCCGGAGCCTAAGCTCTATCGCGGCGCGTTCAGCATGTCGAACGCCGACGACGCGACGGCCGAGCTCGCATTCCACATCGGCGGCTCCATGGCCCACGCCGATTTGCCGTTCAAAGTCTGCATCGACGACATTCACCTCGACGACCCGGATTTCAAGCCGGAAGCCAAAGCGGCGGCAGCCGTCAAAGCGCCCAAGCTCTTGGTGAACCAGCTGGGCTACCTGCCGGGTGCGGCGAAGATCGCCACGCTGGAAACCAACGCCACGGCGCCGCTCGACTGGGAGCTGCTGGACGGCTCTGGCAAGTCCGTGGCCCAGGGCAAGACCACGCCGTTCGGCAAAGACGCCGCTTCCGGCGAAGACGTGCAGCTCGTGGACTTCAGCACCTTCAAGGTGCCGGGGCAGGGCTACAAGCTCAAGGTCGGCGCGGACGAAAGCTTTCCGTTCGACATCGGCGCCAGCATCTACACGCAGCTCAAGCTCGACGCGCTGTCGTACTTCTACCAAACGCGGAGCGGCATCGAGATCAAGCCGGAGCTCGTGCAAAATCCGTCGTTGGCGCGCCCCGCGGGCCCTGCCGACACGAACGTGAAGTGCGGCAAGGAAGCGGGCTGCGACTACGCGCTCGACGTCTCGGGCGGCTGGTACGACGCGGGCGATCACGGCAAATACGTGGTCAATGGCGGCATCTCGCTGTGGCCCCTGCAGAACCAGTTCGAACGAGCGCAGACGCTCGGCACCTCCGCGGCAGACTTTGGCGACGGCAAGCTGCGCGTGCCCGAAAAGGGCAACCGCATGCCCGATCTGCTGGACGAAGCGCGCTGGGAGCTGGAGTTCCTGCTGAAGATGCAGGTGCCCGCCGGCAAGCCGCTGGCTGGCATGGTTCACCACAAGATGCACGACGTCGAGTGGACCGCGCTTGGCGTCGCCCCTCACGAAGACAAGCAGCAGCGGGTGCTATTCAAGCCCAGCACCGCCGCGACCTTGAACCTGGCCGCCACCGCCGCGCAAGGCGCCCGGCTGTGGAAGAGCCTCGACCCCGCCTTCTCGGCGCGCTGCTTGAAAGCGGCCGAAATTGCCTGGGCTGCCGCCAAGGCCAATCCCAAGCTGTTCGCCAGCAAGGAAATCAAAGGCGGGGGCGCGTACGACGACGACCAAGTCGACGACGACTTCTACTGGGCCGCGGCCGAGCTCTACATTTCCACCGGCAAGCCCGAATACAAGCAGCTGATCGAGAGCTCGCCGTTCCACAAGCGTCTGCGCATGGACGCGGGCGGCCACACTTCCAGCATGAACTGGGCTGTCACTGACGCGCTGGGCACGATCTCGCTCGCCACTGCGGCGGGCGTGGACTCGGGGCTACAAGCCCAGGCGCGCAAGCAGCTGCAGGCGGGCGCCGACGAGTATTTGAAGATCATCGCGGGGCAGGGGTTCCGCACTCCGCTGAAGCCGAACAGCGACGGCAAGTACATTTGGGGCTACAACTCGTTCGTGATCAACAACTTGATGGTGCTCGCGCTGGCCTACGACTTCACCAAGCAGCAAAAGTACTTGGACGGCGTGGCAACCGGTATCGACTACCTGCTCGGTCGCAATCCGCTCGGGCAGTCCTATGTCACCGGCTACGGCGAAAAGCCGCTGCAGAACCCGCACCACCGCTTTTGGGCCCACCAGGCCAACCCGGCTTACCCGTCGGCTCCCCCCGGCATCCTGAGCGGCGGCCCCAACTCGAGCATCGACGACCCCTACGCCAAAGCCGCCGGCCTGAAGGGCTGCGCCCCCGAAAAGTGCTTCGTCGACCACATCGAAGCCTATTCGGTGAACGAGATCACGATTAACTGGAACGCCCCGTTGGCTTGGGTCGCGGCTTGGTTGGATGAGAGAGGTCGTTCCAATTGACGCCGCCTCTCGCGATCCTGGTCCGGCGGCTCGCCTCGCCTGCGGTCCGATGGAGCCTGCGCTCGGGCTTCGCCCGTGCTCGGGACCTCCGCCGCCAAGGCGGCTGCGGTGCACGTACTCAAGTACGCTCCGCTTCGGTCCTCGGCTCGGCTTCGCCGGCGAACCAGGCTTGCGAGAGGGGTGCTCGAAGAATTGAGCCTTCGCAGGATTACGTGCGCGCCCTCGACTGAACGGAAGACAGAGAGAAGAAGCAATGAAGTTCGGACATTTCGACGACAAGAACCGCGAATACGTCATCACGACCCCCAAGACTCCGTATCCGTGGATCAACTACCTCGGCAGCGAGAATTTCTTCGGCCTGGTCTCGCACCAAGCGGGCGGCTACTGCTTCTTTCGCGACGCCAAGCTGCGCCGGCTGACGCGCTACCGCTACAACAACGTGCCCACCGACTCGGGCGGCCGTTACTTCTACATCACCGAGGGCAAAGACTACTGGAGCCCCAGCTACATGCCCGTCAAGCGCGAGCTCGAGTTCTTCGAGTGCCGCCATGGCCTGGGCTATTCGAAGATCACCGGCAAGCGCAACGGCCTCAAGTGCGAGCTGCTCTTCTTCGTGCCTATGGGGCAAACCGCCGAGGTGCATCAGGTCACCCTGACCAACGAGTCGAGCGCCAAGAAGAGCTTCAAGCTGTTCAGCTTCGCCGAGTGGTGCTTGTGGAACGCCGCCGACGACAGCGCCAACTTTCAGCGCAATTTCAGCACCGGCGAGGTCGAAATCGACGGCAGCACGCTGTACCACAAGACCGAATACCGCGAACGCCGCGACCACTACGCGCTCTATCACGTGAACGCTCCCATCGCGGGCTTCGACACCGATCGTGAGACGTTCTTCGGCCTGTACAATGGCTTCGGTGAGCCCGACGTGGTGGCCGCCGGTGAGTCGAGAAACTCGGTTGCCAGCGGCTGGTCGCCGATCGCCTCGCATTGCTTGGCCGTCGATCTTGCGCCCGGCGAGACCAAGACCTTCGTGTTCACGCTCGGCTACGTCGAGGTGCCCAAAGACAAGAAGTGGGAGAAGCCGGGCGTCATCAACAAGCAACCCGCCAAGAAGCTGATCGACGCCTTCTCCACCACCGAGCAGGTCACGGCCGCGCTCGGCAAGCTGCGGGAGCACTGGAACGGCTTGCTCGGCCTGTACGAGCTCGACTCGAAGGACGAGAAGCTGAACCGGATGGTCAACATCTGGAATCCGTACCAGTGCATGGTCACCTTCAACATGTCGCGCAGCGCCTCGTACTTCGAGTCGGGCATCGGGCGCGGCATGGGTTTCCGCGATTCCAACCAGGATTTGCTGGGTTTCGTGCACCTGGTGCCGGAGCGGGCTCGCGAGCGCATCATCGACATCGCCTCCACCCAGTTCCCGGACGGCAGCGCGTACCACCAGTACCAGCCGCTCACCAAGCGCGGTAACAACGACATCGGCAGCGGCTTCAACGACGACCCGTTGTGGCTGATCCTGGGCGTTGCCGGCTACATCAAGGAGACGGGCGACTGGGCCATCCTCGACGAGCAAGTCCCGTTCGACAACGACGAGAACAACAAGGCGTCGCTGCTCGAGCACTGCAAGCGCTCGTTCGACCACGTGCTGAACAACCTGGGCCCGCACGGCCTGCCGTTGATCGGTCGCGCCGACTGGAACGACTGCCTGAACCTGAACTGCTTCTCCGAGACGCCGGACGAGTCGTACCAGACGACCGGCAACCGCGTTGGGCGCACCGCCGAGAGCGTGTTCATCGCCGTTATGTTCGTGCACATCGGCCCTGAATACGCCGCGTTGTGCGAGAAAAAGGGCCAGCCCGACGAGGCCCAGCGCGCCCGCAGCGAAATCCAGAAGATGGAAGCCACCGTCTTGCGCGACGGCTGGGACGGCGAGTGGTTCCTGCGCGCCTATGACTTCTTCGGCAAGAAGGTGGGCAGCAAAGAGTGCCCCCCCGGCGACGCGCA
>JBEQSW010000150.1:0-19281 GCA_040348565.1 Myxococcales bacterium | reverse complement strand
CATCCAAGCGATGCCAGCCAGCGCCCCCGGCAGCGCCATCAAGATGATGAACGGATCCAGCCACGACTGGAAGTTGACGACGATCAGCAGGTACACCAGCAACACCGCGAACAAGAGGCCGTACCCGAGCGCGTTGAACGAGCTGTTCATGCTCTCGACTTGACCTTTGAGGTTGAGCCCTACGCCGCGCGGCAGGGTGGGCTTGGTTTCGGCGACCAAGCGGTTCAGTTGCTCGGCCACCGAGGCCTAGTCGGCGCCGTCGACGTTGGCGTGCACGTCGAACGTGCGGGCGACGTTGAAGTGCGTGATGTTCGCGGGGCTGTCGGTGCGAACGATTTGCGCCATGTTGGACAAGAACTGTGGCGTGCCGCCGGGTGTCGAGATCGGCGTTTGGCGGAGCGCGTCCAACGAATCCATGCCGTATTGGGGCGTCTGCACCGCCACCAGGTATTGAATCCCCCGCTTGGGGTCGACCCAGAAGCTGGGCGCGACCTGCCCGCTGGACGACAGCGACACCAAGAGATCACTCGCGACGTCGCGCTCGGTCAAACCGAACTGGCTGGCCATGGTGCGGTCGACGTTGACGCGCAACGACGGTACGCGCGGCACTTGCGCCAGCCGCACGTCGGCCGTCCCGGGAATGCCGGCGACCTTGAGGCGGAGCTTGTTGGCGAGCTGATACGCCTCTTGCTCGCGGCCGGGCGCGCTCACCACCTGCAAGTCGATCGGCGCGGGCAGGCCGAAGTTCAGCACCTGCGTCGAGATATCGGGCGGCAAGAAGAAGAAAGTCGTTTCCGGATACAGGTCGTTCAGCTTCTTGCGCAGACGGCGGACATACTGCTCGGTGGAAGCGTGCCCTTCCTTCAACGCCAGCATGATTTGCCCGTCGGCCGACGAGATCAGCGCGCCCTCGCTGAGTGACAGGTTGATGCCGCTGTACGGCACGCCGATGTTGTCGAGCTGGGTCTCGATCTCACGCGCAGGAATGACCTCGCGGATGGTCTGCTGAATGTCGGCGATGTGCCGCTCGGTCTCTTCGATGCGGGTGCCGGGCACGCCGCGCACGTGCAGCTTGATCAAGCCGGCGTCGACGCTCGGGAAAAAGTCGCGGCCGACCAACGGAAACAGCGCCAGCGATGCGATGACGAAGGCGGTGAAGGCTCCGACGGTGAGTGCGCGGTGCCTCAGCACCAAGGCCAGGTAGCCGCCGTACCAGTTGCGCATGCGCTCGAAGCCGCGCTCGAAGGCGGCAAAGAAAGCCGAACGGTTGCTGTCGTGGCCGGCGTTGTGGTGCGCGGCGGCTTCTTTCTCCAGCAGGTATTTGACGAGCGTGGGCACCAGCGTGCGGCTGAGCAAGTAGCTGGTCAGCATCGCGAACACGACGGCCAGGGCCATCGGCGCGAACAAGTACTTGGCGGGGCCGGTGATGAACGCGACCGGCACGAATACGATGCAGATGCAGAGTGTGGACACGAACGCCGGCACCGCGATCTCTTGCGCGCCGTCGATGATGGCGCGCAAAAACGGCTTTCTTTGCGCCATGTTGCGGTGAATGTTCTCGAGAGCCACCGTGGCGTCGTCGACCAAAATGCCGACCGCTAGCGACATGCCGCCCAGCGTCATCACGTTCAAGGTGTGGCCGAGCGCGTAAAGCAGCGTGACCGACACCAAGATCGAGAGCGGGATGGAGATGACGACGATGAGCGTGCTGCGCCAGCTGCCGAGGAACAAGAAGATCATCAGCGCGGTCAGGCCGGCGGCGATGATGGCTTCTTTTGCCACGCCGTCCACGGCCGCGCGCACGAACACGGCTTGATCGAAGAGCAAGGACGCCTTGATCTCCGGCGGCACCTTGGCCATCGTTTTTGGCAGCATCTCGCGGATGCGCGCGACCACCTCCAGGGTGCTGGCGCTACCGAGCTTCAAAATGCTCATCAGCACCGAGCGGCGGCCGGCCACGTGCACCATGCTGGTTTGTGGCGAATTGCCGTCTCGCACGTTGGCCACGTCGCGCACGTACACCGGCGTGCCGCGCACGTTCTTGATCGGAATCGAGCCGATTTCGTCCATCAGCTCGGGGCTGCTGTTGAGCACGACCGGATATTCGGCGGCGCCCATCTTTGCGGTGCCGGAAGGCAGGGCCACGTTGCCCAGGCCGAGCGCGGTGTTCACGTCACGCGCCGACAAGCCCCAGGCGTACAGCCGCTTGGGGTCGATATCGATCATGATTTGGCGCTGCTTGCCGCCGTACGGCCACGGCACCTGGGCGCCCGGCACGGTGACGATGTCGGCGCGCACGTAGTTCACGCCCATGTCGAACAACTGCTGCTCGCTCAGCGTTTCGCTGCCGAGTGCCAGCTGCAAAATGGGCACGTTCGAGGCGCTGTAGCGAATGATCAACGGTGGCGTTGCGCCTGGTGGCATCAGCCGCACCGCGCCCTGCGACACCGCCGTCACCTGGGCGATGGCTTCTTCGATCTTGGCTTGCGGCTGAAAGAAAATTTTGACGACCGCGACGCCCGTCAACGTCTGGCTCTCGACGTGATCGATGTCGTTCACGACGGTGGTGAGGAAGCGCTCGAAGTTGCTGGTGATACGCCGCTCCATGTCGTCGGGCGGCAACCCCCCGTAGTTCCACACCACCGAAATGACCGGAATGTCGACGTTCGGAAAGATGTCCGTCGGCATGCGGATGATGGACAGCACGCCCACCACCACGATGAGCAGCGACATCACCACGAAGGTGTACGGGCGCTGGAGCGCAACTCTTACTAACCACATTTTCTACAGCGTCATTTCATCTGGGGAGCGCGCCCCGCGATGTTGGGTTTGGGCTTGGTTTTCGCTGCGGTACGATGCTCACGCGCATCCGAGGTGGGTCGGTTTGTAAGTACCTCGCGGGGGCGCGTCCAGCGATTTCGCGGCCTATATTGTGTCCCTATTGTGTCGGTGCTCCGCCGCGACGGGCGCGCGTGCCCGAGAACCCACGCCAAGCGTCCGAGCGTCCGTCGTGGCGCGCAGCCCGGCCTGGGCTCTGCCATTCCCCATACCTGACTGCCACACTGCAGCTCGCATCGCAGAAGCTTTCGTGGCGGACGCAGGCCACGTTTTGAGACCGGTGCTCCCGATCGTCTTCGCTGCCGTTCGGTGCCTCCCGTGCTGAAGTACTGTCAGGGGCAGGCGGTCGCGGTCGGTTCTTGCTCATCGCCGCAGTGGTTTCGAGGCAGCGCTGATACATCTTTGACTGCCCGCCGAGAGGCGCCGCCCATCAGGCCGTCGAAACACTGACGGGCGCGACACGTCACCGTCTTCCTCTCCAGCGTGGTGAAGTATCACGGGGTTGGTCGTCGGCACCTGTGGCTTTCCGATTTTCTGATGCGACCGCTGCTTAGCGGCAGTACGTTCAACGGCAGGCGTCGCGACATGAAGTGCGGATTCGTCTATCTCATTGGCTTCGCAGGCTGCGGAGAGCTGACCATTGCCAAACTCTGCAGGCGCGATGGTCATGCATTTGGGTGGACAATCATCTCGTCAACAACGTCATCTTGTCGTTGGTCGATCCCGACGGCTAATCGAAGCTGCCGGCTCAGTTGTGGGCCAACGTCCGAAGGGTGCTGGATCTCGCTATTGTCAGCGGTTATACTATTGGTATGAAAACCGCCGTCTCCGTTCCGGACGAGGTCTTCGACGAAGCCGAGCACCTCGCGAAAAGGCTCAAGATGTCGCGCAGCGAGCTGTACGCCAAAGCGTTGGCCGAGTTCGTGTCACGACACGCTCCCGATGCCGTTACCGAGTCGTTCAATCGCGTGTGTGCGGAGATTCAGGGAGAGCCGGATCCCGCTTTTCAAAGGGCCGCGCGTAAAGTCCTCGAGAATTCCGAGTGGTGATTGGCCAAGGCGAGGTTTGGTGGGCCGACCTCAGCGACCCGGTCGGATCGGCGCCAGGGTTTCGTAGGCCAGTCCTTGTCGTTCAGGGTGACGCGTTGAATCGTAGCGCGCTTGCCACCGTCGTCTGCGTGCCCCTCACGTCCCAGGTGAAGTGGGCCGGTGCCGCAGGCAATGTCCTTCTGTCCCCAAGAGAGACCAGTTTAGCGAAGCCGTCCGTTGCCAACGTCTCTCAAATCGTCGCAATCGATCGGCAAGTCCTCCAGCGTCGGGTCGGGAGAATTCCTCGGACTCGCCTGGCCGCGGTTCTTGCCGGAATCGATGTCGTCTTGGGGCGCACGCCTGGCTAAGGGCCCGCGACTGACTTGGCCATTCGCGGGCCCCAACGACGACAAGACCGGGACCCGTGCCGGGCGTGCGTAGTAGGCTCGACGGCGTGGCCCTACAGATTCGAAAGGCGACGACTCGGGATTTGCCGCAGATTGCGGTGCTGGCGGGGCAGTTGGTGCGGCAGCATTCGGCCTTCGACGCCAAGCGCTTCTTGTTCATCGAAAACCCAGAGAAGGGCTACGAGTGGTGGTTCGGCAAGGAGCTTCAGAACAAGAAGGCGCTGATCTTGTGCGCCAAGCTCGATCGCAAAATCGTGGGCTACGCCTACGCGCGGGTCGAACCGCGCGACTGGAACGCGCTGCTCGACGTGCATGGCGCGCTGCACGACATCCTGGTCGCGGATTCGGCGCGGCGAAAAGGCGTTGGCAAGCAGCTGCTGGAGCGCACGTTGAAGGAGCTGCGCGCCCGCGGCGCTCCCCGCGTGGTGCTGCACACCGCCATCAAGAACCGCGCCGCCCAAAAGCTGTTTGCATCGGTGGGCTTTCGCCAAACCATGCTGGAAATGACGTGCGAGCTGTGACGGCTCAGGGCGCCCGGGCCGGGCACTTGAAGCCGAAGTAAGCCAGCGTTCGTGGGCCCAGCGTGCGCACGTAGTAGACCCCGACGGATTGGTCGTCGGCGCGTACGTCGGAGAACACGCCCTGCTCACCCGGGCCGCCCCACTCGAGGACGTTGTCGCGCAAGCGGCCGACGAAGGGCGCGTTGCTGACGTCGGCGCCGAGCACGTCGCCGAGCGCGCTCGACGTGACGGAGAGGCGATAAATGCCGCTCGTGCCATCTTTGGTCGGCGGCGCAAAGGTTGCCTGTTTGCCGCTCGGGTCGACGAGCACGAGCTGGTCGCCGATTTCGAGCACTACGCTGTCGCCGGCCCACGCCAGCGTGAACGGGAACGGTAGGCTCGCTAGCGGCTCGGTGCGCAGCAACGTGAGCTCGGCGTCCGTAATTCGATAGATCTCGAGCGTTTTCGCGGCGGAATCGGTCACTGCCAGGCGTAACCCCTCCGCGTCCGAAGTGAGCGAGCCAAAGCCATGCTTGGGCAGCGAAAAGCTCTTGATGGGACCCAGCTCGTCGTCGAACAGGTGCACCACGAAGTTGCCGGAACCGTCTCCGCCGCTGACCGCGACGCGTTGGCCTGCTTGCGCGACCGCGCCACGCCCCGGCACCGAGAAGGCGCCTTGAATGTTGACGGTCGTGGCGTGCCCGGACGCCTCGACTCTTGCAAGCAAGAAACCAGTTTGCGCGGCTCCGAGTACGTACAGCGCGCCGTCGTCCCCATCCCAAGCCGCCTCGGGCGAACGAATATTGGCGTCGATCGGGATGGGCGACACCAAGGCTTCCGGCGCCTGCTCGGCAATCGGCAAGAGCACGGTGCCAGCATCGGTAGAGGCCACCGCATACTTGTGTGTGGCCACCATGTTGCCGGCGCCCACGAACACGTCGCCTTGAACGGGGTCCCAATCCGAAAGCGGTATCGGGCAGGGGTCCTCGGCGGGTGCTGCTCCGCCCGCGCTCGCCCCCGCCGTGAGCACGGAGCCGGCGCTGCCACCGAGCTCGGCCTGGCCCGCCACACCCGCTTGGCCCGCCACCCCCGCGCCGGTGCCGCCGGTCGCCGGCTCCTCGCCGGTCGGGTTGCGAGACGCCTCACCGCAACCCGCGACGACGCCGAGCGCCAGAAGCGCAGTCGCTACTCGGGCCCGCACACCACACGACCCCGGCTCCTGCATGACCTTCGCATCGTCGCCCCCCGCTGCTCGAAATGCAATCGCGGCCGGCCCACGGCGTGGTGGCCGAATTCCGATTCGCTAGGCGCGTTTCCCGTTCTCACCAACCCCCTTGTGAAAGCACCCAACTTCTGGTGCGTTGGTACGTCCATCACCGTGGTGCGTATCGCTCGCTTTCTATCGTTGCTGTTGGTCTTGGCGCTCGCTCCGCTGGCACTGCAAGGCTGTGGCCATGCGGGGCCATCGAAAGTGCGGCCGGACGATCCGGGATTTTACGACTACTCCACGCCGCGGGTCACCTCGCTGGCGGAGTTCGAGCAGCTGGCGGCGCTTCCGCCGACGGTCGACGATCGCCCGGCCATCGCTGGCGCCAAATTCGTGATCACCAGCTTTTCGGAGCCGGCGCACCGCAAGCTGCGCTTCTTGGACGGGCGCTACTACCAGTTTCACGACGAGTGGGCGTGGTTCCGGTTGCTCAACGGTCAGGCGGTTTCGGGCATGGACCCGATGGAGCTGCACCGCTTTGCCGCGCCGGAAGACGCGCGGCGCTGGGCCATCGCGCACGAAGACGATTTGCCCGACGGGCTCGAGATCACCGACGCCCGGCTGTACGCGCGCCACTTTTACGACCTGAGCCTGGCCGAAAGCGAGCGCGACCTGGGCGCCGGCAGCTTGATCCACGTGGCCGCGCGCGCGCAGCATCCTGAGGTGTGGGGCTTCGAGGTCGACTACACCGATCCGGCCAAGGTCCCCGAGCTGCTGGTTTTCTTCGCTGAGCTCGAGAAGTCCATCCCCGAGGCGGCCAGCAGTCACTTGCATTGGTTTGCGCGCTCGCCCGAGCAGCTCGAGGTCGGCAAGCAGCTGATGGCGCAGTACCCGCGCTTGCAAGGTCGCGTTCTGACCTACGCCGACGTTAGCGTTCCGGGCGAGACCGCGATCTACACGAGCGGCATCGTGGCCGGTCGGCTGCGCGCGTTTCGCGAGCTGTCGCGGTTGGCCGACGCCGAGCCGGAGGACATCTTGCTGCTGGGCGCGCTGCCCGAGTACTTGCCGCAAGCGCGCGGCCTCGTTACCGCGATTCCGCAGACGCCGCTCGCGCACCTGAACCTTTTGGCCAAGAGCCGGCAGATCATCAACGCCTATCGCGGCGGCGTGCTCGAAGATCCGGAGGTGCAGGACTTGGTGCGGAGCCGCGCGCCGGTGGTGTTGGCGGCAGAGGAAGGCCGGCTGGTGTTTCACCGGCTTACCGAACAGCAATATCAGGCGTGGCAGGCATTGCTGCGTTCGGAGCCTCCGACGGTGCCGAACGTGAGCTTGAAAGACGTCCCCTACGTAGTGCAGCTGTCGAATGTCGAAACGTCCCAGCTGCCGCGGCTTTCACCGCTGATCGGCGGCAAATGCGTGGGCATGGTGCACCTGTTGCGCGGCTTCGGTCCCGCCAGCCGAAATAGCGCCGGGGCGCTGCGCGTAGACGTGCCAGATCGGCCGCTGGCGCTCACCATTCGCGGCTACCGCGAGCACCTGGCGCCGCTCCTGCCCGAGCTGCGCGCGCTGCTCAGCGACGAGAATTTCTTGAAGTTCAAGAAGCTGCGCTTCTTGGCGTTGGAGGGCGCCAAAGAATTCGTGCACAAGTTTCCGGGCAAGAAAGATCGCGAGCTCGCCAAGAGCTACGAGAACCCGAACGCCATCGGGCCGATTGCGGCGGTGGTGCGCCAAGGCGGCGTGCAGCACATGGTGCGCCACGCGCCGCTGCCGGCAGGCTTGAAGGCCGAGCTCGACCGGCTGCTGCCTCAGCACTTCTCCGGTTATTCGCTCGAGCAAGGCTTGCGCTTCCGTTCGTCCAGCACGGTGGAGGACATCGAGGGCTTCAACGGCGCCGGCCTGTACGATTCGTCGACCGGCTACCTGCAACCACGCAAGGCTTCGGGCAACTTGCCCAAGCGGCCGAGCGTGGCCGACGCCGTGCGCAAGACGTGGGCCTCGTACTTCAGCGCTGAAGCCTTCGAGGAGCGGCATCAGAATCACATCGATCACCTCGCCGCCGACATGGCCGTCTTGGTGCATGCGCGCTTCGACGACGAGCTGGAGCAAGCCAACGGCGTCTTCACGTTCACGATTGCCCCTAGCGGCAACGAGCTCTCCGTCGACGCTCAGCCCGGAGCCGTCAGTGTCACCAACCCACCGACGGACCGCGTGGTGATTCCCGAGAGCTCCCACGTGCTGAAAAAGGACCAGGCTTTGGTGGTTCAGCGGCAGTCGTTGTCGTCGTTGGTGAAGGCGGGCCAACAGGTGGTGAGCGACGCCGAGCTGCGCGAGCTGTTCGACGTGGCTCAATCGCTGACCGCCGAGCACCTGGCCCAAGACAACGCGGGCGTGCCGCCGGCGCAGCAACGCCGAGCTCTGGTGATGGACTTCGAGTTTAGGCGCGTGCGCGCCGGTTGGCCCGCGCTCAAACAGGGGCAGAATTCTGCCCGTTTCGTGATCAAGCAAGCGCGCCCGCTCGAGCCGAGCCCGCACGTCAGCGCCGAGCTGCGCGCCGCACCCATTCCGCACGACGTGCTGTCGCGTGCGCGCCGCATCGAGACGCAGCTGTGCCGCGGAGACGGGTTGCAGCTCTCGGCGCTGCGCGTGTTCACGAATCCGGACGCCGCGCCCGACCTCGGCTACTCGCGTGAGCCGCTACTGGCAGGTCTCGGCGTCACGTTCGAAAACGTACCGCCGCGCGTATTCACTCATCTCGAGCAACGCTCGGTGCGCGCTGGCACGAATTTTTCGGTCCAGCTCTCACCGGGTTTGCCCTTTACGACCATCGACGTCGCGGGCGGGCTCGCCAGCGTGACTTTGGCCCGCGGAACCACGAAGCGCGTCCCCGTTCAATGTGAGACGCGGCTCGACTACGCCGAGCCACGCGAGATGCTGCGAAGTTTTCTCAGTGGTGGGTGAAGTAATCTTCATCCGTAGTGATCGCTAACGCCTTCTGTACGTCACAATGCCAGGTGATGGTTTGCTTCAAGTTCTCGCTTGGTCAGAAAACTTCAGTGGTGTTGTTGGTTGCGTCGGCAGGCCTGTCCTTCGCGGGTTGCTCCAGCAGCGAGGGCGGCTCCGATACCCCCACCGCTGGCACCGGCACCACGACTAGCCAAGCCGGTACTGCGACGACTCAGCCGCAAGCCGGGACGAGCAGCGGAGGCAGCGCGTCCTCGGCGGGCACGGGCTCTGGAACCAGCGGCTCGAACGGCGCGGCCGGGTCTGCTGCTGCCGGTTCGAGCTCTACTGCGGGCACCAGCTCCAACGGGGGCGCGAGCACGACGGGTGGAACGAGCACGGGCGGCAGCACGGCCGCCGGTGCGGGCACGGGCACGGGCGGCAGCGTCGACCCAGGCACGCTCGACAAGTTCAGCTTCTTCGTCACCAGCATGGCCGGCCTACAAAAGCTGTCCAAGAGTCAGAACGGCTTCGGCGGTGACTTGCGTTACGGCACCGCCGATGGGCTGACCGGCGCCGACAAGATTTGTACCGAGCTTGCCGAGTCGTCGATGCCGGGCTCGAGCGCCAAACAGTGGCACGCGTTCTTGAGCACGACGAAGGTGAACGCGAAGGATCGCATCGGCACCGGGCCTTGGTACGACCGCCTCGGACGGCTGGTGGCGCAAGACATGACGGGCTTGCTGAAAGAGCGGCCCGACGCCGACCCCGCCATCAAGCAAGATCTGCCGAACGAAACCGGCACCCCGAATCATCGGCCCAACCCCAACGCGCCGGAAGACGACAACCACCACACGCTCACCGGCTCGAATGGGCAGGGCACGCTGTTCAGCGCCACCGCGACTTGTAAGGACTGGACGTCGACCTCGATGAACAACGCCACCACCGGAGACGGCGTGGGTCGGCCCAAGACCGGGTTCTCTTGGTCGGTCCAGAATCGCACGCAGTGGATCGACGGCCAGCTGGAAGGCGGCTGCGGCGCCGGCGTGACCGGCGTCGGCTCCGAAAACGGCGGCTCGGATCCGAGCAATCCGATCGTCGGCTCCGGCGGCGGTTACGGCGGCTTCTACTGCTTCGCGCTGGTTCCGTAACCGCCCACCAGCGCTACGGGGTTGCCCCCGGGTTCGCGATCTCCGCGCCGCGTTGCCACGCGGTTGCCTTTCCGCGGTCGCTCGGCAATTCTGGGCGTTCGCGGGAAGGTAGGCATGGCAGCGAGCGGCGAAGCAGCGGAGGGCACGAAGAGCAGCGAAAGCGCGGGCGAAGGGGACGACGAGGCGTCGTTTAAACCCAAACGCAAGGGCGCGCTGGTGGTGGCGTTGCTAGTCGTCCTGCTGGGCCTGGCCGCGGCCGCCTTCGTGCTCACGCGCGAGGGTCGCGAGCCATTGCGGGTGCTGGTGGCGGTGGATGCCGAGGGCCAGTGGTGGGAAGGCTCGACGACCGCCGCGCGCTTGTTGGACAACGTCGTGCCGCACTTGAAGAAGCTGGGCTTCGACGTCGTCGACGGGGGAGACCCGGCCGTGCTCAAAAAGCTGGAAGGCGCGAGCACGCCGGAAGAAGCCGCCAAACGCCTGGGCGCGTCGTTCATCGTCACCGGTCCGCTGAAGGTCGAAGTGAGCGAGCTGAAAGAGGCCAGCGTGGTCGAGGTGCGCGCCAGCGGCTCCATTCACCTGAGCCATGTCGACGGCGGCACGAAAGTCTTGGGCGAGGTGCGCACCTGGTCCGGCGCGGGCGAGAAGCCCGAGGCGCTGCGGCTCACGTCGCAGTCCCTCGGCTGGCAAACGTTCGACGTCTTGCTGCCCGGCTTGATGGCGCACGACGCCATTCGGGCCATTTTGAACGGTAGCGATCGCATCGCGGCGGGCAGGCTCAGCGCGGCGAAGGTGTACTTGGAGAAGCGCGCGTCGCAGCTCGAGTTCGCCAAGCGCACCTACGCCGAGCTCGGGCAAAAATTTCGGGCCGCGGATCAGAGCCCGACCAAGGTGACGGTGCACACGTCGCTCACGCAGCAGGATGGGCTGTGCGCGTTGGGCGCCTCTGGGTTCTTCGTGAAATCGAGCGCAATTCGCCCGTTCTACTCGCCGGTCACGCAGGCGCTCGGCTACTTCTTGGAGCTGGAGCGGCTGTATTGGCAGGAAGGTGCGCACCCGCCGCGCACGGTGTTCGAGGGTTACAACGTGCTCGGCTACGCTTCGGCGTCGCCCGACGGCACCACCGCCGCATACGTGGAAGATCTGTACGGGGCCGCGACGGCACTGCAAGTAGTACGCGGGCTAGAGCCGTCCAAACGCGTGTTCATGG
The DNA here is from genome assembly GCA_040348565.1 of Myxococcales bacterium. Lineage (GTDB taxonomy): Bacteria > Myxococcota_A > Polyangia > Polyangiales > Polyangiaceae > PMG-095. The sequence continues at coordinate 8,003 of JBEQSW010000150.1, read as the reverse complement.
AGCCGAAGCTCCGCCTGTCGGAACCGAAGGTCGCACCCGGTGGCGGTTTGGTGGCGTCGTGGGCGCGGACGTGCCGGAAGTGTCCGGCGTCGGTGCTGGTCGTCGACCTTGCGACCGGCAAGGAAGTGTACCGCAGTGATGCGAAGGTCGAGCCGCTGGGCGGTTTTGCTTGGTTGGGAGCGCGCCGGCTGGGGGCGCTGGTGCGGAGCACGGAAGAGCCCGCCAAGCCCGTGGCGGCTGCTAACGTCGACGACGACGATGACGCCCCGGCGGGCCCGAGTCAGCGCCTGCAGGCCATCGACTTCGACGTGGCTCCGCCTAAAGTGACGTTGCTGGGCAGCGTTTCGGGCGAGGCTCAGCTCTCTTTGCCCAGCTCCAGCGCTGACGGCTCGCGCGTCGTGTTCAGCCGCAACGCCAACGATGGCATGCACTTGGCATTGTACGACGCCAAGACGGCGCGGCTAGAGCCTCTCGCGGTGGCCGACGGCTACGATCCGGCGCTTTCACCCGCCGGCGACAAGATCGCGTTCATGACCGACAACGAGATCGCCATCTACGACATCGCCAAGCAGACCAAGACGCCGTTGACGCATACCGGAAGTGATTTCTCGCTGCGTTACCCGCAATTTTCGCTGGACGGTCGGGTCGTTTACTTCGAGCTGCGCGCCAAAGATCCGGTGTTCCCTCAGGAGCGCTCGCTCAGCGCCGTAGCCTCCGTGCCGGTTCCGTGACCTCGGCGTCCGAGCCACCGTTGCACGGGCTGACCTACGATTCGACGGCGGCTCGGCTGCGCGCCGCCTGTCGGCTGGGCGGTGCGGCGCTGCTGGCTTCGCCGCTGTTGCCGTTTCAGCTCGTCGACGGTCAGCCGGTTTTCATCTGGGAAATCTTGGGCGAGCTGCACCCCGCGACGGCGGTGGCGGTGTTGGTGCCGGCGCTCGCGGGCGCTGTGTTGCTTTTTGCGTCTTACAAGTTGGCGCGCCCCAGCTTGCTCGCGTTCCTCACCTTGCTGGTGCTCGGCACATGGTCGCTGATCTCGAAGCTGGGCGCAGACGCAGCAGCGTGGGACGTATCCACCTTGCCCGAGAGCCTCAATCGGCGCGTCGAGCTGTACGTGCTGAGCATCGCCCTGTCGGGGGCTTCGCTGCGGTTGTTGGCCGAGCCGGCCGCGCGCCAGGCCAGCCGTGTGGTGGCGGCAATGGCGGTGGCCACCGGCGTGATTTTTGGCGTCTGGCCGAGCGAAGGGGAAGCGCCGTTGCAGACGTGCTTGCGCTTCGTAGGCGCGCTCGCCGAGCTCCCGGATCCGCGTCTGGTGCTGGGCTATGGGCTGGTGTTGACGATTGCCGTGTTTCCGTTGGTCGCGGCGGCGGTGGCGCTGGCGTTGTCGCTTTCCGGGCGCGGCTCGCACACGGCGCTGGTGGCCGAGCTGACGACCTTCGGCGCTCCGGGGTTGTTGTTCGCGCTGGCGCTGCGCAACGTGCTGGCCACCTTCGGCGACATCTCGGTGGTGGTGACGACGGCGATTGCCAGCGCGCTCGCGGCGCTGTTGGCGCTCACCGCGCGTTCACTCGAGCTGTTGGCGCTGGCGGCCAGCGGCATGGCAAAAAGCTCGGATTACGAACGCTCCGCAAGACCGGAGCGCTTCGTCCGCCTTGCCGCGACCGCGGCGTTGCTAAGCGCGTTCGCGGTGTTTCTGCTGGCGCGTCCGCTGCAAAAAGGCGTCGATTGGCGGCTCGGTCCCCGTTCGGACAGGGCGGACCAGCTGTTCGGCGAGCTGATGCCGGCCTGGGCGCAATCGCGCGCGCGTTGGAGCATGAACGCCAAGACCACCGCCAGCGCCGCCGAGCTGGCCGAAGCGCGCGCTGCCGCGAATCAGATCTTGCGCGCCTCGCGCGAGCTGAAGCCTGAGCTGGGGCGCGCGGTGGCAGAGCTCGTGCAGGGCGGGGGCGACCTGGACTTGGCAGGCCGCCGCTGGTTCCATCTGATCGAAGCCGTCAACGAGACCAGTCGCGCCGCCGGCTTGCCCTACTACCTCGACCCCGGCCTGAGCGTCGCCGAGCACCAGGGCCGAGTGGAGCGGCTGTTTCTGCTGCACCCTTATCGCGTGGAAGCGGTGCGGCCGGCGCGAGCCGACGGCATTGCTTATGCGCTTCTGGCGGTACGGCGGCTGGGCAAGGCACGCGACAACCACGATCGTTTGGGCTTTTCGCGCGATCATCAGCCGTTTGCGCTAGTGGTGCTGGACGAAATCGAATCCTACTCGTCTTCGCTCGACGATTTTGCGCGGCGGGCGCCGGCAACGTGCGTCGATTCGGACGCCGCGCCCCCGGAGTTGGCGACGTGCGGTGCGTTGCTGCAAAAGCTCTCGCCCAACCTGCAACAGGTACGTCGCCTGGTCGAACGGCACGAGCTGCAGCATCAGATCGACGGACCGGAGCTCACCCACTCGGCCGCCGTGCTCGAGGCTTTGGCCGGCTACGAGCGCGCCGCCATCGATCAAGTCAACCGTGAGCTTTCCGCCTACATGGCCGAGCTCGTTACCGAGCAGGTCCCGCCGAAGCTCGCGCTCGTGCATGTCATGCCCTTTTTGACCTCCCGCTCCGGGTCGGCGCTGCATTTCGTCGTGCACCTGGAGCTGGCGGCGCTCGCCGGCGAACGGCCGAAAACGGCGCTGTCCCAGGACTCGCGGGCCATCTTCGACGAGCTGTCGGCGTTGCCGGACGACAAGCTGCGAGAGCGCGCCCGCGCTGCCTATGAACGACTATTCCACGCCGATCTGCTCGACGTGAAGTGAGCCGGCGTCGGTTTCGGGTTAAACAGCGGCCATGCTGCTGCTGGTTTTCGCCCACCCCTATCCGGACAAATCGCGGGCGAACCAGGCCCTGCTGGAGGCGGTTTCGGATCTGGAAGGGCTCGAGCTGCGCTCGCTCTACGATCTGTACCCGGGCTTCGACATCGACGTGCCGGCGGAGCAAGAAGCGCTGAGCCGCGCCCGCGTCGTGATTTGGCAGCATCCTATTTACTGGTACGCCCCGCCCGGCCTGCTCAAGCATTGGTTCGACAAGGTGTTGTTGCGGGGGTGGGCCTACGGTGAAGGCGGCGACGCCTTGCGCGGCAAGCGATGTTTGTGGGTGACGACCACTGGCGGCGAGCCTTCTGCCTACGGCCCCGACGGCATGCATCGGCTACCCTTCGGCGAATACGTTCCGCCCGTCGAGCAGACCGCGCGCTTCTGCCAGATGAGCTGGGAGCCGCCGTTGATCATCCACGGCTCGCATCGCCTGAGCGACGCCGAGCTCGCGTCCTACACGCAACAGTACCGTCAGCGACTCGAACGACTGCTCGACGAAGTTCGGGAGGCGCCGTGAATCACCATTCGATCTTGCTCGACGCCATCGTTTACTTGGCGGCGGCGGTCATTTGCGTACCGCTGGCCAGCCGCTCCAAGCTGGGCTCGGTGCTCGGCTATTTGGCGGCCGGCTGCATCATCGGACCGTTCGGTTTGCGGCTGGTCGAAGATCCGGAAGCCACCCTCGAATTTGCGGAAATCGGGGTGGTTTTGATGCTGTTCGTGATCGGGCTGGAGCTGGATCCTTCGCACCTGTGGAAGATGCGTCGCAGTGTGTTCGGGGGCGGCGCGCTGCAGCTCGTGGCCTGTGCGGTGCCGTTGGGGCTCGGGTTGTTGGCGCTTGGTTTGCCGTGGCAGGGCGCGCTGGTGGCGGGGCTGGCCCTTGGCTTGTCGTCGACGGCGGTCGCCATGCAGACGATGGCCGAGCGCAGCTTGCTCTCTTCGCCGGTGGGTAAGACGGCCTTCGCGGTTTTGCTGTTCCAGGACATCGCGGCAATCCCGCTGCTGGCGATGGTGCCGTTGCTCGCGGAGCAGGCGCCCGGAGCCGGAGGCAGCGGCTCGGGCTGGGTTGGCGCGGTCAAGGTGCTGGTTGCGGTCGCGGCCGTGTTCGTGATCGGCCGCTTCTTGACGCGACCCATCCTACGCGTCCTGGCCAACACCGGGCTGCGCGAGGTGTTCACCGGGTTTGCGCTGCTGCTCGTCTTGGGCATCGCGCAGATCATGGCCAGCGTCGGTATCTCGATGGCGCTGGGCGCGTTCTTGGCCGGTGTGCTGCTGGCCGGCTCGGAGTATCGGCACGCCTTGGAGAGCGACATCGAGCCGTTCAAAGGCTTGCTGATGGGGTTGTTTTTCATCGCCGTGGGCATGAGCGTCGATTTCGGGCTGTTGACGCATCGGCCGCTGTTCGTGCTGGGGCTGGTACTCGGTTTTCAAGTGCTGAAGGTGCTGGCGTTGCGGCTGGTTGCGGGGCCGCTGGGCGTGACGACCAAGCAGCGCTGGCTGATCGGCGGCCTGTTGGCGCAAGGCGGCGAGTTCGCGTTCGTGGTGTTCGGGGTTGCGCGCTCGGCCCGGCTGTTGCCCGGAGACTGGGACGCCTTGCTCACTTTGGCGGTGGCCTTGTCGATGGCGCTCACGCCGGTGCTGATGATCTTGCACGACAAGCTCATCTTGCGACGCCAGCGCGGCAACGAGCCCCAAGCCGACGAGATCGTCGACGAAGGTACGCCCGTCATCATCGCCGGCTTCGGACGGTTTGGTCAGATAGTGGGGCGGCTGCTGTTTGCGAGCGGCGTGAAAGCCACCGTGCTCGACCACGACCCGGACACGATCGAGCTGCTCAAGCGCTTCAACTTTCGCATCTACTACGGTGACGCCACGCGCCTCGACTTGCTGCACGCCGCCGGTGCGTCCCACGCGCGCCTGTTGGTCGTGGCCATCGACGATCAAGAAAGCAGCGTCAAACTGGTCGAAACGGTGCGAGAAAACTTCCCGAAGCTGGCCATCGTCGCGCGCGCCCGCAACGTCGGGCATTGGCAAAAGCTCCGCTCGCTGGGCGTCGAAATCGTCGAGCGTGAAACCTTCGAGGCGGCCGTTACCATCGGACGTCACGCGCTCGAAGTGCTCGGCGTGCGCCCCTACGAGGCCAAGGAGCGCGCCGACGTCTTCCGGCGCCACAATATCCGCGCCATGGAAGCCATTCTGCCGCACTGGCAAGACGTCGAAGCTCGCACCAAAATGGCCATCTCGGCGCGCGACCAACTCGAACGCCAAATGGAAAACGATCGACGCACGGCCGATCGCCACGGCGTGCGCGGCTGGCATACCGACCCGCCGCCACCGGACGCCGAAGCGCAGGTCGAAGCGCAAGAAGAAGCCGAAGAGGCAGTCGAAACCTGAACGAGCAGGGGGGGCGGGTTTGGGTTCGGGTTTGGGTTCGGGTTCGGGTTTGGGTTCGGGTTCGGGTTCGGGTTAAGGCTAAGGTTGGGGTTCGAGCTAAGGCTAAGGCTAAGGTTGGGGTTGGGGTTGGGTGGCGAGGGGTTAAATAAGTTGGTGGGGGGCGCGCAAATCTTGGCCCAGGAGGGCGCGAGTCGATACTCCGAAAGCCAATGCGAGGCTTGCGCAGATGGATTGGAGTCGGCGCGGCGCTGGGCGTCATCGCGGCGTTGGTGCCGGTAGTGCGCGGAAGTGTCGCGATCGAGGCGCCGCTGCGGAAGCTTTCGAGCGCAGTCGGTGCCACACCGAAGAGCAAGGAGCCGCCGCCGCTGACGGGGTTGGACTTGCTGCGCTTGGATTTGCGACCGCAGCGCGTGATGGCGCCCTTGAAAGATGGGCAGACCGCGGAGCTGACGCTCGACCCGGCCATTCAGCGCGCGGCGCGCGCGCAGATGCAGAAGTATCGGATGCCCGAGAGCGGCGTCGTGATGATGGACGTCAAGACGGGCAAACTGCTCGCCTACGCCAGCTACGTGAATCAGGGCGAGGCCTTCGACGTGAACGTGCGCGCGGAAGCGCCTGCCGCCAGCGTGTTCAAGGTGATCACGGGCTCGGCGCTGGTGGAGCGGGCAGGGCTGACGGCCGAAAGCGAGCAGTGCTATCACGGCGGGAAAAGCCGCATTTTGCCCGACGAGCTCGTCGATGACCCGCGCCGCGACAAGTGGTGCGCCACCGTCGCGATCGCGATGGGCCGCAGCTTGAACGTGGTGTTCGCGCGCTTGGCGCAGAAGCATTTGACGCCCGAGGACGTGGCGCAAATGGGCGGTGCCTACGGCTTTGGCGCGCCCATTCCGTTTGCGGTCGCCAACGAAGCGCCCAAGATCGAGATCCCTCAGGAGCCGGTCGAGTTTGCGCGCGCTTCGGCCGGGTTTTGGCACACCACCATGTCGCCTTTGCTCGCCGTTTCGATCGCGCAGACGGTCGCCAACGGCGGCGTCACGCTCGAGCCGCGCATCGTGGCCGGCGTTTCGCGCGGCGGCGAGCAATTGTGGAAGGAAGAACGTGAGCCGCGCGTGCTGCGCCGCGCGATCAAGCCCGAGACCGCCGCGCAGGTGGCGCGCATGATGCGCGAGACGGTGGCCAACGGCTCCGCCTTCAAGAGCTTTCACGATGCGCAGGGCAAGCCGTACATCCCGGGCGTCGCCGTGGCCGGCAAGACCGGCACTCTCACCGACTACAAGCTGAACCGCTACTACACGTGGTTCGTCGGTTTCGCGCCGGCCGATGCTCCGGAGGTCGCGATTTCGGCGCTGGTCGTGAACACGCCTGAGTGGCAAATCAAAGCACCGCAGCTGGCTCGTGAGGTCCTGCGCGCCTACTTCGAGAAGAAGGGCACCAGCCAGCCCGATCGCGTCGCCGTAGTCGAGCCGTGAGACCATGACTCACGCACCAGGGGTGGCTCGAGGTCGCCAGCAGGCATGTGCGCCTAGGCAAAAAGCGCGCGATTAGCGAAAAAGATGCGAGCTGATCCCAGTGTGCCAGCGCGTTTGGCACGACCTCCGTACGACACGAATGTCGCGCGTGGTCGGCGACGGCCGCTGAATGTTCCCGCCTTTTCTTGCGTCTAAGGCCCGCTTCGGCGAGGCGCAAGCGGTGGCCCACCCCTTGCAGTCCGGGTGCAGCGAGGAACATTGAAGCACGGGGCCAGGCTTTTTTATGCGATTGCCGCGACGCTAGGAGCCGTTGCCGCTGGTGCCTGCGGCTCGGACGCGGCCGGCGAGGCCGATGCCGCCGCCGATTTCGGACCCTCGGGGAGCAGCAGTGGCGGCAAAGGTAGCGACCTCGGGGAGGGCGTGCCGGTCACGACTCCAGATCCCGAGAAGGAAGTCGATCGCGCCTTTCGGGTGCCCGTGGTCAGCGGCCACTGGGTGTGGACGGCCAATCCGACGTCTGGGCGCGTCGCGCTGATCGACGCCAAGACGTTCACCGTCAAGACGGCGCTGGCAGGTGCTGGGCCGACCTACCTCGCGGCGCTGCCGGCCGAAGGTGGCGGCTCGCGCGCGCTCGTCATCAATAGCGAAAGCCTCGACGCCACCTTGCTGGTTGCCAACGCCGCCGGGGACATCGAAACCAGCGCCACGTTGCCCGTGCACGAAGGCGCCAACGCTTGGGCCATCAGCCCCGACGGCCGCTTTGCCATTGCCTGGACCGACGCCAGCGCGGTTGCGGGCGCGGACCCTAGCGAAGGTTTTCAAGACATCACGGTGCTCGACTTGGGCGGAAAGACGCTCACGTCCAAGCGCTTGAGCGTCGGCTACCGCCCCGCTCGCATCTTCATGGACGACGACAGTCTGTCGGCGTACGTGGCCACCGACTCGGGTATCGACGTCGTCGATTTGGCTTCGAAAGACGGCGCGATCGTGGACAGCGAGATCGAGCTGAGTCCCGATCCGGCGAACGACACCGCCAAGCGCGACGTGAACATGACGTCTGACGGGCTGTTCGCGTTCGTGAGCCGGCAAGGCAAAGACTACGTCACGGTCGTAGACGTCACGCAGCGGAAGATTCAAGACGTCACGTTGCCAGGCGTCGTTACGGATCTCGACCTGAGCGCCGATGGCTCGACCGCTGTCGCCATCATCCGTGATCGCGTGGCTCTACCCGTGGACATGTCCGCGGCAGGCGCGGGGGCAGGCGGGGAGGCGGGGCAGACACAGACGACGGG